>JAEZAD010000019.1 GCA_023430565.1 Verrucomicrobiota bacterium
CCCGGCGGCCTGCAGTTCTCCGAAGACGAAGTCGTCGCCCTGCGAAACTACCTCCTCAACGGCGGCTTCCTCATGGTCGACGACTTCTGGGGCGACGAGGAATGGGACAATTTCTACTACGAAATCAAACGCGTCTTCCCTGACCGCGAACCCACCGAGCTTCCCATCGAGCACCCGATCTTCCACTGCGTTTTTGACCTGAAACAAAAACCGCAGATGCCCAGCATCCACCAGTTCCTCTCGACGGGCCAGACGTTCGAACGCGACGGCTACGGTGGCACGCAGGAGGTCCACTACCGCGCCCTCTTCGACGACAAGGGCCGCATGATGGCGATCATCTGCCACAACACCGACCTCGGCGACGGCTGGGAACGCGAAGGCGAAGACCCCACCTACTTCGAGCGTTTCGCCGAGAAAATGGCCTACCCGATGGCCATCAACATCCTCTTCTACGCCATGACCCACTAGCTCGTAGCGGCGAGCGCCAGCGAGCCGATCTCCACCTCCCCATGCCCATGTCCTCCGTATCCACTCTTCCCCCACAAACCCCGCCCCTCACCGACGAAGCCGCCTACCAACGCCTCCAATCCGGTCGCGAACGCGTCTCCGCCGAACTCGCCAAAGTCATCGTCGGCCAGCGCGAGGTCGTCGAACAACTCCTCCTCGCCCTCCTCGCCGGCGGCCATTGTCTCCTCACCGGCGCGCCCGGCCTCGCGAAAACTCTCCTCGTCAAGTCCCTCGCCCAGGTCTTCCACCTTCAGTTCCAGCGCATCCAGTTCACGCCCGACCTGATGCCTGCCGACATCACCGGCACCGAAATTCTCACCGAGACGTCCGAAGGTCGCCGCCTCACGTTCGTCCGCGGTCCCGTCTTCGCCAATCTCGTCCTCGCCGACGAAATCAACCGCACGCCGCCGAAAACCCAGGCCGCCCTCCTCGAAGCCATGCAGGAGCACCAGGTCACCGCCGCCGGCGTCCGCCACGCGCTCTCCGAACCGTTCTTCGTCCTCGCCACGCAAAATCCCATCGAGATGGAGGGCACCTACCCGCTCCCCGAAGCCCAGCTCGACCGTTTTCTTTTCAACGTCCTCATCGACTACCTCGCCGAAGCCGACGAAATCGCTGTCGTCCAGCAAACCACCTCCCGCTCCCCCGCCCCGCTCGAACCCGTCTTCACCGGCGAAGACATCTTCGCCTTCCAAAATCTCGTCCGCCACGTGCCCATCGCCGAGGACGTGATCCGTTTCGCCGTCCGCCTCTCCGCCGCTTCCCGCCCCGGCGGCGAAAACGCTCCCGCCTTCGTTAACAACTGGGTAAACTGGGGCGCCGGCACCCGCGCCGCCCAAGCCCTCGTGATCGGCGCCAAGGCGCGCGCCCTCTGGCAGGGCCGCACTCACGCCACGATCGAGGACGTCCGCGTCCTCGCCGCGCCCGTCCTCCGCCACCGCATTCTCCTCAACTACCGCGCCGAGGCCGACGGCGTCGACGTCGAGCACGTCATCGAAAAACTCCTCTCGTCCCTCGCACATGCCTGAGAACCGCCAGGGGGGGCCCGACGTCCCGAGCCAGATCCCGTCGCGATCGCCTGCGTCGCGGCCTTCCCCTTCCTACGCCTCCCGCTCTACCCCGTCCCTCGACCCCCAAGCCCTCCTCGCCATCCGCGACCTCGAGCTCCGCACCCGCGTCGTCATGGAGGGCGTCCGCGCCGGCCTTCACCGCAGCCCTTTCAACGGCTGGGCCGCCGAATTCACCGAATACCGCCAATACGCCCCGGGCGACGACCTTCGCCACCTCGATTGGCGCGTCCTCGCCCGCACCGACCGCCACTACCTCAAGAAATACGAGGACGAAACCAATCTCCGCTGCTGGCTCCTCGTCGACTCCAGCAGCTCCATGGCCTTCGGCGCCCGTGGCGTCACGAAGTCCGACTACGCCCGCACCTTCGTCGCTACCCTCGCCTGGTTCCTCCACGAACAACACGACGTCGTCGGCACCGCCCTGTTCGACGAACATATCCACGATGTGGTGACGCCCCGCCTGCGTCCCGGCCACCTCCGCCACGTCTTCGCCTCCCTCGCCCGCCCCTCCGCCGGCCGCGAAACCAACCTCGCCATCGCGCTCACCGAAATCGCCCGCCTCGCCCGCCGTCGCAGCCTCATCGTCATCGTCTCCGATTTCCTCACGCCTCCGTCGGACTGGTCCCGCGCCCTCTCCGAACTCAGTGCCGCGCGTCACGACATCCGCGCCGTTCAAATTCTCGACCCCGCCGAGCTCTCCCTCGAAGGCTTCGGTCGTCCCGCGCTCTGGGAAGACATCGAGTCCGGCGAAACCCGCTACGTCGACCCCGCCCGCGCCGCCGCCACTTACCGCCGCCGCCTCGAGGAACACGCCAGCGAACTCCGCTCCGCTTTCGACCGCGCTCGCGTCACCCGTCTCCTTGTCACCACCGACGAACCCTTCGACCGCGCCCTACTCCACTTCCTCCAAGGCCGCTCCGACCTGAAGCCTCGTGGCTACGAGCGTGAGCGAGTGGCCCGCTCGTCCATTCCACCCCGCCCATGAGCTTCCTCACGCCCTGGTTCCTCGCCGGCGTGGCGCTCATCGCCGGCCCCATCATCGCCCACCTCATCCGGCGCGCCACGCGCGAACGCGTCGTTTTCAGCACGCTCCGCTTCCTCGATACCTCCGCCCCGCGCCTCGACCGCCGCAGCCGCATTCAACACCCGCTGCTCCTCGCTCTCCGCTGCCTCATCGTCGCCGCCCTCGCGTTCGGCTTCGCCCGCCCGTTCTTCCGCGAAAGCGTCCCCCCGCTCGCCGCCCCCACCATCCCGCGCCACGTCGTCGCCGTCATCGACGAAAGCGCCAGCATGCAGCGCTCCGGTTCCTGGGACGCCGCCAAGTCCCGCGTCCTCTCCCTCGCCGCCGAACTCCGCCCCACCGATCACTTCGCCCTCCTTGCCGCCGGCGATCGCATCGCCGAGCTCGTCAGCTCCACCCAATGGCTCGCCACGCCGCCGGAAAACCGCACCGCCTTCGTGCGCTCGATCCTCGACGCCCGCGCACCCGGCTGGGGCCCCACCCCGCTCGACAGTGCTTCCGAAGCCGCGCTCGCCCGCTGGGAAGACATGGCGGAATCCGGTGACTCCGCCGCGCGCCGCGAACTCGTCCTCGTCTCCGATTTCGCCGCAGGTTCCCGCGTCGCCGGCCTCGCCAACCTCGCCTGGCCCGCCAACGCCGAAGTCATCCTCCGCCAGATCACTCCTGCAATCCTCGGCAACGCCAGCCTCCACTGGCTCGGCTGGTCCGATCTCGACCCCGAACGCCCCGCCGCCCGTATCCGAATTTCGCGCACGTTCGACGCACCCCAAGAGCTTCGCCTCCAGTGGCGCGACGCTTCCACCGAGGCCCCCTTCGGCGAACCCGAGCCGCTCACCCTGCTCCCCGGCGCCAACGAGGTCCGCCTCCTCCCCCTCCCGTCCAACGCCCCACCCGCGCTCCGTCTCGACCTCGAAGGCGACGAACAACCCTTCGACAACCGCCTCTTCCTCCTCCGCGCCGCACCGCGCGAACTCCCCATCGTCTACCTCGCCGCGCACGACTCCACGGACCCGCAACACGCCCGCTTCTACGTCGAACGCGCCCTCACCGGCTGGCGCGATCCTTCGCCCGTTCTCACCGACACGCTTCCACCCAACAACACCCCCGCGCTCGTCATCGTCGCCGAACCGCTCGACCCCGCGCGTATCGCCGACGTTCGCTCCCGCCTCGAATCCGGTTCCTTCGCCCTCGTTCTTCTCGGCCGCGAAGAACTCGTCTCCACCGCCGCCGCCCTCGCCGGCGAAACCAACTGGACTCCCGCCGCCACTTTCCGCCCCGACGCCCTTCTCGGTCAGCTCGATTTCCAACACCCGCTTTTCGCTCCCTTCGCCGACCCGCTCTACAGCGATTTCACCCGCGTCCGCTTCTGGGAGCCTCGCTCCGTTGCGTTGCCCACCGACACCCGCGCCACCGTTGTCGCCCGGTTCGACGACGACTCCCCCGCCGTCCTCGAAGTCCCCGTCGGCCGCGGCCGCCTGGTCGTCTGGGGGAGCGGGTGGTCGCCCGCCGCCAGCCAGTGGGTTCTCTCCTCGAAATTCGTGCCGTGGCTCCAAACCCTCGCCGAGCGCACCGCCGGCGGTCCCGCCCAACCCGCCATCTCCGAAATCGGCCGCCCTTCCGTCACTTCGCTGCCTTCCGTTCCCGGTATCCACGAACTCAGCACGTCGCCACCTCGTCGCATCGCGCTCAACGTCCCCGCCGTCGAAAGCCAGACCGAGCCGCTCCCTTTCGACACGTGGGAACAACTCGGCGTCCCGCTCCGCGGCTCCACCGCGACCGGTCCCGCCGCCCCCGCCTCGCCGTCGCTCACCGCTGCCACCACCGAATCCCAACAGCAACTCTGGCGCTGGCTCCTCTGGCTCGCCGTCGCCCTCCTCGCTCTCGAAAGCCTCTTTTCCCTCACCCTCTCCCGCCGCCCCGCCTCGTAGCCCCGAGCGTGAGCGAGTGGACGAACCGCCCTCACGCCCACTTCGCCGCCGCCCTCGCCCACATGCCTCTCGCCCCCCCACCACCCAAAATCGACTTCCGCCTCGGCTACGTTCTCCGCCGCGTCACCGGCTACCTCCGCTCCGCCCGTTTCCACCGCCAAGGCGCCTTCCTCTGGACCGCCGTCGCCGTCATCGCCGCGCTCCTCCTCCTCGTTCAACGCCATTCGCCCGCCTTCGCCCCTTTCGCCGCGCCCGCCCTCCTCGTCGTCTTCGTCCTCGCCGCCTCCGCCGCCGTCTGGCTGCTGTGGCGCGACCGCACCACCCTCCGCGACGCCGCCCGCTATATCGGCCGCCATCACCCCGAAGCCGATTCGTCGCTCCAAGCCGCCATCGAACAACTCCCCGCGCTCGGCGGCACGTTCCACTTTCTCCAACGCCGCGTCATCGACGACGCCCTTCGCCACGCCGACACCGCCAACTGGTATCGCCGCCCGCGTCGCGACGCCCGCCGCCTCCTCGCCGCGCACATCGTCGCCATGCTTGCCGCACTCGCCGTTTCACTCCTTGTGATTCGCGCCTATCGCCCCGCCCCGCCTCGCTCCTCCACCGCCACCGCGATCGCCGGCGATTTCGAAATCACCCCGGGCGACGCCGAAATCGAACGCCACTCCGCCGTCGTCGTCTCCGTTCGCTTTCCCGCCGACGCCGTCCCGTCCGCCGTCACCCTCGTCTGGCAGCCGACCGGCGCCGAAGCCCAGCGCGTGCCGATGCACCGCAGTCTCTCCGACCCCGTCTTCGCCTTCACCCTTTCCTCTGTCGCCGCCGACACCGCGTATCACATCGAGCACGACGACGATCGCTCGCGCACTTTCGCCCTCACCGTTTACGACCGCCCCGCCCTTCTCCGCGCCGACGCCGCTCTCGACTACCCCGACTACACCGGCCTCGACGACCGCCGCATCGAAGACACCCGCCGCATCAGCGCCGTCGTCGGCACCCGCCTCGATTACGAGTTCGCGTTCAACAAACCCGTCGCCCGCGCCGTCCTCCGCACCGCGGACAACCGCGAAGTCCCGCTCGAACCGGCCACCCCCGACCGCACCCGCTTCCGCCTCGCCACCACCCTCGCGACCTCCGCGCGTTACTCGCTCCACCTCGTCGACGACGACGCCCGCACCAACGCCGCGCCCAACGACATCCGCATCGAAGCTCTCGAAAATCGCCGCCCCGAATTGAAACTCACCTTCCCGCGCGGCGACATCCGTGTCTCGCCGCTCGAAGAGCTCCATCTCCAGGCCGAAGCGCGCGACGACTTTGGACTGCGCGACTACGGTCTCGGTTTCAGCATCGCCGACGCCGAGCCCACCTACCTTCCGCTCTCTCGATCCTCCGACACCCGCACGCTCGAAGCCCAGCTTTCTCACCTCCTCTCCCTCGAGCAACACGCCGCCCAGCCCGACCAGCTCATCACCTGGTTCGCCTGGGCCGACGACATCGGCCCCGACGCGCAACTCCGCCGCACAACCAGCGACATCTATTTCGCCGAAGTCCGTCCGCTCGACGAAATCTTCCGCGAAGACGCCACCGGCGGCGGCCGTCCCCAACCGGGCCAATCCGGCGGCGGCCCGGGCGACGATCTCATCGAAACCCAGCGCCAGATCTCCATCGCCATCTGGAAACTTCGCCAGCAGGACTCCGCCGCGCCTTCCTTCACCGCCGACGCCGAAACGCTCCGCGACTCCCAGGAGCAAGCCAGTCGCCAGCTCGCCACCGTCCGCGAACGCCTCGAGGATCCGACCGCTCGCGCCGCCGCCGATGAAGCCGCACCGCTCATGCGCCGCGCCGCCGACGCCCTCGCCGAAACCGCCGCCGAGAAAAACTTCACCACCCTCGAGTCCGCCTGGTCTTCCGCCCGCGGCGCCTACCAGTCCCTCCTCCGTATGCAGTCTCGTGATACGCGCGTCTCCCAATCCCGCAGCGGCTCCGGCGCCGGTGGCCGCCAGCGCAATCGCGATCAGCTCAACCAACTCGAATTCCGCAACGAGGAAGACCGCTACGAAACCGAAACCGAGGCCCAGCCACCAGCCACCCCCGAGGAACGCGAACAACTCCAGGTCCTCGCCCGCCTCCGCGAGCTCGCCCGCCGCCAGGAAGACCTCAACCGCCGCCTGCAGGAACTTCAAACCGCCCTCGCCGCCGCCGAAGACGAGGCCGAACGCGAATCCATCCGCCGCGAGCTCAAGCGTCTCGAGGAGGAACAACGCCGCATGATCAGCGACCTCGACGAGGCCCGCCAGCGCGTCGACCGCATGCAGCCCGGTGAACAGACCCAACAAGCCCGCCAGCAGCTCGAAAACACGCGCGACGACATGCGCCGCGCCACCGAGCAGCTCGAGCAGGGCGAAGTGTCCCAGGCCCTCGCCGCCGGCACCCGCGCCCAGGAAAATCTTCAGCGCACCAGCGAAGACATGCGCCAGCAGGCCGCCGGCCGCTTCTCCGAACAAATGCGCGAAGCCCGCCGCGAAGCCCGCGAGCTCGCCACCGAGCAACAACAACTCACCAGCGAGCTCGAGGAAATGAGCCGCGGCCAACAATCGCTCGACGATTCCGACACCCGCGACCAACTCGCCCAGCGCCTCGAAAACCAAGCCGCCCGCCGCGAGCGCCTCCTCCAGGATCTCCGCCAGGTCACCGAGGACTCCGAAGCCAGCGAACCCGGCCTGCATCGCCAGCTCTACGATCTCCTCCGCCAGCAAAACCAGAGCGGCGCCGGCCAGAATCTTTCCTCCAGCGCCGAGATGCTCCGGCGCGGCTTCGTCGATCCCGCTCGCGACCAGCAGCCATCGATCGCCCGCGACATCCAGCAGCTCCAGCGCGGTGTCGAACGCGCCGCCGGCTCCGTCTTGGGCGACGAACTCAACGAGCTCCGCTTCGCCCAGCGTGAACTCGAAGAACTCGCCCGCGAACTCCGCCGCGACCAGTCCACCGCCGACAACGGAGGCGCGGTGCCCTCACCCCGCGAACCCGCCACCGACGAGCCCGCCCCCGCCAACGACCTCGACGCAGATTCACCCTCATCCGCCCCCTCCCTCGCCGACACCCCGCCCGAAAACGCTTCACCCTCCTCCTCGCCCTCCGCTCCCGGGTCCCCTTCCGGCTCACCGGGCGACCTCTCTTCCGCCGCCGAATCCGCTCTCGCCGATCTCGAACGCCTCGCCCGCAGTTTCGGCGAATCCAACCGCACCGCCGACGCCGCCCGCGGTCCGCTGACCGGCCGCGGTTTCGCCGATTGGGCCGACCGCCTTCGCACCGTCGAAGAGCTGGTCGAATCCTCCGAGCAGCGCCAGCGCCTCGCCGGCGCCCGCGCCCAAGCCGAAGAGCTCCGCCGCATGAACCAGCGCCAGGGCCAGGCCCCGCAATGGGACCTCGTCGAAATGGGCATCGTCGCCCCGCTCGAGGAAACGCGCGCCTGGCTCCGTCAGGAGCTCAACCGTCGCGAGAATCCCGATACACTCCAACCCGTGGACCGCGACCCCGTCCCCGAGCGCTACGCCGAATCCGTCCGCAAATACTATGAAGCCCTCGGCCAATAACCTCGTAGCTACGAGCGTGAGCGAGTGGCTCCCCGTAGCAGCGAGCGCCAGCGAGTCGCCCCACCTTTCCGCCAGCCCTCCCGCCCCCGCATGCTCCTAGCCGCCCTCACCTTCTCCAACGCCGCGTGGGCCTGGCTCGCCCTGATCGCCGCGATCCTTCTCGTCCCGCTCGCCTGGCTCACCGTCCACCCACTCCTCGGCTCCGCCACCGCACCCTCGCCCGCCGCCCGTCGCGATTTTGCTGTCGCCCTCGCCCTCCGGACCGCCGGCATCGGCCTTCTTCTGCTCGCTCTCCTCGACCCGCAGTGGGTCACACCGCGCGCAAAGAAAGGCGCCAACATCGTCGCCGTCCTCGCCGACAACTCCCAGGGCCTCCGCATCGCCGACGCCGGTGCCACGCGCTCCCGCGGCGAAGCACTCCGCGACCTTCTCACCACCGACCCGTTCGGCGCGTTCACCCGCCTCGCCGACGATTTTCAAATCCGCCGCTACGCCTTCGATCGCGCGTTGCGCCGCGTGCCTGATTTCGCGGCCCTCGATTTTTCCGGCGACCGCACCGCTCTCGCCACCGCCCTTCGTCAGCTCCGCGAGCGTTTCGCCGGTCAGCCCCTCGCCGGCGTGCTCCTGCTCACCGACGGCAACGCCACCGACCTCCCCGACGGCCTCGCTGACACCACCGGCCTGCCGCCCATCTATCCGATCGTCGTCGGCGAAGCGTCCGACCTTCGCGATCTCCGCATCGACCGCGTCACGCCGCGTCA
>JAEZAD010000086.1 GCA_023430565.1 Verrucomicrobiota bacterium
GTGTCGTCGACCGAGGAGAACAAGGCGGTGATTGTCGACCTGACGCCGGTCTTTGCCTACATGCGCGAGAGCTACCTGAGCTCGGGCGAAAGCTACCAGGCGACGCTGGCGGCGCGCGGCGCGGCGCCGGAGCAGTTTCCGCAGACGTTCGCGGTGAGGCCATCGATCCAGCCGGCAGTGATCTGGCAGGGGACGTTCAGCCAGCCGACGACGGTGCTGGCGGGCTTCGACGTGGACCGCTGGTCGAAGGATCGCTACAAAGGCTACGTAGCGACGCGTGACGGCACGATTCATATTCTGGATACGTCGCCGCTGATGGCGCGGCACTCCTGGGAAATCCGTGGCAAGCTCGAGCAGATCGGCACGGTAAAAGTCGGGCGGAATCCGGTGAGCATGGTGTTCGCCCGCCGCAAGGAGAGCGGGTTGCCGCTGCTGCCGAATGCGGACAACGGCGATCAGCGCGCGCCCGACCCCTACAACAATTTGTTCTATGTGGCGTGTCGGGGCGAGCGGTCGGTCGACACGGTCGTGACCTGGCACGGGCAGGGGGCGATGTATCGCCGGATCAAGGATTCGCGGATGGGCGATCCGGTGGCGGTGAGCACGGCGGTGCGCGGGAACATCCTCACGGTGGCGGATTTTCGCGGGAAGAAGATCCTGAGCTTCCGCATCGGGACGCTGAAGGATCTGCGCAACAAGGTGTCGTATGCGCCCGGAGATCCGAATTACGGATACGAATTCGCGGGCGAGCTGCCGTTCCAGGGATCGCCGTTCATGGTGAATTCGGCGAATTTGAACTGAGGCGCGCGAGGAGCGGCTGAGCGAAGAGATCGAGCCCGACGAATTGTCGTCGGGCTTTTTCGTGGGACGAGCAAGCCCGGCGGGGACGCCGGGCTCGACCTAACCGGCGAGTTTTTCGCGGAGGTGGGTGAGGCGCTGCTTGGATTCGCTGTTGCGGACGGCCATGGCGTAGGCGGCGGGTTCGCCGACGATGAAGACTTTCTTCCGGCCGCGCGTGATCGCGGTATAGATCAGGTTTCGCTGCAGCATCATGAAGTGGCCCTTGAGCAGCGGGATGATGACGACGGGGTATTCGCTGCCCTGGGATTTGTGGATGCTGATGGTGTAGGCGAGCGCGAGGTCGTTGAACTCGCCGCGTTCAAAGGTGTGGCGCTCGCCGTCGAAGTCGGCTTCGAGCGTGGCGTGGTCGACATCGACGGAACGGAGGGTGCCGATGTCGCCGTTGAAGAGGTTTTTGTCGTAGTTGTTGCGGAGCTGGATGACCTTGTCGCCCGCGCGGAATTCGCCGCCGGGGGCGCGAAGGCCGCGGGTGTTGGGATTGAGCGCGGCCTGAAGCTGGAGGTTGAGGTTGGCGACGCCGGCGACGCCCTTGTGCATCGGCGCGAGGATCTGCACGTCGTTGACGGGGTGCGGCCATTTCAGTTTCTGCGGGATGAACTCGGTGCACAGTTGAATGACTTTGCGAAGGCAGTCGTCGGCGTCGGTGGCGGTGACGAAGGTGAGGTCGCTCCAGACCTGGAGTTGGGCGAGGTCGGTGACCGCGGGCGGCAGCGTGGGGTCGCCGGAGTTGATGGCGTGGGCGGTCGTGACGATGGCGCTCTGATTTTGCTGGCGGAAGATGACGTTCAAGCGCGTCACCGGCAGAGCCGGTGACGGGAGATGGGAGTTGGAAGATGGGAGATGAGAGCTGGAGTGTATCAGGTCTTTGAGGACGTTGCCGGCGCCGACACTGGGGAGCTGGTCGGTGTCGCCGACGAGGAGAACGTGGGCCCGCGAGGGGACGGCCTGGAGGAGCGCGGACGCGAGGCGGGTGTCGAGCATCGAGGCTTCGTCGACAATGAGAAAATCGGTGCCGAGGGGAGAGGATTCGTTGGCGACGAAACCACCGGCGGCGGGATCGTATTTGAGGAGGCGGTGAATGGTGGACGCGAAGCCGCCGGTGGTTTCGGCGAGGCGCTGGGCGGCGCGGCCGGTGGGAGCGGCGAGGTGGACGCGGACCTTCTTGGCGCGGAGGATTTCGACGAGCGCGCGCAGGATCGTGGTTTTGCCGGTGCCGGGGCCGCCGGTGAGGATGGAAAGTTTGTGCGTGAGGGCGTGGGCGATGGCGGTGCGCTGGAGGGAAGCGAAGGCGAAGCCGGCTTTTTTCTCGGCCCACTCGATGGCGGCGTCGACTTTGATGGGCGGGAGCGCGCTGGCGACGCGGCTGAGGCGGTGAACGGCTTCGGCGATTTTGCGTTCGAAGCGGTCGTTATGAGGCAACTGCACGACGGTGTCGTGCAGTTGCGGAGATGGGAGATCGGAGATGGGAGATGGGGAAACGAGCGTGTGGCGGATGAGGGACTTTTGTTCGACGAGGGCGTCGAGGCGGGCGGCGACGAAGCGGGATTCGGTTTCGAGCTGGGTGGCGGTGTGAGTGATGAGATCGGATTCCGGGAAGGCGGTGTGGCCTTCGTCCTGGAGCGTTTCGAGGGCGAAGAGGATGCCGGCGTCGAGGCGCGGGGCGGCGTCGTTGGCGAAGCCTAGGTTGATGGCGATGCGATCGGCGGTCTTGAAGCCGATGCCGTCGATTTCGCGGGCGAGGCGGTAGGGCTCGGTGGTGAGAATTTGTTGGGCGGAGGGACCGAAGTGTTTCGCGATCTTTACGCACTGGCCGGGGGTGATGCCGTAGGTCTGGAGGAAGATGTAGAGTTCGCGTTCGGTGCGTTTGGAATCCCAGGCGGCTTTGATGGCGGTGGCGCGTTTTTTACCGATGCCTTCGACGTGACGGAGGCGGCCGGATTCCTCGCTGAGGATGCGAAAGGTGTCGGTGCCGAAGGCGTCGACGATCTTGTTGGCGTAGACCTTGCCGATGCCGGGGACGAGGCCGCTGCCGAGGTATTTGCGAATCCCATACACAGAAGAGGGGAGTTCGCTTTTGAAGGAGACGACCTTGAACTGGGAGCCGTGCTGGGCGTGGCGGGTCCATTCGCCGGCGAGGTGAAGGGTTTCGCCGCATTCGACGCCGGGGAGGGCGCCGACGATGGTGACGGGTTCGGGGCGTTCGCGGTCTTTCGGCGACGCCGGTGAGGTGGCGCGCGGAGCGTCGGGGCGGAGCTCGGCGATGGTGTAGTGGTTTTCCTCGTTGAGGAAAATGATCCGCTCGATGACGCCGGTGAGGGTGGTTGAAGACGCGGGCGGCACGCGTTCAGGGGGTCTGCCAGTCTTCGACTTTGAGGCCGGGCACGCGCTGGAACTCTGCGGTGTTATGGGTGACCACGACGGCGTTCAGACGCAGCGCTTGGGCGGCGATCAGAAGATCATAGGGCCCGATAGTGTAGCCACGGCTTTCCAAGCCTGCGCGCAAGCGTCCATAGACGATGGCGTCCTCGTCGTTGAAGCGTTCACAAGGAAGAGCGGTGACGAGGCGGGCGACTCGCCTCCATTCCTTGGTTTCGAGCGTGCGAACGACGTCAGAGCACGCGCGAGTCGTGCGACGCCGTAGTGAAGTTCCGCGGCTACGATGGCTGAGAGTCGGATGTGACGGGCTGCGTCGAGCCAGCGGTCGACGAGCAGAGAGTCGCGGCCACGCGTGAATTCGACGCATGCATTGGTGTCCGGAAGAAAAATGCTCACGGGCCAAAGTTGCGAGGGGTATCAGAACCTGACGGCGGCGGGTTGTCCGGGAAATTTGGGGATGAGCCGGCGATTTCGCGCAGCGCGTCGCGCGCTTTTCCACGTTTTGTTCTTCCGGGGTTACAGCAGTCCTGCGGGGGTCTTGCGGAGCTCGACCGATTTGCCGGGGAAGCGAAATTCCTTGGGCAAGCGGACGGCCTGGGAACCGCCGGTGATGAAAAGCTTCGCGGTTTGGGTCATGTAACTACGGTGGAGTTACTGATAGGGCGGTCAAGGATGGCGCGGGCGACGGGGCGGGCGTGCCTCACTCACCCCGACTCGTAGCTACGAGTCGGCTCGCTGGCTCGCCGCTACGTTAGGCGTAGCGTTCTTCTTTCCAGGGGTCGGCGGTGTTGGAGTAGCCGCGGACTTCCCAGAAGCCGAGTTTGTCCTCGGCGAGGAACGTGATCGCGTTGACGAATTTTGCGCCCTTCCACGCGTAGAGTTTGGGGATGATCACACGGGCGGGGCCGCCGTGTTCGCGGGCGAGGGGAGCGCCGTCGAACTGCGTGGCGATGAGGACGTCGTCGTCGAGGCACGCGGAGAGCGCGACGTTGGTCGAGTAGCCGTCGTAGCTGGTGAAATAGACGAATCGGGCTTCGGGCTTGGGTTGGACGAGCTCGTAGAGGGTGGTGAAGGCGACGCCACTCCAGCGGCAGTCGTAGCGGCTCCAGGTCGTGACGCAGTGAAAGTCGCTGGTGTCTTCGACCTGGGGAAGGGCGTTGAAGTCGGACCAGGAGAGGGCCGCGGGTTTTTCAACGAGGCCGTTGAGGGTGAGTTTCCATTCGGAGGGCGGAATTTCCGGTTGGACGCCGAGGTCGAGGACGGGGAAGCCGGTGGTGAGTTTTTGTCCGGGCGGAAGCCGGTCGGTGGACGCGGTGGCGCGGGCGGTGACGCCGCGGGCTTTTTGTTTTTCGGCCCATTTTTCTTTGGCCTCGATGTAGCGGGCTTTGGACATGGCGAGGAAAGTGAAACGCACGGCGGAGGAGCGCAAAGGGAGTTTTGGGGGAGAAGAGGTGTGCGTCCACTCGCTCACGCTCGTGGCTACGCGGGATAAGAAAAGCGCCCCGGCAGGCGAGTCTGCCGGGGCGCCCAATCACGCACTATCTCTTCCTAACTGGCCGGCTAGCTACCGGCCAAGGGATGTGCTGTTGCGCGCGGAACCTGCGGCGGCTACTCGCTGGGCGTGCGCGACCGCTTGAGCGTAGCTGTCGTAGTCGGCGGCCAGCGCTTCACGAGCGCGGGCCCATTCGTGGGAGGTGGCCGACTGGGCAGCGGAAATACTGGTTTGGAGGCGGCGCTCGGCGCTGGCGACGGCGCGGGCGGCGGTTTCGAAGTCGGCGCGGGTGTCGGGATCGAGCGTGCGCGCCTGGGCTTCGGCGGCGGCCATGGCGCGGCGGCCAGCGGTGAGGTTGAGTTGGAGCTGATCGCCGAGCTGGTTGCGGCTGGCGATCGACGTGGAGCGGATCGAGTCGGTGGCGAGATGGGCGCCGAGAGCGACGTCGGCCGTGAGAGCGTCGGAGGAGGCGGTCGACGAGACGGGGGTGGCTCGATCGAGCGAGCGAAAGCGTTCGCGGCGCATGCCGATCGATTCGGTGCCGCCGACGATCGCGGGGACGTCGGAGCCGTGGACGGACGCGGCGGCGGCGTTGGAGCCGGTGAGGCCGTTGACGCCGGTGGTGCCGGCGTTGCCGACGATGAGCGGGGCGTTGTTGGGAACGATGCCGGAGTTGAGGGAAGCGGAGCCGAGGGCGCCGGCGGGGTTGCCGCCGTTGTTGAGGGCGAGGGAAGCGTTGGCGGCGGCGTGGACCGAGGCAGGGGGAAGCGGGTCGGGGGCGATCTGGGCGAAGGCGGCGAAACCGGAAGCGGCCGTCGCGACGGAGGTAGCGAAAAGGGTGCGAAGGAGTTTCATGGGGACGCCTGGTTGTGGGGGTAGGTGCAGTTGGGCCTGGTTTTCTACGCGCATCATGCGTGCCGTGGGGACCGGTCTCCCTACAAGCGTTTGAAACGAAGGGCGTAACGGCAAAGCGAGACCTTTTGGCGCGGCTGCGGCTCCCGCATCCTGCAAGACGGAGGGCGGCACGGATCGGAATCCTGCAAGCCCGAGTCCGGCCTTGCGGGGGGGCGGGGGAGGCGGCGAGATGGCGCGATGTCGGAACGGACGAGCGTGTTGGAGATTAGCGGGCTGCGGGTGGAGCGCGGGCGGACGACGATTTTGCGCGGGGTGGACTGGCGGGTGGGGCGCGGGGAGCATTGGGTGATTCTGGGCGCGAACGGGTCGGGGAAGACGACGCTGTTGAAGGCGTTGACGGGGTTCATCTCGCCGACGGCGGGGGAGTTTTCGGCGCTCGGGCAGCGTTATGGGGCGAGCGACTGGCGGACGCTGCGGGAGAAGGTGGGCGTGGTGACAAGTGCGTTTGGCGCGGCGATCCCGCCGGCGGAGAAGGCGATCGAGACGGTGATGAGCGGGAAATTCGCGCAGCTGGATTTGTGGGCACGGGTGACGCGGGCGGATCGGGCGGCGGCGCGGCGGTGGCTGGGCGTGGTGGGCGCGGAGCGGATTGCGGAGCGGGAGTGGCTGTATCTTTCGCAGGGGGAGCGGCAGCGGGTGTTGATTGCGCGGGCGTTGATGGGGCGTCCGGAGTTGTTGATTTTGGACGAGCCGTGCGCGGGGCTGGACCCGGTGGCGCGGGACGAGTTTTTGGAGATGATGCGGGGGTTGATGCAGGACGGGGCCAAACGCGATTCGGCCGCTCGCTGGCGCTCGCAGCTACACGCGCCGGTGCTGGTGTTGGTGACGCATCATGTGGAGGAGATTGTGGAGGGGTTCACGCATGCGTTGATGCTACGCGAAGGGAGCGTGGTGGCGGCGGGGCGGCTCGGGGAGGTGATGAGCTCGCGGCGGATGACGGAGACGTTTGGCGTCGCCATGAAATTGATACGCGCGGGCGGGCGGTATCGGTTGGAGCGCGCGAAGGCGTGAACGCGCTGGCGGAGGCGGTCGAGGCGCTCGGGCTCGCGAACGTGGGCGTGTATCTGGCGCTGTTTCTGGGGGCGTCGCTGCTGATGGTGTGGCGGCTGGAGGGGCTGTTGAAACACGGGCTCGAGGGGACGGCGCTGGGGACGCTGGTGATGCCGTATTGTTCGGGACTGGGGAATCTCATGTTCGTCGTCGTGGTGGCGAAGTCGGGCGCGCCGGGTGCGGAGGTGGTGACGAACTGTATCGTGAATAATGTGACGAATCTCACGCTGGTGCTGGGGCTGGCGGCGGTGGTGTGGGGGCTGCCGTTGCGGAAAGCGGAGCGGAAAAAGAAGGGGGCGAAAGAGAAGGCGGGCGGCGGCGAGGTGGCGCAGGCGTTGAGCCGGTTGTCGCTGCTGTTGACGGTGGCGGCGGCGTTGTTTTTCGCGGGAGCGACGTGGGTGCTTGGCGAGGATGGAACGCTGGATCGGCAGGACGGGCTGGTGCTCGTGGGACTGTTTTTATTTTGGCAGTGCTTTCAGGTGTTTGACGTGATGAAGCACAATGTGCGGGAGCGGCGGCGGTTTGGGGCGGGCTTTTATGTCGACGTGGCGATCGTGCTGGCGGGGGCGTATGCGCTGTGGGCGAGCATCGACTGGCTCGTGGCGTGGCTCGGGAGGCAGGACGGCGGATTCGTGAACGCGGGGAATCTCGGCTGGTTGAGCGGCTGGCTGATGGTGGTGCCGAATGCGCTGCTGGCGTTTTACTACGCGGCGAAGCGGCGGGCGGAGGTGGCGTATGCGTCGCAGGTGGGCGACGGGCATATTTGCATTCCGCTGAGCGTGGGGCTGGCGGCGGTGTGGTCGCCGGTGGCGGTGCCGGCGGTGATGGGCGTGGGGCTCGCGGTGGTGGTGGGCGCGAGTGTGGCGCACGCGGCGTGCGTGGCTCTGGCGGGCGGTTTGCCGCGTTGGGCGGGATGGCCGCTGGTGGTGGGGTATGGGGTGTTTTTGGGGGCGGGGCTCTCTTGAAACGCTGAAATGCTGAAAAGCTGAAATGCTGAAATCATTTCAGATTTTCAGCGTTTCAGTCTTTCAGCGTTTCACACAAGGAGCGGGTCGGCGCGGAATTTTTCGCTGAGGGCGAAGAAGGTGGGTTGGGCTTTGAGCCACTTGGGGTCGCGGCGGAGGTCGGCGAGCGCGCGCGTGGTGTGATTGCAGACGAGGTAGGTGGTGGGGCCGAGCATCATGCAGGCGTCGAAGAGCGTGCCGGCGGCCTCTGTGGCAAAATCGAAATCGCCGGGGTGAAATTCGCGGCCGGCGATGATTTTGAGGAGCGGCTGGGCGTCGTCGGCGACGTCGCGACCGAAGCGGTGGGCGCGTGGGCCGGAGTAGGCGAGGAGGCCGGGTTGAGAGGAAGAGGAGAGGATCGCCCATTCATCGAAGAGCGGCTGGCCGTAGGCGGCGTCCATGCGCGCGATGCTGGTTTCGATGTTTTGGCGGGCGGTGGGGAGGTCCATGGGAGATAGAGCGTGAACGGATCGCTGGCGCTCGCCGCTACGGATTGGCGCTATTTTTGGAAGATTTCGTCGAAGAAAAGCTTCATATGCTGCCAGGAGCGGCGGTCGGCGGCGGCGTTGTAGCCGACGCCGTTGAGGCCTTTCGCGGCGATGTCGTCGGCGCCGGGATTCGTGAAGGCGTGGACGGCGTCGGCGTAGGCGATGAACTGGTAGTCGAAGTGGCCGGTGTTCATGCTGGCGAGGAAAGCGTCGAGGTCGGCTTTCGAGATGAACGGGTCGACGGCGCCGTGGAGGATGAGGAACTTGGCTTTGTTTTTCGCGGCGGCCTCGGGGGAGGCGGCGAGGAGGGAGCCGTGAAAACTCACGATGCCGGCGAGCGGTGCGCCGGAGTAGGCGAGCGCCTGGGAGGCGGCGCCGCCGAAACAGTAGCCGATGGCGGCGACGCGGGCGGTGTCGACGGTGGACTCGGCGAGGAGGGTGTCGAGGCCGGCGCGGGCGCGTTCGGCGAAGAGGGGTTTGCCGTAGAACTGGCCGGCGAGTTCACCGGCTTTTTTCGGGTCGGTGGTGGTGATGCCGGCGCCATACATGTCGGCGACGAAGGCGACGTAGCCGAGTTCGGCGAGCTGGCGGGCGCGGGATTTGACGTAGTCGTTGACGCCCCACCATTCGGGGATGACGAGGATGCCGGGGAGTTTGGCGCGAGAGGTTTTCTGGTCGTCGTAGGCGAGGTAGCCCTCGAGTTGTGCGCCGTTGTGTTCGTAGGCGACGGGTTTGGTGACGAGTTTGGCGGAGAGGACGGGGGCGGAAACGAGTGCGAGGGTGAGAAGGGCGAAGTGGGTGACGGGGAGTTTCATGCGCGCGGAACGTAGGTGCGCGAAAGCGAGCGTCAAACGGTCGGCTCGCTGGCGCTCGCCGCTACGAAGGGGGCGGCTCGGCGGGGACCCCGACAGGTCGGGGCAGGCTGCCTCGCCCTAGCGAAACGAGCCCGGCGGGACGGGGGCTGGGCTTCGCCTTTCAGGCGGAGTAGCCGCCGGAGATGTAATTTTTCAGGTGCTCGGCTTCGGCGCGATGGGCCTCGGCCATCCAGCGGGAGATGTCGCCGATGGAGATCAGGCCGACGAGTCGATCGTCGGAAAGAACGGGCAGATGGCGGCAATGTTTCTCGGCGAAGAGGATCATCGTCTCCTCGATGGTGGTTTCCGGCGAGATGGTGATGAGGTTGGACGTCATCACATCGGCGACGCGCATCACGCGTGGGTCGACGCCGTCGCCGACGACGCGGCGCAGGACATCGCGCTCGGTGAAAATGCCAATCGCGCGGTTGTTTTCGAGGACAACAATCGAGCCGATCCGGTGACGGTTCATCTCCTCGACAGCCTGGGAGATCGTGACGGTGGACGGGACGGCGTGAACAACGGAGCCCTTGCGCTCCAGCAATGCTGAGATCGGAGTGCTGTTCATGAGGGGACTTGGGGTTGCCGGAACAGTGCGGCGCGGGGAAGCGGTCGCAACCCGAAAGCCGAGAAACGGCGGAGGTTTTTTGGGGGGCGTCGGGGCGGGGGGCGGGAGATGAGCGGGGCAGTTGCGGCGAAGGGCGAACGGGATTTGTTCGGAGGCATGAGCTTCGGGAAAATCGTTTTGGTGATCGTCGGAATTCTCGTGGTGATCGGCGTCATCGCGGCGGTGAGTCTCAGCGGGGTTTTTAACCGGCTTGTGACGTTGCAGCAGGCGACCGATGCGTCGTGGGCGCAGGTGCAGAATGTGTATCAGCGGCGGGCGGACCTGATCCCGAATCTGGTGAGCACGGTGCAGGGCGCGGCGGATTTCGAGCGGACGACGTTGAACGAAGTGACGAGCGCACGGGCGTCGGTGGGGCGCGTGCAGGTGCCGCAGGGGACGGCGCCGACGGACCCGCAGCAATTGGCGGAGTTTGAGCGGGCGCAGGGGCAGCTGGGGGCGGCGTTGTCGCGGTTGCTGGTGGTGGCGGAGCG
>JAEZAD010000228.1 GCA_023430565.1 Verrucomicrobiota bacterium
ACCACGCTGCAGCGCATCTTCGACCCGTTCTTCACGACCAAGGAAGTGCGCGAAGGAACGGGGCTCGGCCTGGCCGTGGTGCACGGGATCGTGCGGGCGCACCGCGGCGGGGTCGACGTCGAGAGCCGGATGGGCGCCGGCTCGACGTTTCACATTTACCTGCCGGTGGCGGCGGTCGACATCGAGCAGCAGGGCGGCACGACGCTGCAGGCGCCGCGCGGCAACAGCGAAATGATCTTCATCGTCGACGACGAGGACACGGTGGCGAGCTTCACGAAGTTCGCGCTCGAGAACAAAGGCTACCGTGCTGTGACTGTGGATACGGCGCCGCAATGCCTCGAGGCGCTGCGCGCCGATCCGACGGGATGCGCGGTGCTGATCACGGACCAGACGATGCCCGGGATGACCGGCACGGAGCTCGCGGGGAAGGTCCGCGAGTTCGCGCCAACGCTCCCGATCATCGTCATGTCGGGTTACTTTCTCAAAATTCCGCCACAGGAGATCGAGCAGATCGGCCACGTGGAATTGCTCGGCAAGCCCTTCACGACCGACGAGCTCGCGTGGATGGTGCATCGCGCGCTGCATCCGGAGCCGACCGCGGCGAAGTGACAGCCGCGGGTGACGGAGGCGCGATGCGCTCACCGCGCGAGCGATCGGCCGAACCCCGGGGCTACATTGCAGTTGGAATCGAAAAAAAAAGCCCGACGCGAAGGTCGGGCTTTTTTCAAGGATGAGATCGATCGATCAGCTCTGGAGGAGCTTGAGGACGGACTGCGGAGTTTGATTCGCCTGGGAGAGCATCGCGGTGCCGGACTGCACGAGAATGTTGTATTTGGCGAACGCGGTGGACTCCTTCGCCACATCCACGTCGCGGATACGCGAGATGGCGGACGAGAGGTTTTCGTATTCGACGGAGAGCGTCGTCGCGGCGAGCTCGAGGCGCGACTGCGAGGCGCCGAGCTTCGCGCGCTCGGTGGCGATCTGTTGAATCGCGTCGGTGATGTTCTCGATCGCGTCGGTGTCGGTGATTGCGATCGAGTAGTTGCCGCTCGCGTCCTGGGTGATCATGTCGCCCATCGCGCCGGTGCGGAGGTTGGAGTCGCGGATCGTCATGTCCTGGCCGATGGCCTGACCGATGGTGACGGTGAGTCCGTCGGCGTTGGAGCCGAAGAGCGAGATGCCGTTAAAGGCGCCGAGCGGCGTGTCGATATTGGCACTGCCTCCAATCTCAGTCGTGTCGCCGCCGATGGTGGCACGGAGCTGATCCTGGAGGGCGGTGAATTCCTGCTGATAGAGATCAACGTCGCTCGGATTTTTCGTCACGTCCTTCGCGAGGATGGCGAGCTCGCTCATACGGGAGAGAATCTTCGTCATGCCGCTCATGAAGCCGTCGGCGGTCTGGATGTAGGAGACGGCGTTCTGGACGTTCGTCGTGGCGGCCTGGACGCGGCGGTTTTGCGCGTCGAGTTTTTCCGACACGGCGAGGCCGGCAGCGTCGTCGGACGGGTTGACGATTTTCGACCCGGAGGAAAGCCGGGTGAGAGAACGGCCGAGCGCTTCCTGACTCGCGTTGAGCGAGCGGGCGGCGGCCATCGCTTGGATGTTGGTGTTGATGACGCTCATGATTTCGGGGTGTTAAAGTTAGGCTTTGGCGGCGGCCGCGGGCAGCGGTGCCTGGGTTTTGGGCTTCGGCAGGACAGGCAGGGCGATGGAGCCCTGGCGCGGCGCGTGAACGGCGGCGGCTTGATTGGAGGCGGCGATGTCGGTGAGGACTTCCTTGCGGAAGATCGGGACTTCGCGAGGAGCGGCGATGCCGATCTTTACGAAATCTCCCTCGATGCGCGTGATGCGGATCTCGATGGAATCGCCGATGACGATCGCCTCATTGACCTTGCGAGAAAGGACGAGCATGGCGGGTAGGTTTAGGCGATACGGGCGAGCGGTTCGGCGGCGGTGGCTTCGGCGACGAGGGGAAAGTGCGCGCTGTAGCGCGAGTAGTTCGAGATGACGAGCTGGCGCGCGACGCGCGTGCGGCGGTTGACGATGAGCGGGCCGACGAGGTTGACGGTCGCCTCCACCGGCTGCTGCTGGCGCAGCGTGACGATGTTGAGGATCATTGCCTCGGACGGATCGCCGAGGCCGAGCTGCTCGGCGTCTTCGTCGAAAATTTCGGGCTCGTAGTCGCCGATCAGCCCGCCCGGCTCCATCACGATGAAGTGAATCGGGTCGAGGTTGGCCGGGCCCTGCAGCCGCATCCAGAGAAACGGCAGGTGATCGGGCATGTAGAGCAGTTCAGCCCGCGTGTAGTGCGAGAAGCCGATGATGCCTTGCGGCAGGAGGATTTCGTTGGCGGCGGGAGCACCGAAATCGAACGGAGTGATGTCGGGAATGACTTTCATGGAAGCGAGGTTGAAGCGGACGGAGTTCTGGGGTTAGCGGATGTAGTCGAGAAGCGAGAGATTCATGATCTTGGCCGCGGAGGCCAAAGCCGCCTGGTAGGCGGTCTGCGTCTGATTGAGTTTCACGATGGTCGAGGGCAGATCGACGGAGGACTCGTCGGAGATGAGCGACTCGAGATTCGTGGCGCGGTCCTGTTGCTGGGACTGGGCGGCCTCGATGCGGGTCTGGATGCCGCCGTTGTCGGCCATGGCGCCGATGATGAGATCCTCGGCGGTGGTGAGATCGGGCTGCGTGGCGCGAACCGCGTCGATGTCGCCGGAGTTGAGCGCATCGCGCAGGGCGACGAGCGTGTTGAGGAAATCGCCCAGGCCGGTGTTGGTGGCGCCGGTGGTCGAGGGCGAAATGGTGGTGGCTTCGGAGAGCGGGATGTCGGCCTGGTCGGAATTTCCGGCGTAGGCGACGCCGGTGATCCGGCCGTCGGCGTCGCGTGTGGCGACGAAGGGCGGGGCATCGACCGCGGTGCCGCCGTAGATGTAGTCGCCACCTTGCCGGGAATTGGCGAGTTGCAGCGCCTGCTCGAGCAGCTGGTCGACCTCGGTGCCGTAAGTGCGCATCGAATCGGTGCTGAGTGCGCCGGTGCCGAGCGTGGCGAGTTCGCCGCTGCGATCGGAGACTTTCTTGAGGCCCTGGAGGCCGGAATAGGACGTTTGTGCGAGGGTGAGTGCGCGCAGGGCGTTGTCGGCGTATTGCTTGATGCTGCGCTGTTCGGTCTGCAGGCCCAGCACGCGGCCGACGGCGGCGGGGTCGTCCTCGGGCTGCGTGATGCGGCGGCCGGTGGACACCTGCAACTGCAGCTTCGCCTGCTCGCTCGTGAGCTGCTGGATTTGCCGGATCATCGAATCCGAGAGCGTGTTGGAGGCGATTCTCATGAGGAAGCGGCGTTAACGGCCGAGCTGGTTGACGACGACATCGAGGAGGTTGTCGATCGTGGTGAAGACGCGGGAGGAGGCTTGGAACGCGCGCTGATATTTCATCAGGTCGGCCATCTCTTCGTCGAGGGACACGCCGCTGACGGCGTCGCGTTGCGAGCGCACGAGCTGCTCGATGCGGGACTGGTCGTTCACGCGCGCGGTCGCGCCGGAGACGGCCTGGCCGAGTCCGCTGACCGCACCGGAGAAAAAGGCGCTGAACGTGCCGTCGATTTCGTCGGCCGGGAGCCCCGCGGTGGAAAACTTGTTTGTCGCGAGTTGCGCGATGGCGAGGGCGACGGTGTTGTCGCCGGCGGCGCCGCCGTTGCTCGCGCGGAGATTGGCCGCGGTGAGGCTGCCGTCGAGGGCGATGGTCGCGGCGGTGGTGCCGGCGGCGGCGAAAAAGTCGGTCGAAAGATTGCCGGGGTTGTAGACGCCGTTGACGGAGACGACGAGCTGGGCGGCGAGCTGGTCGAGCTGGTCGCGGATCGTCTGGATCGCGCCGGTGCGCGCGGTCATCGAGCCGTGAATCGAGCCGGAGTTCAGGTCGAGGACGGTGTTGGCCGCGCCGCCGGTGATCGTGGGCGGAACCGAATTGGGATCGAAGGCGATCGGGCCCTGGACGACGGCGAGACTCACGAGCACGACCGGATCGCCGTTGCCGTCGCGGGCGGTGATTTCGAGCTGGCCGCCGCTTTCGGTGGTTTCGATCGGAAGTTTGGCGGCGAGCTTTTCGAGGGCGGCCTGGCGTTGATCGCGGAGGTCGACAGCGGAGCCGGGGTGATTGATTTCGAGGCGGCCGATCTGGCCGTTGAGCTCGGCGATGGTCTGCAGGAGACGGTTGGCGTCGCCGACGTCGCTTTCGACCTGGTAGTCGAGGTCGGCCTGGACCTGACCGAGCCGCGTGTCCGCGAGACGGATACGGTCGGCGAGGATGCTGGCGCTTTGGAGCAAGGTCTGGCGCTGGCCGATTTCGGTCGGGTTGGCGGCAAAGCTGTGGAACGAGCCGAAGAAGTCGTCGAGGGCGGCGGCGATGCCGGTGTCGGTGGTGGTGCTCGTGGCGCCCTGTGTGGAACTGGCGCTGGCGACGTCCTGGCCGAGGGCGGCCTGGGCGCGCTGGTAGGCGTTTTGTTGCGCGTGGTAGTAGGACGAAAGCGCGACCTCGCGGACGACCTGGCGGTCGAGCAGTTTATCCCGGAGCTGCTGCACGCCGAGCGCCTCGAGGCCGAGGCTTTGCGCGCCCTGCGGCGTGATGACGGTGCCGCGGTCGCCGTAGATGACACGCTGGCGGGCGTAGTCGGGATTGCTGACGTTGCCGAGATTCTTGCCGGCGGTCTCGACGGCGCGGCTGTGCGCGTTGAGCGCATTGACCGAGGCGTTGAGGCTGGAGAAGAGGCCGGACATTTCAGTTGAAGTCGGAAGTTGGAGATGAAGCGCCGAGCTCAGCCGGCGGCGCGGAGGGAGGCGGCGCCGGCGGCAGCGGCGACCGAGACGCGGCCAGACGGCGAATACGTTTTCGTGAAGGCGTCGGGGCGGAGTTCGCGGAGCATCTCCTGGTGCAGCTCGAGGGTGCGGCTGAGGAGCGCGTGGTTGTGCCGGCTGGTGCGGCGGACGCGGTGGAGGAGATGGTTGATTTCGTTGATGAGCGCTTCGAGGAGCGGGCGGGCGTCGCGTTCGACGCGCTCGAGGAGCGCGCGGAGCGTGGTCGAGGCGGGGAGATCGAAGCCGGCGGCGAAGAGGGAGACGGCGCGTTCGCGGCTCTGGCGGCAGTCGTGAAGGATCTGCGCCTGGTCCTCGAGGCGGCTGCTGAGTTGAAGGACGGCGTCGGCGTCGCGCTTGAACAGCGATTCCTGCTGCTGTTCGAAAAGCCGGAGGAGTTCGCCGTATTCGGCGAGTTCCTGGCGGAGGTGTTCGGCGATGAGTTGCCAGGTCATGGGAAGGGATTAGGGGGCGACCGAAGCGGCGGCGGACGGAGTGTCCGGCGTTTCCGCGAGGAGGCGGGCGTGCTTCGGAGTGAGTTGTTGTTCGAGCATGCGGCCGAGGCCCAGGCCGCCGCCGCGGGTGAGTTGTTGAGCGAAAGATTCGGTCATGATGTCGCCGTAGACGCCGCTGGCTGCGCCCCCCTCTTCGCCGAGCATGGAGATCATGGTGGGCTTGAGGAGCTGGCGGACGAGGATGGCTTCGAATTGGGCGGCGACTTCCTTGCGCTGCATCTCCGGAGAGGCGTTGCGCAGGGCGTTGGGCGAAAGCGGGCGGCCGGAGGTGCGCACGATTTCGGCGAGTTCGCTCGTGCCGGCGGTCGTGGTGGCGTTGATGGAAACGACGTTCATGGATCGTGCGGATCAGTTGATCACGAGTTCGGCCTGGAGCGCGCCGGAGCGTTTGAGGCTTTGGAAGATCGCCATCATCTCGCGCGTGGAGACGCCGAGGGCGTTGAGGGCGGCGGCGAGGCGCTCGATGGTCGGCGGCTCGTTGAGGACGGTGAAGCCGCCCTTCACTTCGTTGACATCGGTCTGCGTGCTCGGGACGGCGACGGTCTGGCCGCCGGTGGAGAAGGCGTTGGGCTGGCTGACGCCGACGTTGGAGCTGACGGTGATGGTGAGGGAGCCGAGCGCGATGGCGACCTGCGAGAGGCGGACGGTCGACGTGGCGACGATGGTGCCGGTGCGCTCGTTGATCACGACGCGAGCGAGGGTGTCGGGGACGACGTCGATGGTGCCGAGATCGGCGATGAAGGCGACGTCCTGACCGCGGTAGATTTCCGGGAGCGTGACGGCGACGGTGGCGGCGTCGGTGGCGCTGGCGGCGGCGGGCCAGCGGGCGTTGATCGCGTCGGCCATGCGGGCGGCGGAGGTGAAGTCGGGATTGTGCAGAAGAAGACGGAGCTGGTTGTCGCGGACGAAGGACGAGGCGACTTCGCGTTCGACGATGGCGCCGTTGCTGATGACGCCGACGGTCGGGTGATTTTTTTGGACGGTGGCGCCCCCTGCCCCACCCGAGCCGCCGAGGAAACCGCCGGTGGCGACGGGGCCTTGGGCGACGGCGTAAACGCGGCCGTCGGCGCCGACGAGCGGAGTCTGGAGGAGCACGCCGCCCTGGAGAGATTTGGCGTCGCCCATGGAGGCGACGTTCACATCGATGCGCGCGCCAGGCTTGAGAAACGGGCCGATGTCGGCGGTGACCATGACGGCGGCGGCGTTCTTGGACTTGATGTCGTCGGAATCGACGGTGAGGCCGTAGCGCTGGAGGATGTTGCCGAGGCTGCGCAGCGTGGTTTCGGCGTTGCTGTCGCCATCGCCGGCGAGGCCGACAACAATGCCGTAGCCGACGATCTGGTTGTCGCGGCCGCCTTCGAGGAGCGTGAGGTCCTTCACACGCGACGCGTGCGCGGAGGAGAGGAACAGGGAGCAGGGGGCAAGGAGCAGGAATACCGGGCGCGCGATGATGCGGCAGAACCGGGCTGCTTTCGCGAACGTTGATGAGGTGAACGTCATGTTCTGTGCGACACTCCTTGCGGGCTTAGAACGGGCGGAGCTTTTCGTAGAGCTTCGAGAACCAGCCGCGTTTCTGGGCGTCGGTGAGCTGGCCTTCGGTGTAGAACTCGACGCGGGCGTCGGCGATGTTGGACGAGGCGACGGTGTTCGTAGGCGTGACGTCGTCGGCGCGGACGAGGCCGTGGAGGACGACGTATTGGGTTTCGCCCGAGAAGGTGACGATGCGCACGCCCTGGATCACCATGTTGCCGTTGGGCAGGACGTCGGTGACCATGACGGCGGCGCGCGACGTGATGCTTTGGGAATTGGAGACATCGCCGCCGCCGGTGTAGGTGGAGGAGCCGCCGAGGTTGAGAGCGGGGAGGCTGCCGTTGTGGGTGAGCGCGCGGCTGTTCGAGAAGAGGAATTGTTGAATCGCGTCGTTGAGGCTGGCGTCGCGCGAGGAGGATTTGCTCTGCGAGCTCTGGGCGACGGCGGATTCGCTGACGATGATCGTGAGGATGTCGCCGGCGCGGGAGGCCTTGCGATCGGCGAACATGGAGCGCTCGCTGGCGTTGCCGGCGGGCCAGATGGAGCCGGAGTTGGCGGACGCGGAGGCAATGCAACCGACGAGCGCGAGAGCGGAAATCTGGAGGAAGGCGCGAGACATGTCAGAAGCGGACTTGAACGCGGTTTTCGTCGACGACCATGGCGGCGAAATCCTTGCGGGATTCGGGGTTTCGGACGGTGACGGTTTCGCCCTGGGCGCCGTTTTCCATCGCGAGGGCTTTCATCGTGACCACGAGCTGGCCTTCGACGGCGGAGACTTCGACGAGGTGGCCTTTTTTGACGAGCGGGCGGCGACCGACGTCGCGCCAGGTGAGCAGGCGGCCGGCGGTGACGGCGCGGGTGAGCGCGTAGGAGCGATCGCCGACGGCGGCGGGCAAGGCGTCGCGTTCGCGGAAGAGATCGACGCGGCGGACTTCGAGCATCGAGGGGTCGAAGGTGTCGCCGTTGGCGAGCGGCATGCGAGCGGCCCAGGCGTCGCGCCAGAGCGAGGCGCGCACGACGAGCGTCCAATCGGAGGACGGCTCACCGTCGCCAAACGCGCGGCAGCGGATGAGCATCGAGGACGAGGCGATCGAGGGGAACTCGAGGATGTCGAGCAGCCAGGAATCGGCGAGGCGCGCGGGCGGGGTCCATGGGCGGATGAGTTCGAGCTGAAGTTCGCCCTCGAGGTTGAAATGCGCGGCGACGTGGCGGGAGAGTTCGGCGAGGAGGTGTTCGCGGGTGAGCGGGGTGGACATCGTCTCCCCTTCCGCGGGGCGAGCGGCCGACGTGGCCGTTTGCGCGAACGCCGGGATCGCGGACAAAAGGAGCGAAAGGATGAGAAGGCGGCGCATGGGGCTCAGCGTTTCATCTGGGCGACGTTCTGGAGCATTTCGTCGGAGGCCTGGATGGACTTCGAGTTCACCTCGTAGGCGCGCTGGGCGACGATGAGGTTCACCATTTCCTCGACGATGTTGACGTTGGACGACTCGGTGTAGCCCTGCATGACGAGGCCGAAACCCTGTTCGCCGGGCTGGCCGATTTCGGGGGTGCCGCTCGCGGCGGTTTCCTCGTAGAGGTTGCCGCCGAGGGAGCGGAGGCCGGAGGGGTTGGCGAAACGGGTGAGCGTGAGGCGGAAGGTATTGGTGCCGTTGGCGGTCTGGATGGTGACCTGGCCGTTGTCGGAGATCGCGACATTGGTGGCGCCGGGCGGAATCGGTTGAAAACCGCTGAGGACGGGGAGGCCGTCGGAGGTGACGACGGTGCCTTGGGCGTTGAGCTTGAAGGAGCCATCGCGCGTGTAGCCGACGGTGCCGTCAGGGCGCTGCACTTCGAAGAAGCCGTCACCCTGGATGGCGACGTCCAGTTTCTCGCCGGAGGCGGTGAGCTGGCCTTGCGTGAAGACTTTCGAAGTGGCGGAGACGCGGGCGCCGTTGCCGATTTCGACGCCGGTCGGGACGATGTTGCCGCCGCCGGAATCGGTGCCGGAGGCACGGGCGGGCTTTTGGTAAAGGAGATCCTGAAACTCGATCTTGCTGCGCTTGAAGCCGGGGGTGTTCACGTTCGCGAGGTTGTTCGCGATGGTGTTCAGGTTGAGCTGCTGCGCCTCCATGCCGGTGGCGGCCGAGTAGAGAGAGAGATTCATGGCTGGAGGAGCTGAGGGCTGAGAGTCCAGAGCCCAGAGCAGAACCGCCCGAGCTCTTCGCTCTCGGCTCTCAGCTCTAGGCTGGAAAAAGAGGCCGGCCCGCCCCCAAAGCGGGCTCGGCCATGCAGTCGTGATTGCGGTTGTCTGTCTGGGGAAATCATGGGTGTGTCGGCTCGCTGGCGCTCGCCGCTACGTTCAGCCGAGGGCCTCGAGGGTCTTGCCCATCTGCTGGTCGACCGTGGTGATGATTTTCTGGTTGGCCTCGTAGGCGCGGGAGATGAGGACGAGGTCGACCATTTCGCGCAGCGATGACGTGTTGCTGCCTTCGATGTAGCCCTGGAGGAGCGACGGATTGTCGACGGCTTCGGGCTCAACGCCTTCGGGGGGGACAAAGTAGCCGCCGGACAAAGGGATGAGGGTCGCGTCGTTTTCGAAGCGTTGGACGGAGATGCGGCCGAGCGGCGTGGCGCCCTGGACGAGGGTGCCGTTTTCGTTGATGACGAGCGCGCCGCCGTTGGGAAGAAGGGTGATCGGATTGCCGGCGGTGCTGAGGACTTCGTCGCCGCCGGAGGTGACGAGCACGCGGTCCGGGGTCATGCGGAATTCGCCGGCGCGGGTGTAAACGCGGGAACCGTCGGGGCGCTGGATTTCGAAAAAGCCGTCGCCTTGGATCGCGACGTCGAGTTCGCGGCGGGTGGGCTGGGTTTCGCCGTAAACAAAACTGATGCCGCGGTTCACCTTCGGGAACATCATCGGCATTCCGGAATCGCGGCCGACGGGTTTGCGCGGGTCGGTCTGGAGCTCGCCCGCGACTTGGGAGGAGAAGGTGACGGTCCGCTTGCGATAGGCGCTCTGGTCGCTCGAGGTGATGTTACGAGAGACGACTTCCTGCCACTGCTCGAGGGCCGAAAGGGATGACGCGCTTTGATACAAGCCGATGGTCATGGGCTCCAGGATTTAGCAGAGCCGATGCCAAGTATGTAACTAGCGCTTAATGATAGGTCTTACAAAACAGAGGCGGCGTTCTGGCAAAACTTGCCGCTGGCGGTGAGGCAGGATTTTCCGGCGCGAGCGGAGTTGATTCAGGGCAGATGCGTTGGCGAGGGCCGCTGCGAGTGAGCGTGCGCAGGCGTGATTTCGCCGATTCCTGCCACGGGGGACGTCGTGCGGCGGTCAGGCGCCGTTGGGATAAAGGCACTCGATCTCGACGCGTTCGCCGCACACGCAGACGACGACGAGGCGGACGACTTTGTCGCCTTCCTTCACGACTTCCACCGCAGGGGTGGTGCCGTGGCAGGGTGCTGGGGCTTTGGATACGGCCGGAGCGGGGTTGCTGTTCGCCGACGTAAGCGTGGCGCGCGGAGCGGGCGCGGGGGCCCGGAGCGGCGGGACGGTGAGCGTCTTCTTGCCTTGCAGAAACGAATTCATGAAGCGGGTCGGGGCTGCACCACGAGTGCGGTCTCCTGGGGAGCCGGGGGCTGGCGGTCGCGCGAGCGGGCGGAGAGCGCGAGGCTCAGGGTGATGCGTTGATTGGATTCGGAATCGGGGGCTTCGCCGGCGAGCGGCTTGGTGTCGGCGTAGCCGGTGATGCGCTCGATCAGTTCGGGCTCGACGGCGTAATGCACGAGGCTGCGGCGGGCGGCGTTGGCGCGATCGGCGGAGAGCTCCCAGGCCGAGTAGCTTTCGCGAGCGAGGTCGAGATTGGACTTGGTGTGGCCGTCGATGGTGACGCGGAAGTGATGGCGATCGATGGACCAGGAGAGATTCTGCATCACGAAGCGGCCCCACTCGGTGAACTCGGCGGAGTTGCCGTCGAAAAGCGGTTTGTTGGGGCGGTCGAAAAGCGTGATGCGCAGGCCGTCGCTGGTGACTTGGATGTCGATCGGTTTGCTTTCGAGATCCTGGTCGAGATGGAGGAGGCGGTAGAAGTCGGCGGCGACGGTGTTGAGGAACGTCATCTCGATCTGCTTCTTCTTGGTGTCCTCCTGGCTTTCGCCCTGATTTTCGGACTTCTTGTCGCTTTCGTAGGGCAGGACGCCGGACGTCGCGTCCATGGGCGAGCGGAAGGGGTTTTGGAAATACTGCGACGTGGCGATCAGGATTTTTTGGTCCTGCGCGGAGATCCACAGCACCATGAACAGCGCCATCATGGCCGTGACGAAGTCGGCGTAGGCGACCTTCCACGCGCCGCCGTGGTGAGCTGCGGCTTTTTTCTTAGCCATGGGGGCGGGAGCAAAGTTGAGAGTTGAGGGATGAGAGTTGAGAGCGGATACAGCAGAGCAGGCCGGCAGGAATCAGCGCCCCGGCTCTCAACCCTGAACACTCAACTCTCAACCTCATCGGACCATCACTTCACCGGCGGCAGCGCCTTGAGCGCGGCTTCGAGTTCGCTGGAGCCGGGTTGCACGGAGCTGTCGAGGGAGCGGCGGGCGATTTCGACGGCGGTGAGCGGGGCGAGGCCTTTGGCGAAGCCGGCGACGGCCTGCAAGATGCAGCGGAGGCAGAGGAGTTCGGAGGCGTTGTTGAATTTGATGCGGTTCGCGACCGGGTTGACGAAGCCGTAGGCAAAGAAAATGCCGAGGAAGGTGCCGGTCAGCGCCGCGGCGACGCGCTCGCCAACGACTTCGGGGCCGTCGGAGATGGCGGCCATCGTGTTAATGATACCGAGGACGGCGGCGACGATGCCGATGCCGGGCAGCGAATCGCCGACGAGCTGGAGAATATGCACCGGGTGATCCCATTCCTCCGACTTCGCGTCGATTTCGGCGGTCATCAGCTCCTCGAGCTGGTCGGGCTTGATCTTGCCGTCGATGACGGGCTTCAGGCCATTGACGAGAAACTCCAGCCGTTCGGGGTGCTGGAGCAGGGATTGGTAACGTTGAAAGATGACGCTCTTCTGCGGATCCATCACGTGCTCTTCGAGGGCGATCAAGCCGTTGCGGCGGCCGACCATGAAGATCTCGTAGAGGAGTTTCAGCATCTCGACGAACTCGGTCTTCCCGGCGCTTTTTCCGGAGATGCAGGCCTTCACCTTGTGCAACACTTCCTTGAGCACGTGCGCGGGGCTGGCGATGACGAGCACGCCGATCGCGACGCCGCCGATGACGACGAACTCCGAAATGTGCAGCAACACCAGCGGGGAGCCGCCGGCGAGCATGAAGCCTCCGATGGTCGATGCGAAAACGATCAGGGCTCCGATGAGGATCAACATGGCTGCTGTCGCAGAAATCCCAAACGCCAAAGCCCAAACGCCAAAGGAATCCCAGGCGCGGGGATAGTCATGGAACGTGGTTGGAAGCTCTTTGGCGTTTGGACGTTTGTAATTTGTGATTTGCCGCCGTGCGGCGGTCAGCGGTTGCGGACGCGTTGCAGGTAGCCGCGGAGGCCGAGGATGGTTTGGGCGTGGATCTGGCAGATGCGCGACTCCGTCAGGCCGAAGACTGCGGCGATTTCGGCGAGGCGCATGTTTTCGAAATAATACATGGCGAGGATCTTCTTCGGTATATCGGGCAGTTCGGCCATTCGTTGAGTGAGAAGCTCGAGCAATTCGCGCTTCTCCATGTTTTCGCGGCCGGTGACGTCGGTTTCGTCGGCGAGCAGTTCGTGGAGGGAAGCGCCCTCCCCTTCTTCGCCGTCGGAGCGGTGATCGATCGCGAGGAACGTGACCGGGCGCGCGTCCTCGACCCATTTTGCGTAGTCCTTTTGCGTGAGGCCGAGCGCGGAGCAGATTTCCTCGTCGGTGGCGGCGCGGCCGAGCTTCTGTTCGACCTCGATGATGGTTTCCTTGAGTTTGCGCGAGCGGGCGCGGGCGCGGCGCGGGCACCAGTCCATGCGGCGGAGTTCGTCGAGGATCGCGCCGCGGATGCGCATCGCGGCGTAGCTGGCGAAGGTGCAGCCCTGTTCGGGGTCGAACTTCCGCACGGCGGCGATGAGGCCGGTGACGCCCACGCTGTAGAGGTCGTCGGCGTCGATGTGCGTCGGCAGGTTGAGTTTGATGCGGTCGACGACGTTGCGCACCAGGTAGAGATGGCGTTCGATGAGATCCTTCTCATCGACGGCACCGGGCGATACACCTTGATAGGCGCGCCAGACGGTTTTGGGGGCGGCATCCATGCCTGTGGCAACGGCGGAGTTCATGAGTGAAGCGAGGGCGTAGGGTTACTTGTGTTTTTGAGAGGCATGCGCCGGTGCGGCCGCGGCGGCAGCGGCGGTGGCCGCGGCGTGGCGGGTGAGAATGGTTTCGCGGATACCGCGCACGAGGACGGTCCAGAACCAGCGGAAGAGCATCGCGCCGACGAGGCAGCCGATGGCGGCATCGAAAAAGATGCGATCGCCCGAGCGGTCGGCGAGGTAGCCGGCGAGGGCGGCGCAGATGAACCCGGCGACTCCGCCGGCGAGGAAAACGAATTTCATGAGGCGAAAGTCATTGGGCGGTTTCCGGGAGCGTGCGGCGGGCGATGGCGCCCGAGACGTCTTCTTCGCAATCGCCCGTGAGCGACGGGCCGGTGGCGAGGAACAGCGGCTCGATGTCCTCGTCGAAAAGGAAATCCCACAACTTGCCCCACTGCGGCACCTCGTCGAGGTGCGTGAAGACGAGGTGCGTGGCGCCGAGATCGCGGCCGGCGGTGTAGGCATCGCGCATGGCGTAGCGGTCGTAGGCGGCGTTCAGCACGAGCACGCGCTCGGTGATGCGCTCGCGATCGAGCCAGGTGGCGAGGGCGGCGTTGTCGATCGGGCGGCGCGGCGAGACGCTCGGGAGATCGAAATAAACGAAGCCGCCCGGGACGGCGGGCTCGGTCGAGCACGGGAAATGCGCGAGCGGCACGCCGAGCGCCTCGGAAAAGACCGGCAGTGGGCCGAGCGGATTGGGGCGATCGAACTCGATCGTCACGACGTGTCCGGTGCGGGCGCGGCGAAACACTTCGAGCGAGAGCCATTTGCACAGAGCGGTGGTGCGGCCCACGCCCGGCGTGCCGAGAAACGCGGCGCGGGAGATCGGGCCGCGCGACGGACGCGCCTCGGCGCGCTCGCGCAGGAGACGGGACGTTTCGGCAAGGGCGCGGTGCAACGGCAGGCGGTTGATTTCGCGCCAGTCGGAGCCGGACTGCAGGCGATTGAGCGCAGTTTCGGTGAGACCGGAACGGCGAAGCAGATCGGTGAGGCCGATGGGCGTATGGCGAATGTCGATACGCGAACGCGGCTCGGCGAGGTCGCCGGATGCATCCGGAAAAGCCGGTTCGGCGGATACGGCGGAGAGCGAGGCGGGATCTTCGCGCGTGACGCGCGGCGCGGCGGTGACGGGCGCGGGCGCCGATTCCGGCGCGGGCGTTTGCGCGATGACTTCGAGCCGCGAGCCGGAGAAGAATTTGCGCAGGCCCTTGGGCTCGACGGAACGGACGGAAAGCACGCGGGCGTTTTCGCCGAGTTTCTCGCGGATGGCCGAAACGGCCTCCTCCGCGGAGCGCACGGTGAATTTGAAGCAGGAGCCCGGAGCGGGGCGTGGGGTTGTCGCGGGCATCGGTTAGGCGGCGGCTTTCAACGGCGGTTCGACGCGGGCGAGGTGCGGTGGCGCGGTGACGATGCCGGCGTTTTCGATTTCGGTGGCGGTCGGGAGCTCCTGGAAGGCGAGCACCGTGAGCCGGGGGAAGGACGATTCGAAGAAGCGTTTGAGCGGCAGGCGGATCTCGCTCGAGACGACGAGCACCGGCGGCAGGCCTTCGCCGATGAGGCCGCTCGTGCGGCGGTTGAGCTCCTCGAGAAGGTGACGCGTCGTCGTGGGATCGAGCGCGAGGCCGACGTCGGTCGCGGAACGCTGCACCTTCGCACCGAGCCATTGTTCGAGCCGCGGATCGAGCGTGGCGGCGCGGACGACGCCGGGGCGGGTCTCGTATTCGGGCACGAAATACAAGCCGAGCCGGCGGCGGACGAGTTCGCTGAGATCGTCGGGATTCTTCGAGAGCGAGGCGAAGTCGCCGATGCCTTCGAGGATGAGCGGCAGGTTGACGATCGCGATGTTCTCGCGGAGCAGGTTTTGCAGGACGCGCTGGATGATGCCAAGCGTGACGAGGTCGGGCAGGAGCTCGGCGACGAGCGCGGGCTGCGACTGCTTGAGATGATCGACGAGCGACTGGACTTCCTGGCGGCCGAGGAGGTGGTGCGCGTGAGCCTTCAGCGTTTCGGAAAGATGGGTGATGAGAACGGACGCGGGATCGACGACGGTGTAGCCGTTGATCTCGGCGGTCTTTTTCTCGGCGTCGTCGATCCAGGTGGCGTCGAGATTGAAAACGGGTTCGCGCGTGGGCACGCCGCGGAGGCGGACCTTGCTCGCAGACACGTTCATGGCGAGGAGGCGGCCGGGGTGGAGATTGCCGCGCGCGAGCGGTTTGCCGCGGAGGAGGAAACGGTAGTCGTTGGCCTCGAGTTCGAGGTTGTCGCGGACGGAGATCGGCGGGACGACGATCCCCTTTTCGCGGGCGAGGGTCTTGCGCACACCGGTGACGCGCGCGAGGAGGTCGCCGCCGGACTTGGCGTTGGCGAGATTGAGCAGGCCGTAGCCGATCTCGATCGCGAAGATGTCGACCTCGATGAGCTTGCGGACGTCTTCGGTTGCGGGCGGCGAAGACGGTGCGGAGACGGCGCCGGCGGCATCGGCGGGGGCCGCGGGGGATTTTCCGCCCGAGGCTTTGGCGGCGGCTTTTTCGGCGGCGGCGGCCTCGGCGCCGTGCGCGTGGCCGGTGGCGACTTCCTGATCTTTCAGAATCTTGCCGATAAATGCGGCGATGCCGGCGAGGACGACGAACGGCAGGAGCGGCATGCCCGGCATGAAGCCGAACAGGAGCATCATGCCGGCGACGATCTTGATCGCGCGCGGATAACGCAGGAGCTGGCTGGCGAGCTGCGAGCCGAGATTGCTGTTTTCCGAGGCGCGCGTGACGAGCAAGCCGGCGCCGACGGAGAGGATCAGCGCGGGAATCTGCGAAACGAGGCCGTCACCGATGGAGAGGAGGGTGAATTTCTGCAGCGACTCGCCGAGCGAGAGGTCCATTTGCAGCACGCCGATGGCGAAGCCGCCGATGACGTTGACGAGCGTGATGATGATGCCGGCGATGGCATCGCCGCGGACGAACTTCGAAGCGCCGTCCATCGCGCCGTAGAAATCGGCTTCCTTCTGGACCTTCACGCGGCGGGCGGTGGCGGTGACTTCGTCGATGATGCCGGCGTTCAGTTCGGCATCGATGGCCATCTGTTTGCCGGGCAGCGCATCGAGCGTGAAACGCGCGCTCACTTCGGCGATACGGCCGGCGCCCTTGGTGATGACGACGAAGTTGATGACGACGAGAATCAGGAAAACGACCGCGCCGACGATGTAGTTGCCCTGAATGACAAAGTGGCCGAAGGCGTCGATGACCTGCCCGGCGTGGCCGTCGACGAGCACCAAGCGCGTGGAACTGATGTTGAGCGAGAGGCGGAAAAGGGTGAGCGCGAGGAGGAGTGTCGGGAAGCTGGAGAACTCCGGCGGGTCCTTGACATAGACGATCGCGAGCAGGACGAGCAGCGAAAGGCCGATGTTGAGTGCCAGGAACAGGTCCAGCAGCACCGTCGGGATCGGCATGATCAGCAGCAGGACGGTGACGAACAGGCCGCCGGTGAAAACGAGATCCGCGCGCTTCAGGAGCGCATTGAACGGGTTGCTGGCGGTGGGAGCGGGGGCGGCCATGGGTCAGCAGGTGGAGGGCCGCGCGATAGGCGCGGCTACGAGCGTGAGCGAGGGGTTGTTCCCCTCGCTGACATTCGTAGCCACGGCCGGGAAGTGAGGATCGCGCGTGGTCATCGTCAGGCGATCTGTTCGAGCCGCCGGGCTTTCAGGCGGTGGAAATAGTAGCGGTGCGTCCGATACACGACGGCGAGGATGCCGGCGACGGCCTGGTAGAGTTCGGCGGGGATCGCCTCGCCGACCTTGCCGAGGGCGAAGAGCATGCGGGCGACGGGCTTGTTCTCGACGGTCGGCACGCCGTGCTCGGCGGCGAGGGCCTTGATGCGTTGCGCGAAACGGTTTTCGCCCTTGGCCAGGACGACGGGCGCATTGTCTTTTCCGCGCTCGTATTTCAGGGCGACGGCAAAGTGGGTCGGGTTCGTGACGACGACGTCGGCGGTCGCCACGGCGGAGAGCATTTGCTTTTGCAGGAGCCGGCGGGCCATGCGGCGCATGGCGGACTTGGCCTGCGCGCTGCCTTCGGCGTTCTTGTGCTCATCTTTGACCTCCTGCTTCGTCATCATCATCTGACGAGCGGTCTTGAACTTCTCGTAGCTGTAGCTGATCGCGGTGACGATGCCCAGGGCGAGGATCAGGCGGGTGAGGAAGATGAGGGACGCGTTGAGCAGGAACTGACCGAGATAGCCGGCTTCGACGGGCGCGCTGAACAGCGGATCGAGCATCAACCCGCGCACGCCGAGGTAGAGCGCGGTGCCGATGGCGACGAGCTTCAGCAGCTCGACGCCGGCCTTCGCGAAGGCGGATTTGTTGTAGATGTTGCCGAAGCCGGTGACGGGATTGAGCTTTTCGGGGCGGAAGCCGATCGCGTTGGGTGACATCCGGAATCCACTCTGCAGTCCGCCGGCGAGCAGGGCCGCGCCCACGCACGCGCAGATCATCGGCGCGAGCGCCCGGCCGCTCGTCAGCATGGCTTCGTTGATCTGAATGTTGATCGTGTCGCGTTCGACGGGCAGCGACGCGAAACCCGTGAACATGCTCGTCGCGTAGTCGGCGATGTCGCGCGAGGCGGCTTTGGCGGTGAAACCGAGCGCGCCGATCACGGCCGCGAACGAGATCAGCACCGACAGCTCCTGGGAGCGCGCGAACTGACCGCGATCCATCGCCTCGTTGAGCTTCTTCTCTGTCGGCTCTTCGGTCTTTTGATCCTGATCGTTTTCCGCCATGCGCAGCGGCGTTTTAGCAACGCCGATGCCAAGGGGATTTGCTGACGCCCTACCCTCTGACTACCAGTTGTTTAAACTTTTCGAAATGACGCAAAACGGACTCTGGCAAACTCACGCCGCATTTCGCGGGAAGACTCGGCAAAATTTGCCGCGGCTCCGGATCGGGTTCTGTCGGCCGCGAGCAAATGGGCGCGCTGGATGGCCCGAGGAGGACATCGGGCGCTCCGACGATAACTTTAGAGCGCCTTCAGGAGCCGGTCGATTTCGGCGCGTTTGGCCTGAAGGTCGGCGAGTTGTTTGCGCGCGCCTTCGAGCACGGCGGGCGGCGCTTTGCTGACGAACGCCTGATTCGCGAGCCGGGCCTCGGTGCCCGCGATGTGTTTCGCGAGCTGGTCGAGCTCCTTCGTGAGCCGGACCTTCTCGGCGCCCACGTCGACGGCGCTGGCGAGATCGAGATAAAGGGTGCCGAGCGGTGTCACGATGGCGGGCGCACCGTCGACGGACTCGCGCCGCGCGATCTCGCTGGCGCCGGTCATGCGAACGAGTTTCGCGAGATTGGTCGCGAGCGTGGTCCATTGCTCGTCGCTGGCGGTGACGAAAAACGTGACGTCGCGCCGGCTCGCGAGGTTGTGCTCGGCTTTGAGCGAACGCGCCTGCGAGACAAACGTCTTCAAGCTCTCGACGGTCGCGATTTGCGCGCGATCGAGGACGAGGCCTTTGGCGGATGAGGTCGTCGCGAGCTGGGACGCGTTTTCGAGGCGCGCGTCTTGGATGAACTGCCCCGGCGCGCCGTATCCAAGAAGACCCCACAACTCTTCCGTGATGAACGGGATGAAAGGATGCAGCAGCAGCAGCGTCTGGCGCAGCACGAGATCCTGGATCGCGAGGCAGTTGGCCTTGGTGTCGGCGGCCTGCATCTTCGCCTTCGAGACTTCCACATACCAGTCGCAGAAGTCGTTCCAGAAAAACCCATACAGCGCCTGCACAGCGGCGCTGAATTCGAACTGGGCAAAGCAGCGGTCGACCTCGCGCGTGGTCGCGAGCAGACGATCGAGGATCGCATGGTCGTCGGCGTCGAACTTCGCCGGTTCGAGCCGCGCGACGATCGCGCCGAGCGTGGAGTTGTCGCCGGCCTCGCCGCTCATCTGGCGGAAGCGGCAGGCGTTCCAGAGCTTGTTGCAGAAGTTCTTGCCGCTCTCGATCCGATCTTCCTGGAAACGGATGTCCTGCCCCTGCGGCGCGATGGAAATGATGCCGAAGCGCAGACCGTCGGCGCCGTAGGTATCGATCAAGTCGAGTGGGTCGGGCGAGTTGCCGAGCGATTTCGACATTTTCCTCCCCTGCTGGTCGCGAATGATCCCGGTGAAGTAGACATCCTTGAACGGAATCCGCCGCTCGATCGGCTCGCCGGGCCGCACGAATTCCAGACCCGCCATGATCATGCGCGCGACCCAGAAAAAGATGATGTCCGGACCGGTCACGAGGGTGCTCGTCGGGTAAAAATAATCGAAGCCGTCGCGCTTCATCTCGTCGGCATCGGGCCAGCCGAGCGTCGCAAACGGCCACAGCCACGACGACGCCCACGTGTCGAGCACATCGTCTTCCTGCTCCCAGTTTTCGGGATCGGCGGGGCCGTCGACCGACACGTGCCAGTTCTTCGGGTCGGCACGGTCTCCGCCTTTTCGATACCAGACCGGGATGCGATGGCCCCACCAGAGCTGACGGCTGATGCACCAATCCTGGATGTTTTCGAGCCAGTGCAGGTAAACCTTCGACCAACGCTCGGGGTGAAACTTGATGTGGCCGTCGCGGACGGCGGCCTTGGCCTCTTCGACCTTCGGGTATTTCAGCCACCACTGCTCGGTCAGCCGCGGCTCGATCGGCACGTCGGCGCGCTCGGAATAGCCGACGTTGTTCGCGTAAGCTTCTTCGGCGACGAGCGCGCCGGCGGCTTTCAACAGTTCCGCCGCCTTCTTGCGGCCGGCAAAACGCTCGACGCCCGCGAGGTCGGGTCCGGCGAGGTCGTTAAGGACGCCGTTGGGCTTGAGCACGTCGACGGCGGGGAGTTTGTGGCGCAGGCCGATCTCGTAATCGACCTTGTCGTGCGCGGGCGTGATCTTGAGGGCGCCGGTGCCGAATTCCTTGTCGACGGAAGCGTCGGCGATGATCGGGATTTCCGCGGCGGGGCCGATGGGACGGCGGACCTTCCTGCCGATGATGTCGGCGTAGCGCGGATCGTCGGGATGAACGGCGACGGCCACGTCGCCCGGAATCGTTTCGGGGCGGGTGGTCTTCACCTCGATGAAACGCTCCGGCTGGTCGACGAGCTGGTAACGCACGCGATACATCGTGCCGTTGACCGGCTTCATGATGACCTCCTCGTCGGAGAGCGCGGTGAGCGAGACCGGGCACCAGTTCACCATGCGTTTGCCGCGGTAGATATAACCGCGGTTGAAGAGCTCCACGAAGACGTGCAACACGCGCTTCGAATACGCCGGATCCATCGTGAACGCCGTGCGATCCCAGTCGCACGACGCGCCGAGCCGGCGGAGCTGCTCGAGGATGATGCCGCCTTTTTCGTGGCGCCACTCCCAGACCTTTTCGACGAACTTTTCCCGGCCGAAATCGTGCCGCGTTTTCTTCTGCTTGCGCAACTCGCGCTCCACCACCGTCTGCGTGGCGATGCCGGCGTGATCGGTGCCCGGCAGCCACATGGTCGAATGGCCTTCGAGCCGCGCGCGGCGGATCAGGATGTCCTGAATCGTGTTGTTCAACACGTGCCCCATCGTGAGCACGCCGGTGACATTGGGCGGCGGAATGACGATCGAGTAAGGCGCGCGCGACGGATCGACCGCCCCGCGAAACGCTTTCGCCTCCAGCCAGGCGGCATACCACTTCTTTTCGACGTCGCGGGGTTCGTAACTCTTGGTGATCTCGGCCATGGGCGCAGTAAGGACTTGAACCGCGGAGAAAACGCCCCGCTCTCACGCGAGGCAAGTGGTTAAACGGGCGGCTCGAGCTTGGTGGAGCGCGACGACCTCGTGGGGCTAATCGATAAGCGCCGTCGAACCAACCCGACGGGACGTCGGGTTCCACCCCAAGTCCTTCCACTTCCCCCTCGCGAATCGCCGGGTTTTTCGCTCACTTCCGCCTTTCATGCCTGTCACGCCCACCGAGAACCCGGTCGACCCGCTCGCCTATTCCGAATCCGCTACACCCCCGGAACGGCTCGCCGCGTGCAAGGCTTACCTGCAATCGCAAGGCGCGACCCTGCGCGCCCGCCACGTCGCCGGCGCCTCCGGTCTCGAGATCGCCCACGAACGCGCCGCCGTGATCGACCGGATGCTCGTGCGGCTTTTCCAAGGCGCGTCCGCCAGCTTTCTCAGCCAGCACGGCAAGGCGCCCGCGCCGGTCGCGCTCGTCGCGCTCGGCGGCTACGGCCGCGGCGAACTCAGTCCGCTGAGCGACGTCGACATCATGTTTCTGTTTCCCGCCAAAACGAAGCCGGCGGTCATCAAGCCCTACATCGAACACCTCAGCAACGAGATCCTCTACCCGCTCTGGGACTGCGGGCTGAAAGTCGGGCACTCGACGCGCAACGTCGACGAGGTCTTCGCCGAAGCCCGCCGCGACATCCAGACGCTTACCTCGCTGCTCGAGTCGCGCCTCGTCGCCGGCTCGTCGTCGCTCTACGACACCTTTGCGCAGGCGTATCGCGCGTTCTCCACCGCCGAGGATCCGAAAGGCTACATCGCCGCGCGACTCGGCGACCAAGCCGCGCGCCGCGCGAAATACGGCGACACCGTTTTTCTGCAGGAGCCCGACGTGAAAAACGGCGTCGGCGGCCTCCGCGATTATCAAAACGCCCTCTGGATGTCGCGGGTGAAGCTCGGCATCTCCGCCATCGACGAGCTCGCCTCGCAAAACTACCTCCGCGCCGAAGAGCTGGCCGAATTTACCCGCGCCTACGATTTTCTTCTCCGCGTGCGCAACGAGCTGCATTTCATCAGCTCGCGCCCGACCGACCTCCTCGATCTCGACCTCCAGCCGAGGGTCGCCGACGCGCTCGGGTATCACGACACCGACCTGCTCCTCCGGGTCGAGCGGTTCATGCAGGATTATTACCGCGCGGCGCAGTCGGTCTTTCGCATTTCGAAACTCGTCGAAAGCCGCCTCGCGCTTACCATCGGCCGCGATGCGCAGGGCGGAAAGGTGTCGATTCGCGAAAGCCTGCTGGCGTCACGCTTCCGCCGTGCGAAGAAGCTCGATGGCTTCGTCCTCCGCGGCCGCGAACTCGCCGCCGAGACGCCCGACGTCTTCAAGCAGGACCCGATCCGGTTGATCCGGGTCTTCCGGCACCGCCAGCAGCTCGACTGCACGCTCGATTTCCATCTCGCCGCGCTCATCCGCGAATCGCGGCCGCTGTTGACTCCCGAGTATCGGGATTCCCACGACGCCAGCGTGAGTTTCCGCGCGATCCTGTCCGAAGCCGGCGCGGTGTTTCCCACGCTCAACCTCATGCACGAGCTCGGCATGCTCGCGCAGTTCATCCCCGAATTCGACGGCCTCACCTGCCTGGTCCAGCACGAATTCTACCACCGCTACACGGCCGACGTGCATACGCTGGAGGCGATCCGGCAGCTCGACCTGATCTTCACCGAGGCGGAGCCGATCACGTTGAAATATCGCGAGGCGCTGCACGAGACCGACGATCCGGCGCTGCTGTATCTCACGCTGCTCCTGCACGACATCGGAAAGGCCGACGGCATTCAGGGGCATGCGGAGAAAGGCGTTACGCTCGCCGGCCCGATTCTCGAGCGCCTCGGAGTCGCCCCGGACAGCCGCGAACTCGTCGAATTTGTCATCAAAAATCATCTGGCGATGGCACGATTCTGGCAGAAGCGAGACGTCGATGATCCCAAGACGGCTGCTGCCTTTGCTGAACTCGTCGGAGACCCTGAACGCCTCCGCAACCTTTACGTGCACACGTTCTGTGACGCACGCGGCACCGCGGCCAGCCTTTGGAACGGTTACAAAGACACGCTTCACACCCGCCTTTTTCGGGCTACCTTGGAGCATCTGAATTTGGGCGAAGCCGTCCTCGCCACCTACGAAAAGAAAAAGCAAATGACGCAGCAGGAACTCATTGCCCGCAAAATCCCCGGCATCAGCTCCGACGAGGTGGTGGCTCATTTCGGCCTGCTTCCCGAACGCTACTTCATCCAGACCGAGCCCGACGAAATCGCGCTGCACATTCAGATGGTGAACCGGCTTTTCCGATCGATCGCCACCGCCGACTCGGTCGGCACGCTGAAGCCGATCATCGACTGGCATGACGACCTGAACCGTTCGCTCACCGTCGTCGACGTGGTCACCTGGGATCGCGCCGGCCTCTTCTACAAGCTCGCGGGCGCGTTCAGCGTGGCGGGCCTGAGCATCCTCGGCGCAAAAATCATCTCGCGTTCGGACCACATCGCGATCGACACGTTTTATGTCGTCGAGCCGGGCCGCGGCGTCGTTCAGAGCACGAGCGCGCAGGAAACGTTCGCGCGCACGATCGAGTCGGCGCTGGTCTCCAACAAGGACCTCTATCCCGACATCATCGCCCAGGCGAAAAAGCACGCCGCCACCCGTTACACCGCCGCGAGCAATGGCGAGGCGCTGCACACCTCGTTTCCGCCGACGGTCGAGGTGTATCACGAACTCGCGATGCAGCGCACGATCGTGGAGATCCAGGCGCGCGATCAGATCGGCCTCCTCTACCGGCTCGCGAAGATCATTTCCGACCAAGGCTTCGACATCACCTTCGCGCGCATCGGCACCGAACGCGGCGTGGCGATCGATACGTTTTATATCGAAAGCTCCGAGCCGTCGCAGCCCATCGATACGCCGCGCTTGCAGGCGCTGCGCGACACGCTGACGGAAGTGATTCGCCCCGCTGCCGTCGCTGCGGCGAGCTGAAGCCGGGAGCGGCGACCGCGACGGTGGGTAGGTTGCGCGCTTGCCGCGCAACTCTCGGCAACGTGGCAACGTGGCGCGCAAGCGCGCCACCTACGGGGCGGACCTCACCCCCACAGGACAAATAAAAAAGCCCGACGCGAACGTCGGGCTTTTTGATTGGCGACGGAAAGCAGCTCAGCGGCGCAGCAGCGTGAGGTCGCTGTTGCCGTTCAACACCAGCTTGTCGGCGACGAGGCCGCCGCGGAGTTCGCTGTTGCCGTTGATCGTGACCGTGCCCGAAGGCGCGGTGACATAGCCGTCGACGTTCACGTTTCCGTTCAACGTCAGGCCGCCGTTGCTGATGCGGAGATCGAGCCAGACGGGGTTCGCGCTGCTGCCCATCGAGGCGTTCACGTTGATGCCGTTCTTCACGATCAAGATCACCGGGCCGACCACCTTGAACGCGCTGTTGCCGTTCAACGTGAGGTTCTGGAAGTGATAAACCGACGGCGTGGTCGCGCCGGCAACGCCGAGCGTGAAACCGCTGCCGCCGTTGGCGGTGAAGTTGCCATAAACGCCGGCGGGCACGGTCACGCTGCCGACATTCCCGTTGAGCGTGAGGTTGCGCAGCGTCGACCACGCGCCGATCGGATCGGCGGAGCGGTTGACGTTCACACTGCGCGAACCGGTCGGATTCGAAGGCGCAGCCACGATCGGCATCGCGATCGCATCGAAGCGGCGCACGAGTTTACCGAGGCGGGCGTTGCCGTTGAGCGTGATCGTGTAGCCCGACGGATTCGTGCTGCCGGTGCTGTCGGCCGAGCCGCCGAAAGCCGGCTTGCCGTTGAGTCGCGTCGCCGGCGTGCCGACGGCGAGCAGTTCGCCGGTGATCGCGGCGCCGCCGTTGAGCGTGACGCCGTGGTTCGTGCGCTGCTGGATCGAGCCGTTGATCGTGCCGTTCATGCCGCTGATCTGATTGACCAGCGCGGCGGCGGGCGCGCGAACGGTGACGCTGAACGTCTTCGTCGCGGTGTTGCCCGCAGCGTCGGCGACGGTCGCGGTGACGACCGTGGTGCCGATCGGGAAGATCGTGCCGGAGGCTTTGCTCAACGTGACCGTGAGCGCGCCGTCGACGATGTCGGTGGCGGAAGCGCTGTAGGTCGCCGTCGCGCCCATCACGGTGCTCGAGTCGATGACGATGTCTTCCGGCACCGTGATCGTGGGCGCCGTCGTGTCGATGACCGTGACGTTGAACGCCGCCGTGCTCGTGTTGCCCGCGACATCGGTGGCCGTGAGCATGACCGCGGTCGTGCCGAGGGCGAAGACGCTGCCGGAGGACTTGCTGAACGAGACCGCGACATTGCCGCTCACGATGTCGAGCGCGCTGGCGCTGAACGTCGCGATCGCACCGGAAGCGCCCGTTGCTTCGAGAACGATGTTGGCGGGCGCGGTGATCACCGGAGCGGTGGTATCGACGACGACGATCGAGAACACCGCCGACGTCGCATTACCCGCCGCATCGATCGTGCTCGCGACCACGGTGGTGGAGCCGAGCGGGAACGTGCTGCCGGAATCGATACTGAAGGCCACCGGCACATGGCCGCTGACCACGTCGAGCGCGGTCGCGCTGTAGCTGGCCGTCGCACCCGCGGCGCTCGTGGCTTCGAGCGTCTGGCCGACGGGCGGGAAGAGCGTGGGCGCGGTGGTGTCGCGCACGACAATCGTGAACGATGCATTTGACGTGTTGCCCGCGGCGTCCGCGGCCGTGACGACGACCGTCGTCGTGCCGAGCACGAACGTGCTGCCCGGCGCGATGCTGTAGGAGACGTTCGCGCC
>JAEZAD010000256.1 GCA_023430565.1 Verrucomicrobiota bacterium
CGCCAGGTGAGTCCCGTCCCGCGGACGAGGGTTTCACGTTTGCGCAGAAGTAGAGGCCGTCATCGAGCACGCGTCGGAGCGCCTGCTCGAGTTCCTCGAGGCGCGACGTCTTGTGCACGAAACCCGAGACGCCAAGCGACAGAAGCTCGCCGGGTAAATCGGGGTTTATCTGGCCCGTGAGCACGACGATTCGAAGCGTCGGCAGGCGTTCGCGCAACATGCGGATGACGTCCCGTCCGCTCATGTCGGGCAGTCCCATGTCGACGATCAGCAGATCCGGCGGGTGCGAGAGGCAGTGCTTCACGCCGTATTGGCCGGTGGAGAAGATATGCAGCTTTTTGAGCTGAAGCCGCTCGCGCATCGCGCGGGCGAGCAGCTCCGAGAGCAGCAGGTCGTCCTCGATCATCACCACGCTGGATGTGGCGAGACTCAGGCGGTCGGTCGGATGATGCGGGGCAGTCACAACGTGCGTCGCAAAGTGCGGCAACCGCTTTGATCGGCAAGCGCTCAGATCGTAGAACTACGATCGCGAATCGTAGCGCCCTCCGTTGCCTCGCGAAAGCGAAGGGGGTCGTTTGCGGGTTCTATTTCACAGCGCATGCATTCTCTCGTGTCCCGCCGATTCCCGCTATGTGCCGCCGCGCGCGTTCTCCTGGCCGGCTTGGCCATCATTCTCTCCGCTCTGTCGGTCCAAGCCCAGATCGATTATTCCGATCCGACCGGGTCGTTTACGCAGGCGATGGTCGCCGAGCAGGTTGTGTCCGTGAGCAATGTCCCCAAAGGCGTGAATGGCCTGACGGTTCACCTGACCGCCAACGCCGGCAAAGATATCGATATCCGGCTTGTCGACCTGGACAACAGCCGCACGTTGATAGGCTACGACGCCAACGGCGTTCACATAGACCTGTCTCCCAGCGCCGGCGACAACGGAGGTCCGGTGACGCTGACCTACGGTGGGATGACGGTCGATTATTCGGGATACGCTGGAACGGGCGGCAATCAGGGCGACGAAACGATCACGATCACCGGCGCTACCAGCAACAACCTGCAGGTTCAGGCCTACGCCTATGCGCCAGACACGGCGACGGTGAACTGGAGTTTCTCGAGCATCCTGGTGCTGGTGGATAGCGCCGCCATCGCCAACGCCGCACCCGCGGATCTCGTCCTGTCGCTCAGCCGCGACGTGACTTTCACCAACGCAACCGGCTTCTCGGTTTTGGTAGGCGGCGAGAGTCGCGCGATCAGCAGCATCTCCGGCAGCGGCTCGTCCAGCGTCACGCTGACACTTTCATCGCCCGTCGCGGCAGGCGAGATCGTCACCTTCAGCTACAGCACCGCCACGGGCAATATGACCACCGCTTCGCCTGGTGAGGTCACGAACTTTACGAACCAAGCGGTCACCAACAACGTCGCCGCCGTTGCACCGACGGTTTCAACGTCCGCTGCTACCGGCGTTGATGCCACGTCCGCGACCGTTGGCGGCACGGTGAACTCGAGTGGGGGCGCCAGCGTAACCGCACGAGGCGTGGTGTGGAGCAGCAGCGACGCGGCCCCGTCGATCGGCGGTCCAGACGTGACGAACGTCTCCATCGGCACCGGCACCGGCGCCTTCAGCCAGTCCATCACGGGATTGAGCGTGGGCACCACGATCTACTTCCGCGCCTACGCGACCAACAGCGCCGGCACGAGCTATGGATCCGTCCTGAGTTTCGTCACCGCGACGCCCGCGCCCGCGATCAGCAGCGCGACCTACGACGGCAGCGCCGGTTTGCTGAGCGTCACCGCGGAATTTCTTACGACGGGAGACACGATCGACGTGCACAAACTGACGCTTTTAGGACAGGGCGGCGGCAGCCGGACGTTGACCACCTCGAATGTCACCGCCTCGAGCGCGACGGCCTTCTCGATCACCCTAAACGCCGCCGACCGTTCCGCTGTCAATCAACTCTTGAACAAGCTCGGCACGTCCTCCGTCGATGGCACGACCTACAGTCTCTCCGCCGCCGACGACTGGAACGCCTCCGTCACCGACGGAGATACCGCGGACGCGCTCAATACCGTTACCGTCAGCACGCTCGACGTCGCTCCGTCGGTCATCGGACTACCTGTGAGTCTGTCGTTCACGGAGGATACCCCCGACTATCTCAACCTCTCCGCCAGCAACTTTAGCGATCCCGACAGCACCAGCATCACCGTCACGCTTGCCGCGAGCGCAGGCACCATGGGCGTGGCAGCGCCGGGCGGAATCTCGGTCTCCCTCGGTGGGAATGGCACGGGCACCCTCACGATCGCCGGTGCTCACGACCAGGTTAATGCCTACCTCAATATTTCGTCGAACATTGTCTACACGCCTGCCGCCCATGCGAACGGATCTCCCGCGGCATCGCTCACGGTCACCGCGAACGACGGCGACGGCTCGGGCAACGTTTCGCTCGGATCGGTCGCGCTGAATGTTTCCGCAGTGAACGATGCGCCGTCCGCAACCAACCTCACCCGGAGCAAAAACGCCACCGAAGCCGGCGGCGCGGTCGCGCTGGACGATATCGTGGTCACGGATCCCGACTCCGGAGAAACGATCACGGCGACGCTGACGTTGAGTTCGACGAGTGCGGGCTCGCTGAGCACCGGCACTTACGGCTCGGCCACATCGACCTACAACGCGGGGACGGGCGTGTGGACCGTCACCGGCTCCGTCGCGGATGTGAATGCGGCGCTCGCCGCGGTGGCGCTGACACCCTCGGCGAACAACGAGCAGAATTTCACGATCACCACGCGCATTCGTGATGCGGCAAACACCGGCCCCGCCGATGGCACCGTCACGATCACCGTCACCCCCGTGAACGACGCACCGTCCGCCACCAATCTGACGCAGAGCAAGGCGGCGACTGAAGGCGGCAGCGCCGTCGCGCTCGACGATATCGTCGTCACCGACGTCGACTCGGGGGAAACGATCACGGCGACGTTCACATTGAGCGCACCCGGCGCGGGCACGCTGAGCACCGGCACCTACGGCTCGGCGACGTCGACCTTCAACGCCGGCAGCGGTGTGTGGACCGTCACCGGCTCCGTCGCGGATGTGAACGCTGCGCTCGCGGCCGTGGCACTGACACCGTCGGCGAACAACGACCAAAACTTCACGATCACGACCCGCATTCGCGATGCGGCGAACACCGGCCCGGCTGACGGCACCCTCACGATCACGGTGACCGCCGTGAACGATGCGCCATCCGCAACCAATCTCACGCAGAGCAAGGCGGCGACCGAAGGCGGCAGCGCGGTTGCACTCGACGATATTGTCGCCACCGATGTCGACTCGGGAGAGACGATCACGGCGACGCTGACGTTGAGCATATCCGGCGCGGGCACGCTGAGCACCGGCACCTACGGCTCGGCGACCTCCACCTTCAACGCCGGGACGGGCGTGTGGACGGTGACCGGTTCCGTCGCGGATGCGAATGCGGCGCTCGCCGCGGTGGCGTTCACCCCTTCGGCGAACAACGACCAGAACTTCACGATCACCACGCGCATTCGCGACGCGGCCAACGCGGGTCCGGCCGACGGCACGATTTCGTTCACCGTCACCGCCGTGAACGACACCCCAACGGCGACCAATCTCACGCAGAGCAAGACGGCGACGGAAGGCGGCAGCGCGGTTGCACTCGACGATATCGTCGTCACCGATGTCGACTCGGGAGAGACGATCACGGCGACGCTGACGTTGAGCATATCCGGCGCGGGCACGCTGAGCACCGGCACCTATGGCTCGGCGACGTCGACGTTCAACGCTGGCACCGGCGTGTGGACCGTCACCGGCTCCGTCGCCGACGTAAACGCCGCGCTTGCCGCGGTGGCGTTTACTCCCTCGGCCAACAACGATCAGAACTTCACGATCACCACGCGCATCCGCGACGCCGTCCTCATGGGCCCCGCCGACGGCGCGATCTCATTCACCGTCACCGCGGAAAACGACGCTCCCGTCGTCACCACCAGTGGCGGCACCACCGCTTACGCCGAAGGCAATGGCACAACGGCCGCGCTCGCGATCGACGCCGCGCTCACCGTTTCCGACGTCGACAACACCACGCTCGAAAGCGCGAGCGTTTCGATCACCGCGAATTTCATCTCGGCCGAGGATCTCCTGGCGTTTGAAAATCAAAATGGCATCTCCGGCAGCTACGACAACGGCACCGGGGTGCTGACGTTGACCGGCACGTCCAGTCTGGCGAATTACCAGGCGGCGCTGCGCTCGGTCACCTACGCCAATACGTCGGACACGCCGACGACATCGAATCGCACGATCACGTTCGCCGTCAACGACGGTAACACGTCCGGCGCCGCGGCGACGAAGGCGGTGAGTGTCACCGCGGTCAACGACTCGCCCACGATCGCTGGCACCGTGGCCGCACAGGCCGTCACCGACAAGAGCACCCTCACGCCGTTCGCCACGGTTACGGTGGGCGATCTCGATCACGCCAGCATCGCCGTAACCCTCTCCCTCGACGCGACCGCCAAGGGTGCACTCTCGAACCTCGGTGACGGTAGCGTCGACGCGGATACGGGGGTCTACACCGTCACGGGCTCGCCTGCGGCCGTCACCTCTGCCATCCGTGGATTGGTTTTCACGCCCACGGAAAATCGCGTTGTTCCGGGCGCGACCGAGACCACCACGTTCACGATCGAGATCGAGGATGCGCAGGCCGCGACTGCGACGGACGCGGCGACCACTGTCGTCGCGACCTCGATCAACGACGCTCCGACCGATCTCGCGTTGTCCGGTTCGAACTTGAGCCACTCCGCCGGCGCTAACGGCATCGTGGGCACGCTCAGCACCACCGATGCCGACACGGGCGAGACGTTCACCTACTCGCTCGTCGCCGGAACCGGCGCCACCGACAACGCTTCATTCAACATCTCGGGCAACCAATTGCGCGCCACCGCGCCAACCGGCCTGGCGCCGGGCAATCACTCCGTGCGCGTGCAAACGAAGGATGCGAGCGACGCTACGTTCGAGGAAGCCTTCACGATTGCCGTCGGCGACGACGTTGCGGCAACCATTCAGTCGATCAGCGGGCCCGCCGCCGGCACGTATGGAATAGGGGAGGCGATGGACTTCACTTTCGTCTTCTCCGAGTCGGTCACTGTCGACACAGCCGGTGGCATACCCGTCCTCAGGCTCACAGTAGGAGGCGTGACAAAATCCGCCGTCTACTTGAGCGGCAGCGGCTCCACCACGCTCCTCTTCCGTTATATCGTGGAAGCGGGCGACCAGGCCGGGGGCGGCGAAGTCGAGGCGGTCGAGCTCAGCCTTGAAGGCGGCACGATCAAGGATGCGAGCGGCAACAACGCATCGCTCGCGTTTACCTCGGCCACGTTGACCGGTGTGCAGGTCAAAGCGGGCTTCCACTCCGCCGATACCGACCGAAACTGGCGCCTGAGTCTCCTCGAGCTGACGCGCGTGATCGAACTCTACAACACGCGCGACGGCACCGTCCGCACGGGTGGGTATCACAGCCAGTCCGACACCGAAGACGGCTTCGCTCCGGGGACGGGCGCGATCACAAGTCACCATTCCGCGGATACGAACCAGGACGGCAAACTGAGTCTGCTGGAGCTGACCCGCGTGATTGAACTCTACAATACGCGCGACGGCACCGTGCGAACCGGCGAATACCACCGTTCGATCGAGGCGACCGAAGACGGCTTCGCCCCTGGCAGCGCCAACTAACGATCGCCCCCGCTCACCTCATTTTCCCGCTTCCCGTCATGACCTTCCTGCGCCTCCTTCTCACCGCGCTCGCTGCCCTCGCCGCGCTAAACCTCCACGCTGCGACCGGCGCGACCGCCACCCTCACGCCCGCGAGCCGGTATCTGCTGCCCGGCGGCGGCACGGCGACGTTCACGGCGAACGTCGCAAGCTACCCCGGCACGACGACCGCCATCGGCTGGGAAGTCACGCTGCCCTCCGGCTGGTCCTACGCCGGCGGCACCGGGGAACCGGATGTAAAACCCCGCGCCGGCCAGACCGGGACGCTGGAATGGGCTTATGTCTCAATCCCCGAAGAGGCATCGTTCACGTTCACGGTCTCGTATCCGGCGAACATTACGTCCGCCGCTTCGATCACGTCCGCCGTCATCGTGCGCTATAGCGGCGCGGTTCAGAACGTCACGCCGTCGGCCGTCACGCTTACGCCCGCGACCGCGCCGACTATCAACAACACGAACCCCGCGCCCGCGACCTACGGCTCCACGCTCTCGTTCAATATCGACGCGACGAGCCCCATCGACATCGCCAGCTACGACGCCACTGGCCTGCCCGCCGGCCTCACGCGCAACGGCGCCACGATCTCCGGCGCCCCCACGCAAACCGGCACGTTCCCGGTCACGCTCAAAGCCACCAATGCCGCCGGCACCGGCACGAAAGACGTCACGCTCACCGTCAACACCGCCAACGCTTCGATCGCGCTCACGAATCTCTCGCACACCTACAACGGCTCGCCGAAGTCCGCGACCGCGACGCCCACGCCCGCCGGCTTGCCGGTGACGATCACCTACGACGGCAACGTCACCGCACCGGCCAATGCCGGCAGCTACGCCGTCGCCGCCACGATCAACAACGGCACGCACACCGCCACCGCGTCCGGCACACTCACGATCGCTCGCGCGACGCCCACGATCACGTTCGCCGATCCCGGCGTCGTGCCGGTCAACCAATCGGTCACCCTCGCCGCCACGTCGAGTTCCGGCGCGCCCGTCGTGTTCACGCTTCTCTCCGGCAGCGCGACTTTGGACGGCTCCACGCTAGCAATCGACGGCGTCGGTTCGGTGGTCGTTCGCGCCGCGGTCCCCCAGACGGAAAACTACGAGGCCGCGCACGCCGACCGCACCGTCAACTCCTCCAAACTCGCGCAGACCATCTCCTTTGCTCCGCTCGCCAACCGGCTCAACACCGATGGGCCGTTTAATCTCAGCGCGAGCGCCAGCTCCGGCCTGCCCGTCACCTTCACCATCGTATCCGGAAGTCCGGCACAGCTCTCCGGCAACACCGTGACGCTGCTCGGCACGCCCGGCACGGTCACCGTGCGCGCCTCGCAAGCCGGCAATGCCGACTACCAGGCGGCCCAGGACATGACGCAGTCGTTCGAAGTCACCGCCGTCGACGACCTCGTGTTTTTCGGCAGCTTCTGGTCCAGCGCGGCCAGCCAGTCCTCCCTCACGCGGGCCGATGGTGCCCGCGTCTTCGCCCTCACCGACGGCGATACGAAAGTCGGCGACATCGCCGCGGTCCTGCCCGCCGACTCGGACACCGGTTCGCTCCTCGTCGTGGCGCCGTCGGTCGGTATCAACGAACTGGTGACGTTCACGCTCGGAGCCGACGACCGCTTCACCACCACCGTCACGCAAACCACGCCGACCAGCCGCACGCTCACCCTTCGGGGACAAATCACCGGCACCACGCTCTCCGGCACGATCGACGGCACCGGCTTCAGTTTCACGACGGAAGTCGAGCCGCCCGCGGGCCCCTCCGCCGACGCCGCGGGCCTCTATCGCTCGAGTGCGCTCGAAACCAGCCAGGGCACCGTTTACTCGATCGTCGGGTCGAATAACAACGTCCTCGTTCTCGCCATCACTCCGACCCTCAGCGTTGGAGGACCGGCAACGCTTCAATCCAACGGCTCTTTCCAACTCCAAGCGTCCGCCAACACCGGGGCGACCGTCACACTGCAAGGCTCCGTCGACGCCCCCACCACCACCGTTGCCGGCACGATCGTCATCCCCAACGAAACGCCCATCGGCTTCGCCGGCTTGGAAACGCGGACCGCCCGCACCGATCGCCTGGTCGGTCTTTCCTCGCGCGGCCGGGTCGGCTCCGGTGAGAAGATCCTCATCTCCGGTCTGGTCATCGGCGGTTCGCAGCCGAAGCAAGTCCTCATCCGCGCCATCGGTCCCTCGCTGACGCCGCTCGGGGTCAGCGGCGTCCTCGCCGATCCCACGATCCGTGTCTTCAAAGGCGCGACGATTGTCGCCGAGAACAACGACTGGGGTTCCAACGCGAATCCGGCCGACATCGTCGCCGTCGCCCAGCGCATCGGCGCCTTCGCCGTCACGACCGGCAGCAAGGATGCGATTCTCGTGACGACGCTCGAACCCGGCGCCTACACCGTGCACGTCTCCGGCGGCGAAGGCGTGGCGCTCGCCGAAATCTACGACGCCTCCGAGAATCCACAGGCTGAATACCAACGCCTGATCGACATCTCCACCCGCGGCGAAGTCGGCACCGGCGAAAACGTTTTGATCGGCGGATTGGTGATCACCGGCAACTCGCCGAAAAAAGTCCTGATCCGCGGTGTCGGCCCGGGCCTCGCGGCGCAAGGCGTGGCCGGTCCGCTGGCGGACCCCATGTTGCGAGTCTTCCGCCGTTCCGAACAAATTGCCCAAAACGACAACTGGAGCGCCGACGCGTCCGCGGCCACCGCGATCACAGCGGCCGAAACCGCCACGGGCGCGTTCCACCTTCAGTCCGGCAGCAAGGACGCCGCCTTGTTGATGACGCTTGCGCCGGGTCTCTACACCGTCCACGTCGCCGGCGTCAGCGACACCACCGGCGTCGCCCTCGTCGAAATCTACGAAGTCCCCGAGTAATCCCCACCGCCCGCGGCCCAACCCTCATTTCACGTATTACGTGAAATAGGAATGGCGCGGCGTTGCTCTTCGCAAGCGCACGGCAGGACGGGTCGGACGTGTCGCGGAAAGTAGCCGGCGCGGCGGAATTCCGTTGCTTGTATCCGTCCTCTGGGCACGGTCGCGCCGCCCCATGCTCCAATCCTCGCTGCGGACGCAAGAATCGCAGCGTCCGATCACCGGAATAGATCTTCGCCAGGATGAACCGTCCCGCGGCGTGGGTCGTTGATGCTCCGCGCACTCCTCATCGACGACGACGCTGCCTCCCGCTCGGAACTGCGGCGCATGCTCGGCCCGTGGCCTGAGATCCACGTGGTGGCCGAAGCCGATTCGCTGCGCGACGCGCGCGTCCTGCTTGGGCGGGACGACTATGAACTCGTGTTTCTCGATGCCGATGTCGCCGACGGACAAGGGTTCGCCTTGATTTCCGGCATCCGCCAGGGGGCCCGCGCGATTGTCGTTACGTCGACCGATGCCCACGCGCGACGGGCTTTCGATGCCAACGCGCTCGATTATCTACTGAAACCGGTCGACCCCGCCCGGCTCGCGATTACTCTCGGCCGGCTCAACCTGCCGGTCTTCGACACCAGCGGTTTGCCTCCGCCGTTTTCCGCGGCGCTGCGAATGGAAGATCGCTTATACCTCAAGTCCGGAGCGACCTCGCGCTGGATTCGCCTCTCCGACATCAGCGCGATCCGCTCGCACGAAAACTATTCGATCGTCCATTTCGGCGACGGCGACCGCACGATGGTTCGCAAAACGCTGAAGGCCTGGTTGGAAGTGCTGCCGGCGCTTCATTTCGTTCAGGTGCATCGCTCCGTCGTGGTGAATCTCGAACGCGTGACCGGCTCGCGTCGCCACGCACCGAAAACCTTCTCTTTGCGAATCGAAGGAATCGAAAGCCCGTTCCCGGTCGGGCGCGAGTTCTGGCGATTCCTGAAGGACCGGCTGCCCCGGCAAACCTAGCTTCCCTCAAACGCGCCGATCGCGTTCGCGAGATTTAGGACCGCGCGTCACAAAGAAGGGCGGTTCGTCACTAGCGGCTCCTAATACCCCTATGGGGGCATAGGGGTATCACCCTGTTCCGGGGCTTTCGCTCTGGAGCTTGTCCCCCGGCCACTCCTGTCCCGCTTCCCTATGACCAATCTGTCCTCTCGCAGGGCGCCCTTCCACCGCGCTCTGCTTCTCCTTGTTATCGGCTCGCTGCTTCCGTTGGTCGCGCGAGCTCAGAATTTGAATGTGCTAAACAACGGTGGCTTCGAGCTGACGACGTTCAATGCCCAGGCGGCGAGCTCCGGCTACGGTGCCATCGAGGGCGCGGTCCCGTCCAACCCGCGCCGCGCCTCCGTGCCGAACTGGACGTGGGCTCCGGCTCCGGGCGTGGCGGTTTCCGAAAGCGATCCGTTGTCCACGTCGGTCTTCATCTCCCACTCGAGCGGCTTTCCAGAGGGATCGAAAGCGGCCATTTTCGGCGGCGGGAGCTACAACGGCGGCGGCTCGATCACGCAGCGTTTTGACGCGACCGCAGGTTCAACCTACCGGGTCAGCTTTTGGGTGCAGCGGATCGGCGCCACCGAGACGATTGGCGGACTCGCCACGATCCGAAACTACGCCAACAGCGCCGTCGTGGCCAGCGTCGCGGTGGACATGAGCTCCGCCCCATCCGGCGTCTGGCGTCAGGTGACGTTCACTTTCACCGCGCCCTCCAACGACCTCGCGTTCACCTTCGCGGATACCACGCCCGTCAATTCCGCGCCCGGAACCGATCTCGGGCTCGATCACGTCAGCATCGAGACACTCTCTCCCCAGTCGCTCACGATCCTCGGCGCCAACGGATCGCCCGGCTCGATCGAAGCCAATACCGACTACTCGAAAGACGGCGGCGTCACCTGGCATCCTGCTTATCTCTTCACCGGTCATCCCTGGGGCTACATCGCCGGCACCAACGCCTGGCTGAACCAAAACCCGAGTCCCTTCGTCGGCCTCAACGACCGCGTCGATTTCCGCATCCGTTTCTACGTTCCCGACGCCTGGGCCGCCGCGCATATGACCTATCAGGTCAACGCCGACAACGAGGCCGACATTCTCGTCAATGGCACGCAGGCCGTGCACACGGTCGGCGGTCCCATCAGCTCCGGCACGTTGCCCACGCAATACCTGATTCCCGGCATCAACACCATTTACGTCCGCCTCATCGATTACGGTGGGTGGGTCGGTCTCAACTACCGCATCGACATTTCGATGGACACCTCCGCGCCGATCGAACGCATCGCGCCGCCGCCGTCGATCACGAGCCCGCTCACCGCGACCGGCACCGTGGGCAGCTCCTTCAACTACACGATCCAGGCGACCAACTCGCCCACCAGCCGCACCGCGAGCAACCTGCCTCCGGGCCTGACCGTGAATCCCTCGACCGGCCTCATCTCCGGCACGCCGACCACCGCCGGCACCTACAACGTCACGCTCACCGCGACCAACAACTTCGGCAGCGGCAGCAACACGCTCGTCCTCACGATAGGGCGGGGCACCGCCTCGGTGACGTTGAACAACCTCGTTCACACCTACAGCGGCGGCGTGAAATCCGCCGGCGCCACGACCAACCCCGGCGGTCTGCCGGTCAACTTCAGCTACACCGGCGCGAGTCTTCCCCCGGTGAACGCCGGCAGCTACGGCGTCTTCGCCTCCATCAGCCACGCGAACTACACCGGCTTCACCAACGGCACGCTGCTCATCAACAAGGCGCC
>JAEZAD010000306.1 GCA_023430565.1 Verrucomicrobiota bacterium
CCGGCCTTCGCTTCGACTACTGCTCCAACGTCACCGGCATCGACTGGCCCGACAAAGAGATCGTCGAAACCACCAAGACCTCCGTGCCCGATCCCGCCGGCGGCCCCGCGAAAGTCGTCGAAACCAAAACCAAGCGCCTCGAGCCCGGCTACCTCGAAGCCGTCTATCACCTCTACTCGATGGAGCTGAAACACGGCCCCGTCGTCCTCCGCCTGCGCACCGCCAATCGCACCGACCAGGTCACGCTTCCGTCGCTCACGCCCGTCTGGCGCTCGTGCGAATTCCAGGAACGCGAAATCTTCGACCTCTTCGGCATCGTCTTCAGCGACCACCCCGACCTCCGCCGCATCCTGATGTGGGACGAGTTCAAGGACCACCCGATGCGCAAGGACTACGTCCCGCCCGACGACTTCGAATGGGAGCCGACGCCGCACGCCGACGTCCTCGCGAAAGCCCAAAAGCATTATCCCGCGCCGCCCGCCAGCGCCGCACCGAGCCCCGGAGGCCCCGCATGAATCCCTCCGATCGCTCAACTCTCAACCCTCAACTCTCAACTCCGTTCGCCGCGCCCAGCGGCGCAACGGTGCGCTCCGTCCACGACGAATTCCACGGCGACCTCCTCGAGGTCTCGATGGGCCCGCAGCATCCCTCGACCCACGGCGTGTTTCGCATGGTCGCCACCCTCGACGGCGAGCGGATCGTGAAGCTGAAACCGGTTTTCGGATACCTCCATCGCAACCACGAAAAACTCGGCGAGAACACCACCTACCTCGCCTCGATGCCCTACACCGATCGTCTCGACTACCTCTGCTCGATGACGAACAACTGGGCCTACGCGCTCACCGTCGAAAAACTCGCCGGCCAGCCCGTCCCCGACCGCGCGCAATACCTCCGCGTCATCCTCGCCGAGCTCACGCGCCTCGTGAACCACGCCTGCCTCGTCGGCTTCCTCTTCAACGACCTCGGCACCTCCTTCACCCCGCTCCTCTACGCCTTCCGCGAACGCGAAAAAATTCTCGATCTCTTCGAAGCGCTTTCCGGCTCCCGGATGATGCACAACTACCAGCGCTTCGGCGGCTGCCGCGTCGACCCTTCGCCCGAATGGCTCGCCGCCGCCAGCAAGCTCGTCGACGGCTTTCCACGTTTCCTCGACGAATTCGAAGAACTTCTCACCGGCAACGAAATCATGCTCGCGCGCACGCAGGGCGTCGGCGTCCTCCCGCGCGATCTCGCGATCAACGCCGGCATCACCGGCCCCATGCTCCGCGCCAGCGGCGTCGCCTACGATATCCGCAAAGTCGACGGCTACGGTTTCTACCCGCGCTTCGATTTTCGCATCCCGCTCGGCGAACACGGTGACACCTACGACCGCTACATGATGCGCATCCTCGAAATGCGCGAGTCCGTGAAAATTCTCCAGCAAGCCTTCCGCGATTTGCCGGCCGGCCCCGTCATGGATCCGAAAGCGAAGATCCGCGGCTTCCGCCCCAAACCCGGCGAAGCCTACGGCCGCATCGAAGGCCCCAAGGGCGAAATCGGATTCCATCTCATCAGCGACGGCAGCCCGAATCCCTATCGCTACCGCATCCGCCCGCCGTCGTTTATCAACCTCACCGTGCTCGAGGACATGTGCCTCGGCCACACCATCGCCGACTCCGTCGTGATCCTCGGCTCCGTCGACATCGTCCTCGGCGAAGTCGACCGGTGAAACCTGAGCAAAAGAAGATGAATCTGGAACTCAGGAACTCAGGAACTCAGGAAACAAAACCCAGCCGACCTCTGCGGCTTCTCTGCTTTCCACATCCCTCCGTTCCAGAGTTCCAGAGTTCCAGATTCCAAATAAGGAAATAAGGACCTCAGGAAGCGAATCACGCCGCGCTGCAGGCCCTGCTTTCCCGCTTTCCACATTATCCTCCGTGGCTCGTTCCAGCGTTCCCGCGTTCCAGATTTAATCACCATTCACCATGCTCGGCTCCGGCATACTCAAAGGCCTCGCTGTCACCGCGAAAAACTTCGTGGGCAGCTACACCACGCCCGAACGCATGGTGACCGTCGAGTATCCGGAAAAACGCATCCCGATTCCCGAGGCCTATCGCAACTTTCCGTTCCTCGTCACCGAAAACGCCACCGACCCCATGGGCACGCTCCGCTGCGTCGCGTGCCAGATCTGCGAGAAGGAATGCCCCCCGCAGTGCATCTACATCGAGAAATCGAAGGACAAGAAGCCCGACGCCACCGGCAAGCCGCAGCTGTATCCAGCAATCTTCGACATCGATATCTCCGTCTGCATGAGCTGCCAGATCTGCGTCGAAGTCTGCCCCTTCGACGCGATCAAGATGGACCAGGTCTACGAAATCGCGACGCCCGGTCGCTTCGACGAGCTCCTTCTCAACCGCGAACAGCTCGCGAAGCCCAACACCTACTACCACGAGATTCATCCGACCGAGGCCGCTGAAGTCGACGCCCGCCTCGCCGCCGAACGCAAAGCCGCCGAGGAAAAAGCCAAAGCCGCCGCCGCTGCTGCTGCAGCGAAAGCCGCCGCCGCCAAAGCCGCCGCCCCTGCGGCCGCAACGAACACCGTCACCGCTTCACCCGCCTCATCTACTCCGACCACCACACCTCGTCCCGCCGCCACGACTCCCTCTCCACCAGCTTCTAAACCTGCCGACGCGCCGAGCGCGGACGCTCCCAAGCCTCCGCCCGCCGCATGACCTGCTTCGGTCTCTCAACTCTCAACCCTCAACTCTCAACGGTCGCGGCGCCCGCCGGCGCGACCTTCCTCGAACACGCCCCGCTCGCCGCCCGCGACTGGCTTGTATCCATTTTACCGGCACCGCTCCACTGGCTCGTTCATCACCTGATCACGATCGTCGCGGTCCTCGCCGTCTTCGGCCTCTTCTTCGCCTTCCTCACGATCGCCGAACGCAAGCTTCTCGGCCGCGTGCAAAATCGCCTCGGCCCCAACCGAGCCGGCCTGCCCTTCATGAAGGGCAAAGGTCCGAAACTCTTCGGCCTCACGCAGCCCTTCGCCGACGCCGTCAAAGCGCTCACGAAGGAGGACATCGTTCCTGCCGCCGCCGATAAACTCCTCCACTTCCTCGCTCCCGTCGTCGTCTGCACGTTCGCGTTGATGACGTTCGCCGTCCTGCCCTTCGGCCGCGAACTGATCCCCGTCGAGCTCGACGCCGCCGTCCTCTATTTCTTCGCCGCCGGCGCCGCCACCGAGCTCGCCATCTTCATGGCCGGCTGGTCCAGCCGAAACAAATACTCGCTGCTCGCCGCCATGCGCGCGCTCGCCCAGCTCATCAGCTACGAGCTCCCGCTGCTCCTCGCCGTCGTGCCCGTCATCATGCTTTCCGGCACGCTTTCGACGCAGAACATCGTTCTCGCGCAGGGCGGCTGGACTTTCGGCGTCCTCCCGCACTGGAACATCCTCACGCCGTGGGGCGCCTGTGCGTTTCTCATTTTCCTCATCGCCGCCCTCGCCGAATCCAACCGCTCGCCGTTCGACCTGCCCGAGGCCGAAAGCGAACTCATCGCCGGCCATCTCACCGAATATTCAGGTTTCAAATACGCGCTCTTCTTCATGGCCGAATATTTTGGCATGACCGCCCTCTGCGGGCTCGGCGTCACGCTCTTCCTTGGCGGCTGGCAGGCGCCGTTCGCGTTTCTCGAGTTCATCCCGTCCTACATCTGGTTCGGACTGAAACTTTTCTCGCTGATCCTCGTGCTGATCTGGATCCGCGGCACGCTGCTGCGCCTGCGCATCGACCAGCTCACGCGGCTCTCGTGGAAATTCCTCGTCCCGCTCGCGTTGATCAATCTCGCCAACGCCGCGTTCTGGTCGCTCACCGCGAATCTCCCGCCGCTCCTCCAGATCGCGCGCTGGCTCGTCGCGATCGCGCTCGTCGTCATCCCGTTCGTGCTCATCGGCCGCCGCCTGAGCACCGGCCTCGCGCCGCGATCTTATCGATACGCATGATCGCGCTGACCGTCATCGCCGCCCTCATTCTCGCGAGCGCCGCGTTCGCGATGACGCGCCGCAATCTCATTCACGCGGCGCTCCTCCTCATTTTCACCTGGGCCGGCATCGGCGCCTTCTATCTCTGGGCCGGCGCCGAGTTCGTCGCCTTCGCCCAAATTCTCATCTACGTCGGCGCCGTTTCGATGGTCGTCCTCTTCGCCGTGCTGCTGACCAAGCGCACGCTCGCCGACGCTCCGCTCGCGCCGGCCTCGCATCGCCGCGCGCTCGCCGCCGTCGTCGCCGGCGGCCTGGTCTTCGGTCTGCTCGCCTATGCGGTGCTCAACACCCGCTTCACCCTCCTGCCGACCAACGCGCCTTCGCTCACCGTCGCGCAACTGGGCCGCGAACTCATGGGCCCCCACGCCGCGTCGCTTCTCGTCGCCGGCGTGATCCTCACCGTCTCCCTCATCGGCGCGACCATCATCGCCGCCACCGACAAGAATCCGGAGGACCGCTCGTGACCGCGCTCCACCTCTGCCTACTCCTGTCTTCCGCCCTTTTCACGCTCGGCCTGATCGCCGCGCTCACGCGCAGCAACAGCATCCTCGTTCTCCTCGGCATCGAGCTCATGCTCAACGCCGCCAATCTGAATTTCATCGCGTTCTGGCGTTTTGGCCCCGCGCCGGCCCCCGCCACCGGCGTGATCTTTGTCCTCTTCGCCATCGCGGTCGCCGCCGCCGAAGCCGCCGTCGGCCTCGCCCTGGTGATCGCCGTTTACCGCCACCAGAAAAACATCCGCCTCCAGGAGGCGAACCGCTTGAAGGGATGAGGCGGCAAGCTCCAAGCGCTCCAAGCACCAAGCTCCAGTGAACCTTCAATTCTCCAACTTCCAACCTGTTCGAGCCGGCGCAGCTCTGATGTTTGGAGCTTCACTGGTGCTTGGAGCTTGGTCCTTGGAGCTTTCGCCGCCGCGTCGATGACACTTCCCGTCCAGTATCTGTGGCTCATCCCCGCGCTCCCCTTGGTCGCGGCGGCGATCGGTGCATTGACCCCGCGCTCCGGTAGGACCCTCGCGTCCGCCGCAGCGATCGCCGCGATGCTCGGCGCCTTCGTCCTTTCCTGCTTCGCGCTCAGCACCGCGCTCGCCGACCCCTCCGCGCACCAGGTTTTCAACTTCGCCTGGTTCGATCTCGGCACTGAATCCCTCCGCCTCGGCTTCCTCCTCGATCCGCTCACCGCATTCATGTGCGTAATGGTCACGTTCGTCGGCGCGCTGATCTTCATCTTCAGCCTCGGCTACATGAAAGAAGACGCGAATTTCACGCGCTTCTTCTGTTTCCTCAGCCTCTTCGCCGGCGCGATGCTCGGCCTGCTCGTCGCCAACAGCCTGCTTCTCCTCTTCATCTGCTGGGAGCTCGTCGGCCTCGCGTCATATCTTCTCATCGGTTTCTGGTTCCATAAGCCCGCCGCCGCCGCCGCCGCGAAAAAAGCCTTCATCACCACGCGCATCGGCGACCTCGGCCTGCTGCTCGGCCTCCTCTGGCTCTACGACTCCACCGGCTCGCTGCTCTTTTTCGACAACGGCGCCGGTATCCTCGAAACCAGCACGCTCGCCTCGCTCGCCGCCCAAACCACCCTCGGCGGCCTCGCCGTCTCCACCGCGATCGGACTGCTCATCTTCTGCGGCGCCATCGGCAAATCGGGCCAGTTCCCGCTCCACGTCTGGCTGCCCGACGCGATGGAAGGCCCCACGCCCGTCTCCGCGCTGATCCACGCCGCCACGATGGTCGCGGCCGGCGTGTTCCTCATCGCGCGCGTTTACCCGTTGATGGCGATCGACCAGTCGCTCGAACACGCCGCGCTCAACGCACTCAACGTCGTCGCCTTCATCGGCGCCATCACCGCCCTCATGGGCGCCTGCATCGCCGTCGCGCAAAACGACCTCAAGCGCGTCCTCGCCTTCTCCACCGTTTCCCAACTCGGCTACATGATGCTCGCGCTGGGCGTCGGCTCATGGACTGCCGCGATCTTCCATCTGCTCACCCACGCCTTCTTCAAAGCTCTTCTCTTCCTCGGCGCCGGCTCCGTCATTCACGCCGCCCATCACGAGCAGGACATCCGCCAGCTCGGCGGACTCGCCCCGAAGATGAAGATAACCTTCGCCACCTTCGCCATCGGCACCATGGCGCTCGCCGGCGTGCCGTTCCTCTTCTCCGGCTTCTGGAGCAAGGAAGCCATCCTTCACGCCGCGCACGCCTGGCCGGTGTCGCACCTGCCGTTTTACATCGGTCTCGCCGCCGTCGTGCTCACCGCGTTCTACATGACGCGCCTCGTCGCCGAGGTTTTCTTCGGCAAGCCCCGTTCGCACGCCGCCGAACACGCGCATGAAAACTCCGCCGTGATGACCGCCCCGCTCGCGATCCTCGCCGCATCCGCGATTCTGCTGAGCCTCCTCGCCTGGCCCTCGCCCTGGCTGCAACACCAACTCGATCCCGGCGCGGTCGACGAAGCCGGGGGCGCCGGCCTCCTGGTTCTTTCGATCGCGCTCGTCGGCGCCGGTCTCGGCCTCGGCTGGTGGATCTACGGCCGCCGCCCGCGCGCGGTGTCCGATGCGCGCGACCCACTCGCCAACGCCTCGCCCCGCCTCTTCGCCGCCCTCGCGAACCGACTCGGGTTCGACGAACTCTACGCCGCCACCGTCGGGCGACTGACCGCCGGGTTCGCGACGCTCGCCGCCGCCGCCGATCGTCACGTTTTCGATGGCGCGATTCGCGCGCTCGCGGCTTTCGCCCGCGTCTTCGGCTTGATGGACCAACAAGCCGAGGAGCACGCCATCAACGGCGGTTTCGACGCCGGCAGCGAAAAACTCCGCGGCACCGCCCTCGCCTATTCGCGCCGCCAGTCGGGCGACGCCCACGGCTATCTGCTCACGATCGCCATCGCCTTCGCGGTCCTCGCCGTCGTGCTCGTGATCGGAGGTGCGCGATGACTTCCCTCCCGCTTCTCTCTCTCGCCATCTTTCTCCCCTGGCTCGGCGCCTTCGTGCTCGCGCTGCTTCCACGCCTCGCGCCCAACACCTCCCGCACCCTCGCGCTCGGCTTTAGTCTCACGACGCTCGTGCTCGCGTGCATGCTGATCTCCGCGTTCGACCCCTTCGCGCCCGGCCTGCAGTTCGTCGAACGGCACGCCTGGATTCCTTCGCTCAACGTCACTTATCACCTCGGCCTCGACGGCATGAGCCTCTTGCTCGTGCTGCTCACCGGCCTCGTTTCGCCGATGGCCCTGCTCGCCTCGCGCAACGTGACCCGCGATGTTCGCGCGCTCCACCTCCTGTTTCTCCTCCTGCAAGGCGCCGCGCTCGGCGTCTTCCTCGCGCTGGATTTCTTCCACTGGTTCATCTTCTGGGAGCTCAGCCTCTTTCCCGCCTTTTTCCTGATCAAACTTTGGGGCGGCGGTTCGGATAAGCGCGGTCATGCCGCCGCGACCCGCGCCGCGTATCAATTTGTCATCTACACGATCGGCGGCAGCGCGTTCATGCTCGCCGGCTTCGCCGCGCTGTTCGCGACGACCGGCACGCTCGACTTCACGCAACTCGCCGCCCTCCGCGCCGATGGCACCCTCGCCGCGCAACTCGGCGGCGCCTGGAGCTGGGCGATCTTCGGCGGCGTGCTGCTCGGTCTCGCCGTCAAAGTCCCGCTCTTTCCTTTTCACACCTGGCTGCCGCCGGCCTACGCCGAGGCGCCGACGGGCGTGTCGATGTTTCTCACCGGCGTCATGTCGAAGATGGGCGTCTACGGTTTTCTTCGAATCCTCTGGCCGCTGTTTCCCGCCGAACTCCACGCGCTCGCCACGCCGCTCCTCTGGCTCGCGCTCGCCGGCGTGGTGCTCGGCGCCGTCGCCGCGCTGCGCCAAACCGACCTCAAGCGCATGATCGCGTATTCGTCGATCAACCACCTGAGCTACTGCCTGCTCGCGCTGTTCGCCGTCGCCTCCGCCACGCATCCCTCCGCCGAGGCCGCTGCGTCCGCTTTCAGCGGCACGCTCCTGCAGATGTTCAACCACGGCCTTTCCGCCGCCGCGCTCTTCTACTGCGTCGGCCTCCTCGAAACGCGCAACGGCGGCCTCCGCGGCGTCAACGATTTCGGCGGCGTGCGCACCGCGATGCCGGTGTTCGCCGGCCTCTGCGGCATCGCGATGTTCTCCTCGCTCGGGCTGCCCGGTCTCAACGGCTTCGTCGGCGAATTCCTGATCTTCCGCGGCGTGTGGGGACTTGCGCCCTGGGCCGCCGCCGTCGCGACGCTCGGCCTGCTCGCGACCGCGCTCTTCCTCCTGACGTTCTGGCAACGCGTCTTCCACGGCCCGCAACGCGGCGCCGTCTCCGGCTTCGCCGATCTTTCAAAACAGGAAATTGCCGTCCTGATTCCCGCCACGGGCCTGATGTTCGCACTCGGCCTCATGCCGCAACTGCTCATCGGCCTCTTCAACCCGCTCATCACCCAATGGGCCGCCTCGCTGCCATGAAAAGCTGTAAGCAAAAAGCGGTAAGCGATAAGCTCGATTCGCGGCTCGTGTCCCCCGGGAAACGGGGCCTGGAGCTTATTGATTACCGCTTATCGCTTAACGCCGGTTCCGTCCGATGAACGCGCTGCCTTGCACGATCTACGTCTCCTTCGCCGGCGCGCTCCTCGCGCTCGCGGCGGGAACGCGTTCCGCCAACGCCGCGCGCTGGACCGCTCTCGTCTCCGCGATTGTCGGCTCAGCGCTCACCTTCTTTGCGGCCACCGGTTTCTCTCCCGCCGCCACGATCCAGCCGCTCGTCGATGTCTCCTGGATTCCGCAGCTCGGCATCCGCTACCAGCTCGGCGCCGACGGCATCAGTCTCACCCTCGTCGTGCTCACCGGCCTCGCCGCGACGGCCGGCATTCTGTTTTCCTGGAACATCACCGAGCGCGTCGGCGAATTCTTCGCGCTCTACCTCACGCTGATCGGCGGCGTCTACGGCGTGTTTCTCAGCACCGACGCGTTCACGTTCTTCGTCTTCTACGAAATCGCGATCGTCCCGAAATATTTCCTCATCGCGAACTGGGGTTCCACGAATCGCGAATACGGCGCGATGAAGCTCGTGCTTTATTCGTTCGCGGGCAGCGCGCTCGTGCTCGCCGGTTTGCTGTGGACCTTCGCCACCGGCGGCGCCGAAAGTTTCGCGCTCGCCGACCTTGCCACCGCCGCGCAACAGATCCCGCACGCGCAACAGCTCGGAATCTTCGCCCTGATCTTCGTCGGCTTTGCCACGCTTGCCGGCATGTTTCCGCTGCACTCGTGGGCGCCGACCGGCCACGTCGCCGCGCCCACCGCCGCCTCGATGCTGCTCGCCGGCGTGGTCATGAAACTCGGCGCCTACGGCTGCCTGCGCGTCGCCATGCCGCTTTTTCCCGACGCACTCGCGTTTTATCAACCCGCCATCGCGTGGCTCGCGATCGCCGGAATCCTCTACGCGGGTTTCGTCGCGCTCGTGCAGGAGGACTTCAAGTTCGTCATCGCCTACTCGAGCGTCAGCCACATGGGCTTCGTTCTTCTAGGGCTTGCCGCCGCGACGCCGCGCGCGGTCAGCGGCGCGGTGCTGCAGATGTTTTCGCACGGTGTCATCGCCGGACTGCTGTTCGCCGTCGTCGGTCGCATGGTTTACGAACGCACGCACACCCGCCGCCTCGCCGATTTGCGCGTGCTGCCGCTCTTTCGGTTGATGCCGTTCGCCGCAGTGACGTTCGTGGTCGCCGGTCTCGCCTCGATGGGCATGCCCGGGTTTTCGGGCTTCCCCGCCGAGCTCACGATTCTCATCGGCACGTGGAGCGTATCGCCTTTGTGGACACTCGCTGCCGCGCTCGGCGTGCTGGTCGCCGCGGCGTTCACGCTGCGGGCGATTCACGTGTCGTTTTTCGGTAAGGTGGAGCGCGGCGTCCCGGCCGGGCTCCACCTTTCGCCGATCACCTGGCCCGAAAAAGCCGGGGCGCTCCTGCTCGT
>JAEZAD010000017.1 GCA_023430565.1 Verrucomicrobiota bacterium
ATAGGTCACCGGGAACGGCACCTCGATCGCCCGCACGTCCGTCTCGAAGCTGAACGGTCTCACCATTCTGAATACGGTGAAACGAGCATCGTGCTCCAAATACGGCCGCCCGCGCACCGTCAGCGCCTTGACCTCCGCCAACCGGTCGAATTCCCGCGCCACCGCATAGTGCTCGCGCAACAATCCCGGCTTCGCCCGCTCGATTCGCTCCACCTCGAACGGCCGCAACACCACCCACCTCGGCTGCAGCTCGAAAATCAACCTTCCCCACTCCTCGCCCACCGCCGTCCGCGCCTGCACCATTTTCCGCGACGACATCCCGGGATAGTCGAACGTTTCGAGTCCCGAAAAGAAACCGATATACCCGAGCGGCTCCATGAACACCGTGTCGCCCGGCGCCGCGTTCGCCTTCAGCCACTCGCCGATTTTCCGCCGCGTCCCGTCCTCCACGATCCGCTGCTGCGCCGCCACCTGGCGTGCCACCTCCCAAGTCAGCCAACCGCCGCCGATCGTCATCAAACCCGCGCCCGCCAACACCACGCCCCTCACCGCCGAACGCCGCGCCGCCATTCCTTGCGACCACACTCCACCCAGACTCAACAGGGCCAGCAGCGTTGTGCTCGGCACATACCACGGAAACGGAAAATACGGAAAGTAGCTCAGGTAAACATGCGCGCCGAAAAACGCGAAAGACGCCACGCGCGTCTCCCTCCGCACGCCCGGCACGATCCATAACAACGCGCACACCGTCGCGAGCGCCCGCGCGACCCACACCACCGGCGCCGGCCAGCCGCCCATCACATAATACGACGGCAAAAACGCGCTCTCGAGCGTCGTGCCGCTCGTCCACGTCCAATACGGCAGGCCGACCGCCGTCCGGATCAGTTCCCACCCCGTATGGTCGCCACCAATACTCCCTTTCGCCGCGATCGTGTGCGGAATCGGCGATCCGTAATACCACGCCGCCCAGATCAACCACGGCGCATACAACACCGTCGTCAACGCTCCCGCCCGCAAAAACGCGCCCAGCATCGCCCGCCGCGACACCCCCGACTCCGCCTCTCGGTTGAACAGCCAGAATCCCGCCGCGATCAGTGCGACATAGATAAAGCTGTCCGGCCGCGTCCACATCAGTCCCGCCCAGGCCGTTCCCAAATGTATCCAGCTCCTGGAGTCGACCCGCAGATGCGCCCAAAACGCATACGCCAGAAACAACAGCATCCACGCCGTCTCCATTCCGTTGATCGTGAAATCCAGCGACTTCGCATCGAGCGCCACCGCCCCGACCACAAACGCGACCGCCCACCGCGCCTGCCGCAGCCGCTCACCGATCGCCACGATCAGCGCCGCCGCGCCCCCGAAAGCCGCCGCACACCACCCGCGAAAAATCCACAGTGCGATCTCGTCCGACGTATTGCCCGTCAACGCCAGCGCCGCCGCCGGCAGCAGCACACCCAGCGGCGACGTAAACGTGTGCAGCCGCTCGCCGACATTGAAGACCAGCCCCTCACCCATCGCCAGATTCCGACTCGAGCGATACGTGATGTAATAGTCCTCCCACACATGCTGCGTGAACGCGGCGAAAACGATCGCGAGTCCGAACGCCGCGAAAAACGCCAGTCCCGAAGCCGACCCTACGAAACGCCGAATCGAGATCATCGTTCGCCTGCGCGGTCCTGGCCTCTCAACTCAAATCACGGATCGACCCGAACTCCGGATCGAACAACCGCCGATACGTCCGCACGATCCCGCCATCCGTCAGCCCCGCGAGATAATCGCAGATCTGCCGCGCCTTCCCCGCCGGCGTCTTTTCCGCCTCGATCAGCTTGCCCACCCGCGGCGGCAGGATGTGGATCACGCGCGCGCCCTTCACCACGTGGTTCCGCCACGCCGAATCCCACAAATCGAACAACACCCGCCGCGCCTTGTGCTCGATCTGCTGCAGCTGCGGGCTCTCGAAAATGATGTCGTTCGCCATCTTTTTGAAGAACTGCGCCTCCGCCTCCGCGTCCGCGCTCACCACCAGTTCGAACCGATAACGATTCGTCGCCTCCGCCATGAAATTTTTCCGCTCCCGCAACCGGCACGCCGTGATGAACGCCCCGATCTTTTGCGAGAACACGCTCTCGAGCCGGTCCGCCCGGATCGCGTCGAATAATGTATCCAGCATCCGCTGACGCGGCGCATCGATCGCCTCGCCTGCCGCCCATTCCCCGATTCGCGCCTCGTTCAAGAATCCCGCCCGCACGCCGTCCACAATGTCGTTGAGCGAATACGCCGCATCGTCCGCCCAGTCCATGATCTGGCATTCGATGCTCTTGAACGCATTCAACTTCTCCCCGCTGCGCAGCTCCCGGGGAATCGCCGCCCCGCCAAACACGAAGCCCCGCACCGTCTTCTGCGGGTCGTAGAGAAAGTGATTCGCCGGCGGCTTCGGAAACTCGGAAAACAGTTTCTTGTATTTCAGCACGCCATCGAGCAGCGCCCGCGTCGGCTGCATCCCGCGCACGCTCGTCTCGTTCTGAATCATCGTCTCCGTCAACAGATGCAGCGTCTGCGCGTTGCCTTCGAAACCGCCCCATTGCACCATCAACTCCTGCAGCGTCCGCTCGCCCGAATGCCCGAACGGCGGATGCCCCAGATCGTGCGCGAGGCACACCGCCTCCACCAGATCGCCGTCGATAAAAAAGTCGTCCTTCAACGGCGCCCCGCGGGTCTGCAGATAATGGCAGATCGACCGCCCGATCTGCGCCACTTCCATCGAGTGCGTCAGCCGGGTGCGATAAAAGTCATATTCGCCCGACAAAAAAACCTGCGTCTTCGACTGCAGCTTTCGGAACGCATGCGCGTGAATGATCCGGTCGCGATCGATCTGAAAGGCGTTGCGATAGTCCGTTTTGCGCTCGCCGCCATAGGTCTCGACGTCGAAGGCGTTGTAGAAGCGATTCGGCATGAAATCGCTTCGACACGACTAGCAAGCCGCCCACGATGCAAACCCTTATGCGCCGCGCCACGTTCGACACCCCGCTCGGCCGCTGCGCCGTCTCGTGGCGCCACGCCGGCCTCACGGGCTTCGAGCTCCCCGAAGCGTCTTCGCTCCCCGGCGACGACACCGCGCCACCGGCCGACATCCTCCGCATCGTCGATCGCGTGCGCCTTCACCTGTCCGGGCAGTTTCAGGATTTTTCCGATCTCCGCTACGACTTCTCCGACATTCCCGATTTCAACCTCGCCGTCCTCCGCGCAACCTTGCGTATCCCCTCCGGCGCTACGAGCACCTACGGCGCCCTCGCCGCCGCGTTGGATCAACCCGCCGCCGCCAGCCGCGCCGTCGGCGCCGCCCTCGGCGCCAACCGCTGGCCGCTCCTCATCCCCTGTCATCGCATCGTCGCCGCCGACGGCCGCATGACCGGCTTTTCCGGCCCCGGCGGCGTTCGCACCAAGACCCGCCTGCTCGCACTCGAAGGCGCGCAACTTCTCTCCGAGTAAGCCTCCGCGTCAGTGCAACCCCGGCTCCCGCGGATACCGACCGTCATCGAGCCGATAGCCTCGCGGTGTTGTTTCCCGCGCGCTCGGAAGCGTGGCGCGAACAAGCTTCGACAGCCGTCCGACCGAGACGCGAATCTTCAGCCGTCGCCGCAGCATCCCGTGGTTCCACGGATGCATGTCGAAATCGTCGAGTTCGGCTTCGAGATCGTTCGCACACGTCAGCGACCCGACTCTCGAAATCAGATCGTAGTCGGCCAGGAAATGCTCGTCGTGCCACCAGCGAAAAATCCACGCCACCGGCAGCGCGCGCCGATGCAGGCACCGCCAGAACACGGCTCCCATGTAGCGTTCGGGTGGGATTTTCCATCGACCGCACACCAGCTCGGCAAACGTTTGCATGCACCACCTCCACCGCAAGGCTCGCACGAACTCGAACCTGTTGCACGACTATAACCTGCGCGTTTTTTGTCGACTGGCCGCGCGCATATTTCGCCCGCTAAGAAGTTGTTTCACGGCCACCCCGCGCTAGCGTCCCGCCCATGCAAAAAACCATGCGGGCAATCGCGAAACTGCGCGCCGGTCCCGGGCTCGCCCTCATCGACGCACCCGTGCCCGCCCCCGGCGTCAACGACGTGCTGATCCGTGTCCGCCGCACCTCCATCTGCGGGACCGATGTCCACATCTACAACTGGGACAACTGGGCCGCCAAAACGATCAAGCCCCCCATGATCGTCGGCCACGAATTCGTCGGCGTCATCGAAGCCGTCGGCGCCAACGTGCAGGGCTACAAAAAAGGCGACGTCGTCGACGGCGAGGGCCACATCGTCTGCGGCCGCTGCCGCAACTGCCTCGCGGGCCGGCGTCACCTTTGCAAGGATACGCGCGGCATTGGCGTCGATCGCGACGGTGCGTTCGCCGAATTTCTCTGCATCCCCGCGAGCAACGCCGTGCACGTCGACCCTTCCATCCCGCTCGACGTCCTCTCCTGCTTCGATCCACTCGGCAACGCCACCCACACCGCGCTGCAGTTCGACCTCGTCGGCGAGGACGTCCTCATCACCGGTGCCGGCCCCATCGGCTGCATGGCCACCGCCATCGCCCGCCAGGCCGGGGCGCGCAAGGTCGTTGTGACCGACGTCAACCCCGAGCGCCTCGCCCTTGCCACCACGATGGGCGCCACGCGTGTGATCGACGTTTCGAGAGAAAACATTTCCGACGTCCAGAAGGACGTCGGCATGAAGGAAGGCTTCGACGTCGGCCTCGAAATGTCCGGCAGCCCCCGCGCACTGAACGACATGATCGACAACATGGCGCACGGCGGTCGCATCGCACTCCTCGGCATCATGCCCGAACGCACTGCCGTCGACTGGAACAAGGTCATCTTCAACATGCTCACGATCCGCGGCATCTACGGACGCGAAATGTATGAGACGTGGTATAAGATGACCGCCCTCATCCAAAGCGGCCTCGATATCTCGCCGGTCATCACCCACCGCTTCCACTACTCCGATTTCCAGCAGGCCTTCGACCTCATGCGCTCCGGTAATTCCGGCAAAATCATCCTCGACTGGGACGCCCGCTAGCCCGTCGCCGCGAGCCCCCGGAACTCCGCTTCACCGCCCCGCCGCTTTCGGTCGATACGTCGTCAGCCACATCCCCGCCAGCACAAGCGCACCGGCGATTCCGAGCCGCGCGGTAAACGGCTCGTCGAGCAACCACACGCCCGACGCCGCCGTCAAAACCGGCACGAGCAACTGCACCGTCCCCGCCTCGATCGCGCTCAGCGCGGGCAGCACCCGCGCCCACAACGCATACGCGAGCGCCGTCGTGATCGCCCCCATGCCCAGCCCGAGCACGAGCCCAAACGTCGTGAAACGCAGCGCATCCCGCTCGGCCCACGCGAGCAGCGGCAACAAAAGCGCCACGCCCAGAAAACTGCGCGCATTCGTCACGAACGCCTCGCCCCGCTTTCTCAACAACAACGAATACGCCCCCCACGTCGCTCCGGTGAAGGCCAGCAATCCGACGCCGAGCACCGTCGTGCCTTCCACTTTCCCCAACGCCAGCACGCCCACTCCCGCGAGTGCCACCAGCGCGCCGATCGCCGCCCGCACCGAGGGTCGTCCGCCGCCCAACGTCATCGTCGCGATCACCAGCGCGTAAAACACGAACGTGCCCGCCGCCGCCGTGATGTGCCGGTAACCATAGCCGATCGCCAGCGCATACCCCGCGAGAAACAACACGAGGCCCGCATCCTTCGCGCGCGGACACACCTCGCGCCCCCGGCCTTGCGCCGCCAGCACGAGCGCCAGCATCGCCGCGCCCGCCGCAAATCTCGCGATCGTCACGCCCGCCGGATCCATCCAGCCACCGCCCACCAGAAATCGCGTGATGAGGCTGTTCGCCGCGAAACACACCATCACCACCAGCACGAGCCCAAGGGTCAGCGGCCTCGTCATACGGCAGGCGAGCGTCCGCGCAACCCGCCCGCTGTCAAACTCGTCCGGATCGCCTCGACGTGCCCACGCCCGCGGTCGGCGCCGCCAGGATCAGCCGCACCGCGTCCAACCGCAGTCGCGCCGTCTCGATCGCCGCGCGGGTCCGTTCCAGCTGCTCGCGCGCCAGCGCCACTTCTTCCGGCCGCACGTGATCGTTCACCCGCTGCAGCTGCACCAGCCGCTCCAGCTCGGTCTCCAAAGCCGCCTTCGCCCGCTCGAGCGCACTCGCCCGCAACGGCTGCGCCCGCGTCTCCCCCGCCGCGGCCGCCGCCTCCGCCATCGCTTTCACGCGCGACGCGTCGAAACCGGGCTGCTCCAGGAAACGATGAATCTCCGCTTCGCTCGCGAGCCCCATCACGTCCGCCGACGGATGCTCGTCCGTCACATCGCCGCCTCGCAGATCCACCAACACCCGCACCGGCTGGGGCGCCAGAAACTGGTCCACCTGCCAGCGACTCTCCGCGACCGCCTCCAGCACGAACAACGCTTCCAACAATAATCCCGGACGCTCCGCCGGCATCGTCACGAACGCTGTCGTGCCCGCCGGCGAATCGATCAGGAGATCGAGCGTGTCCTGCACGAGCAAATGATCCGCCGACAGAAACCGGATATCCTCGCGCACGATCGCGCGTTGGCGATCGAACGTCGTGAGCATTCCCTCCGCTGGCAGCGACGGAAACGCCTCGATGAACGCATGACTCGGATCGAGAAATACGTCGCCTTCCTCATGCTCGCGCACGCGCACCCCGAAATGATCGAGCAACGCGATCAAGTTCCCGCGCAACGACGTGTCTCCATCCGCCTCGCGCACCCGCGCGATCACGCGCTCCGCCTCGCCGCGATCGAACGAATTCAACTCCAGCAAACGGTCGCGCCCTTTCTGCAGCTTCGCATTCAGCACACGACGAAACTCCGACGTCTCTCCGACAAACGTCTCGAGTTCCTCGCGCGCCCCCTCGCGTCCGCCCCGCCCATGCCGTTGCGCGAGCTCGAGCAGCCGCCCGCGAAACGCCTCGAGATACTCGTTGCCGCCGTGCAGCGGTGTTTCGAACGCGTCGAGCCCGCGGTGATACCACTCGACCACGCACTCGTCGGCGCTGCCCACGATATACGGCACATGCACCCGGATCGTCTCGGTCTGCCCGATTCGATCGAGACGTCCGATGCGCTGCTCGAGCAACCCCGGATTCAGCGGCAGATCGAAAAGCACGAGGTGGTGCGCAAACTGAAAATTCCGCCCTTCGCTTCCGATCTCCGAGCAGATCAGCAATTGCGCGCCTTCCGGTTCTGCGAACCACGCCGCGTTGCGATCGCGCTGCACCAACGGCAACCCTTCGTGAAACAGCCCGACTTTCACGCTCGTTTTTTCCTGAATCGCGGCCGCGATCGCCGCAACCTTCCGCTGGAATTTGCAAATGAGCAGGACCTTCGCCGGCCGGTGCTTTCGCATCAGTTCCACCAGCCAGTCGATGCGGGGATCGTCCTTGAACGAATACCGAATCTCCGCTTCCGCGCCCGCCTCCTCCGCCTGCAGCTCGCGGGCGATCCGCGCGTGCAACGTCACGTTGTAATCTTCGATCGCCGCCGGGCAAAACCGTCGCATCGGAAATCCGCTCATCGCCGCGCGCGTGTTCCGAAACATCACCCGCCCCGTGCCATGCTGATCGAGCAGCGTCCGCAGCAGCGCCTCCCGCGCGCCCGCCCGGCCCGCATCGAAGGCGGCCAGCCGCTGCGCGAGGCCTTCCGGATCCTTGTCGAAAATCTTCGCCAGCTTTTCCCGTTCCTTCGGCCGCAGCGGCTTTTTCTCGACGATCTTCTCCGCGATCTCCGCCACCGTCCCGAACCCCGCCGCCTCCGCCCGAAACGCTTCCAGGTTTTTGTAGCGCGCCGGATCGAGCAGCCGCAGCCGGGCGAAATGTCCTTCGATTCCAAGCTGCATTGGCGTCGCCGTGAGCAGCAGCAGGCCCGCGCTCCGCTGCGCCAGCCGTTCAACGAGTCGATATTCCGCGCTCGCGTGCTCCGGCGTCCACGCCAGGTGATGCGCCTCGTCCACCACCACCATGTCCCAACCCGCCTCGACCGCCTGCGCTCCGCGCCGTTCGTCCTGCGCGAGAAAGCTCACGCTGCCCAGCACGAGCTGGCTCGCGAGAAACGGATTCGCTCCGGGATCGCTCTGCTCCAGCGCCGCGCAGCGCGCCTCGTCATAAATGCCGAACCACAGGTTGAAGCGCCGCAGCAGCTCGACGAACCACTGGTGCACCAGCGTCTCCGGCACCAGCACCAGCGCACGCCTCACTTTCCCCACCACGAGCAATCGCTGCAGCACGAGACACGCCTCGATCGTTTTTCCCAGCCCCACCTCATCCGCCAGCAACACGCGCGGAATCTGCCGGGACGCCACTTCGTTCAGGATGTAGAACTGGTGCGGAATCAGGTCGACCCTCCCGCCCAAAAACCCGCGCACCGACGACTCCCGCAGCTTCGCCCGCAATTGCAGCGCTCGTATCCGCAAATCGAACACTTCGCTCGCATCCGTCTGGCCCGCCAGCAGCCGCTCCGCCGGCGAATTCGCCTGCATCGCATCCGAAATCTCGTCCTCACGCACGCGCCGTCCCGCCCCGACATAGACCAGCACGCCGCCCGATTCCTCGACGCGTTCGATCGTGAAGCCTGAGCCATCGCGGGCGGTCACCGTTTCCCCCGCCCGAAATTGCACCCGCTTGAGCACCGGCGTCCCAAGCGCATAAAGCCGGCGTTCGCCCGTCGCCGGAAAATTCACCGCAATGCGTTTCGCGGCCGGGTCCACCGCCGCGACAACGCCCAGCCCCAGTTCGGGCTCCCGCTCGCTCAGGCATCGTTGGCCGACCGTTTCGAGTGACATGCCCGCATCACGTCCAAGCTCCGCCGCGTTTCAAGCGCATCCCGGCTCTCGACGCCAACTCGCAGTTGCCAAACCCCGCCGACCGCTTACCGAGTCCGCGTGCCTCATTCCCGTCGCGCGACCTCGCCCTGGTTCGTCATCCGCCACTCCGCGATTCACGGTCGCGGCGCCTACGCCCGCGTCGAAATTCCGGAAGGCACCCGCATCGTCGAATACGTCGGCGAAAAAATCACCAAGGCCGAGTCGCAGCGCCGCGAGCAACAACGGCTCGCGCGTCTCGCGTCGGGCCGCGACGGCTGCGTTTACATTTGGGACCTCAACGCCCGCCACGATCTCGACGGCCGCCAAACCCGCAACGTCGCCCGCCTCATCAACCATTCCTGCGCGCCGAATTGCCGCGCCGAGACGATCCGCGGCCGCGTCTGGATCATCGCCGCGCGTGACATCGTCCGCGGCGAAGAACTCACCTACGATTACGGTTTTCCGTTCGCCGAATGGCCGAACCACCCCTGCCGTTGCGGCACCGTCGGCTGCGTGGGCTTCATCGTCAATCAACCCCAGCGCTGGCGCGTCCGTCGCCTCCTCAAAGCCAAACGCGCCTGATCCCCGCCCTCGCTACCGCGAGCGATTGATCAGTTCCTGACACTCCTCGGGCTGTGCGACCCGTAGCCGCAGCGTTCTCCCGTGTAGCGGCACGATCACGACTCCATCGACCAGCGCCGCCTCCGCCGCTTCACGCAACGGAAACTCGCGATCGCGCACCACCCGATGCTCCACGATCGCACCGGGCCGCACGGTGTAGGCCGCCACGCTGCACAGCACCCAGCCCAGCGCACCCAGTGGCAAAACCGTCGCCAGCCCCATCAACGCCAGCACCGCCCACACATTCGCCGCGCCACCCCCGGCCGACACGGCGACGAACTGCACGAGGCTCCAATAGCCCACGGGCGGGATCACCAGCGCCAGCCACCAGGACCGGCCGCTCAACTTGGCATCAAATGAGCGCACGTCTCCATAGTCTCCCGGGCCCAAACCGGGTTCCGCACGTCGCACACCGCTCTTTCTGTCCTCATTGGCGCGCGAGTTGACCGGCGTGAACGACCCGTTATGCGAGATCTGCTTTCTTCCCCATGCCCCTGCTGCGCGATTTGTCCTCCGGCCGATTTTCCCGCTTCGCCCCGCTTATTCTTCGCGTGCCGGTCGGCTTGCATCTGATCCATGGCACGATGGACAACGTGTTCTCCTGGGCGCGCATGCTCGAGTTCCGCGACTTCCTCGCCGAGCACGGTTTCCCCCTTCCGCTCGTCTGCGCCCTCGTTTCGGTCGCCGCCCAATTCATCTGCGGCTTTCTCTTCATTGTAGGTTATCGCACCCGGGCAGCCGCCGCCGTGATGGTGTTCAACTTTCTCGTGGCGATCTTCGCCGTTCACGTTGCCCACGGTCGTCCCTATCCCGCGACGTTCCCGGCCATCTTCATGCTCGCCGCCTCGCTGAGCTTGCTCGTCAGCGGCCCCGGCGCGCTCGCCTTCGACCGCTCCGGCTCTCGCTGATCCCGCCGGTTTTCCGGAAATCGGCGCGGGGGGGAGCGACACTTGTCCGGCGCGTGCCTCACCGTTCGTCGAAGGGGGTGCAGCCGTTCACCGCCCACGCTCCTGACAGAACGTCGTCGCAGCCGGCTGCTATCGTTTCCCGATGCTCGCCGTGATTATCATCCTCGCCGCACTCACCTGCCTCGTCGTGCTCGACGCGAGCACCGAAAAACCGGGCGAATGATCGGCTCTGCCCCCGCCGTCACTTCTTCAGCGTCGCACAGAACCGCGCGAGGCGTTCGACGCCCTTCTTGATGATCTCGTCGCTCGTCGCGTAGCTCAGCCGCAGATAGCCTTCCGCGCCGAACGCGCTGCCCGGCACCGCCGCGACCTTTTCCTGCTCGAGCAGCCGCGTGCAGAAATCCGTGTCCTTGAGCCCGAAGCTCGAAATGTTCGGGAAAAGATAAAACGCCCCTTCCGCGAGCAAACACGTGACGCCGGGAATCTTGTTCAGCTCCGCATGCAGGAACTTCCGGCGGCGATCGAACGCCACCATCATCTTCGCCAACGCCGCCGCCGTCTTCTCCTTTTCCTTCAGCGCTGCGAGCGCGCCGTATTGGCCAAACGTCGTCACGTTCGAGCTCATCTGGCTCTGCAGCTCGGCAATCGCCTTCGCGATCGGCAGGGGCGCGATGGTCGTGCCGATGCGCCAGCCGGTCATCGCATACGTCTTCGAGAAACCGGCGACCGTGATCGTGCGCGCCTTCGCTTCTTCGCTGAGCATCGCCACGCAGGTCGGCTTCGCGCCGTCGTAAACGAGGTGCTCATACATCTCATCCGAGAGGATGTAGAGATTGTGCTTCACGGCCACGGCCACGATGGCCTCCAACTCCGCGCGGCTGTAGACCGCGCCCGTCGGATTCGAGGGCGAGTTGAGAATCAGCAGCTTGGTCTTCGGCGTGATCGCCGCTTCAAGCATCGCCGGCGTCAGACGGAAGCCCGTCTTGTCGTCCGCCAGCACGAATTTCGGCGTCGCGCCGGCGAGCTTCACCATCTCCGGATAACTCACCCAATACGGCGCCGGCACGATCACTTCATCGCCGGGCGAACACGTCGCGAGCACGCCGAGGTAGCAGTTGAATTTTCCGCCGGGCGAAACGATCACCTGCTCGGGCGTGATCGTGAAACCATACTCGGCCGCATACCGTTCGACGATGGCCTTGCGGAGTTCGATGATGCCCGGCGTCGGCGCATACTTCGTCTTGCCCGCCTTCAACGCCGCGATCGCCGCATCCTTGATGTGCTCCGGCGTGTCGAAGTCCGGTTCGCCGGCCGCAAACCCGCACACATCTTCGCCGGCGGCCTGCAGCGCTTTCGCCTTCGCATCGATGGCAAGAGTCGGCGACGGAGCGACGTTACGGGCCCAGACAGACAGCGGCGAAGGTGAGGTGGACATGAGCGTAGAGAGTCCGCCTAAAAACAAAACGCGCCGGGCAAATGCAAGCCCGGCGCCTGTCAACTGTCGCGCATTCTCGCGGTCACAGACCGCGCCGCGCTTATTTCTTCTTCGCCGGCTTCGCCGCGAGATTCTCGACCGCGAGGCGCAGCAATTCGCCGACGCTCGTGTCTTTCTTCTTCGCGTAGCGTTTCAACATCGCGCGCTGCTCGTTCGTGATGCGCACCGAAATTTGGCGGTGCGGCACGGAGACGGGAACGCAGCGATCGAAATCGAATTTGTCCATCGCAAGCCGGACGACTTCGCTCGCGGAGCGAAGACCGTGACCGTTGCGGAGAGTCTTGATTTTTGCGATGAGCGCGCTGGGGAGATCGAACGTGAGCGGAGCGGAGCTTTTCTTGGAGGCCATATGGAAAGCAAAGGTTGAAGTTGGCGGGAGCCTTCAGGACACACGGTCTGGCGCTCCGGGCAACGTTATTTTTCGGATACCGCGTCCTTGAAATTCCCCTACCGGGCCGGCCGCCCCCCTCCGCCACCCCCGCCCACCCCTAAATTTGCTCACGGATCGATCCGCACGAGGTCGCCGGCCGGCGGGGCCTGGATCTCGGTGCCGAGCTGGCCCGGCTCGAAAACAATGCGCGAAAAATCGAGGCCAAGCCCCGCCGCCACGACACTGAAACGGGTCTTGTTGCGCGTGGTTTCGTCCCGCACGTCGATGGTCTTAACGATCCACTGCTCGTCGACTTTCTTGAGGTCGATCACCGAAAGGGTCTTCAAGACCTTCGCGTCCCCGTCCAGCAGCTCCGTCTGCACCAGCGCATTGAACTGCGTATCCAGATGCACCCGCACCCCCGCCAGTTTTGGATATTTCGTCGCAAACGCCGCCGGGGGCCTAAGCACCAGCACGTGCGCCGGCCGCCCCCGAAAACGCGCCACGCCTTCGTAGGTGAACTCGTCCCAGAACAGAAACGGCATCTGCAGATCGAAAGCCGTCAGGTCTGCGTTCGGCACGAGCGGCTCGAACAGCGAACCGACCCCCAAGACGGCCACGCTGCCGCCGGCATCCCAGCGCCAGACCGCCGACTGGCGCCCGTTTTGAATCAAAAGCCGCCGCTCCGCCGACACCTGCCCCGCCGGCGGCGGCAGTTGCAAACTCACCCGGGAGATCGCCCCGGTCGCATTTCGACTCCCCCAAAGACGCCCGCCGATCGTGCTTTCGGCTCCGCGGCGCGGCATCACCCGCAGCTGGAATTCCAAAAAATAATCGCCCGCGATCCCCAGTCGACGCATCTGCTCCAACGCGGCGCGCCCCTCCTCCGGGTCGGGTTTGCCCGTTTGTAGAAGCGGTGGCGCCGCGGGCCGCGATACCGCCCCGATGACCGCGCTGCCCACGCAGAGCAACGCGCCCACAAAAAACGCCCGCCAAGCGAGGGCGGGCGCTGTTGAAAAACCGATCATCATCCGAAACTACTTGCCCGCCTCGGCAGGGGCGTTTTCGACCGGCGCCGGAGCCGGGGTGGCGGTCGCATCCGCCGGAGTGGAGGTCGTCGGCGCGGGCGGCAAAGAGGGTTGCACCGCAGGAGCCGTGATCGTCGGCAGCGCATCGCCGGCCGCGGCGGCCTGGGTCCGCTGGTGGATTCGCCCGAGATAAAGCGCGAAGGCCAGCACGAAGAACGCGATCGAGAAATTGATCGTCAGCTTGCTCAACACGTTACCGGTATCGGCGCCAAAGGTCGCCTCCGCCATCCCGCCGCCCAGCGCGGCGCCCATCCCGCCATCGTTCTTGGCCTTTTGCGCGAGCACCAGCAGCACCAGGAAAACCGAAATGACGATCAGCAGGAACGTCAGAATACCGAGGAGAATGTTCATGGAAGGGGCAAAAGCATCAGTCGGGCACCCCCTTTGTCAATGCGCCACTCGGTCCTGAAACAACGAAGCCCGACCGGGCGGTCGGGCTTCGAAAAGTGCCACGGGCCTCGGCCCGCGCGTGAAATTCGCGGCTTACAGCGACTGCGCCGCCGCCACCACCGCTTCGACCGTCAGGCCGAGTTCCTTGAACACCACCGGTGCCGGCGCGCTCAGTCCGAAACGGTCGATGCCGACGACCTTGCCATCGAGACCGACATATTTGTGCCAGAGGCCGGTCACACCCGCTTCGACGGCGATGCGCTTGCGGCACGACGCCGGCAGCACGCTCTCCCGATATTCCGCCGGCTGACGGTCGAAACGGAAGAACGACGGCATCGACACCACCCGCACGCCGGCGCCGAGCTGCTTCGCCGCCGCGATCGCAAGCTGCAGTTCGCTGCCGCTCGACAAGAGGATATGCGTGAGCTCCGCCGTCTCTCGCAAAGCGATGTAGCCGCCCTTCAACACGCCCGTGCGGCGAAGCTGCACGTCGATATCGGTCAGTTGCGGCAAAGTCTGGCGCGTGAGCGCGAGCAGCGTCGGGCCGTCCATGCGCTCCAGCGCGGCAGCGAACGCGCCGGCCGTTTCCTCCGGATCCGCCGGGCGGATCACGTCGAGATTCGGAATCACGCGCAACCCGCTCACGGTCTCGACCGGCTGGTGCGTCGGGCCGTCTTCGCCCACGCCGACCGAGTCGTGCGTATAGACATAAACCACCGGCAGCTTCGAGAGCGCGGCGAGGCGCATCGAGGGCCGCGAATAATCGGCAAACACGAGAAACGTCGCGACGCTCGGACGGAACAGCCCGTCGTAAGCGATCCCGTTGGCGATCGCCGCCATGCCATGCTCCCGAATGCCGAAACGGATGTTGCGGCCCGCGCGATTGCTCGCGTCGAAATCCTTGTCCGCCGCGATGTAGTTCAGCGTCGAACCATACAGATCCGCGCTGCCGCCGACGAGAAGCGGCAGCTCGGCCGCGACGGGCTGGAGGACGTCGCGACCCGCGGCGCGCGTGGCGAGCTTCGCATCGGCGGGAAACGCCGGGATCTTTTCAAGCAGCGCGGCGGCACTCGGCGCGTTTTGCGCCGAATCGAGCAGCGCGGCCTTGTCGGGGTTCGCCTCGCGCCAGGCCTTGTAGGTCTTGTGCCACCGGTTGCACTGGCGGACGAGACGCGCCTTGTGGTCCGCGAAATAGGCGCGGACATCCTCGCTCACGTGAAAGTGCTCTTCCGCGGGAAGACCGAGGCCCGCGCGCGCGGCGTCAGCGAACTTCGCGCCGCCTTCGCCGTGACCCTTCGCCGTGCCGGCCACTTCGGGAATGCCGCGGCCGATCTGAGTCTTCGCAATGATGAGCTGCGGTTTTCCGCTCTTCGTCTTCTTCGCCTTGTTGAATGCCTTCAGGAAGGCCGCCATGTCGTGCCCGTCGATCGTCTGCACGTCCCAGCCAATGGCCTTGAAACGCGCGGCGGCATTTTCGCTCTGCGTCTTCTCCGCCATCGCGTCGAGCGTCACGTCGTTCGCGTCGTAGATGAGGATCAGATTGTCCAGCTTCTGATGGCCCGCGAAGGACACCGCCTCCATCGCCACGCCTTCCTGCATGCAACCGTCGCCGGCGAGACACACGACATGGTAGTCGAAAATCGGATGCTCCGCCGTGTTGAAACGCGCCGCCGCCATCTGGCCCGCGACCGCCATGCCGACCGCATTGCCCACGCCCTGGCCGAGCGGGCCGGTCGTGCACTCGACGCCCGGCGTTTCATGAAACTCGGGATGCCCCGGCGTGATGCTGTTCAACGAGCGGAATTTCTTCACCTGCTCGAGCGGCACATCGTAGCCGCTGAGGTGAAGCCAGCCGTAGAGAAACATGCTGCCGTGACCGGCCGAGAGGATGAAGCGATCGCGGTTGATCCAGCGCGGACGCTCCGGGTTGTGCTGCAGCGCGTGCCCGAAGAGGACCGCGCCGACCTCGGCGGCGCCGAGGGGAAGTCCGAGGTGGCCCGAGGAGCACGCGTGGACCGCATCGATGGCGAGCCCGCGGGCTTGGTTCGCAGCTTTGGCGAGGAGAACAGTTTGAAGCGTCATGAGATAAGAAGGGTTAGGACTACGCCCCGCACCGCGGCGCGGGAAGGCAAAAATCCACCTTGTGGCAGCGTTCGCCGCCGGGCAAATCGCTCACGCAGTCATCCTTTAGAACGGTGGCAGGTGGAACCCGACGTCTCGTGGGGTTTGAAACGCACCGATCCGACCAGCCCGGCGGGACGCAGGCATCCACCACCTACACCAAATCCTTCGGCAGCATCGGCATCAGTTTCTTGATGTCCTGCACGGCGTCGCGATGGCAGACGAGCACCGCGTCGGCGGTCTCAACCACCACGAGATCCTTCACGCCCACGAGCGCGACGACGCGCCCGTTGCTGATCGCGATGTTTTTCTGCGCGTTGACGCCCAAGACCGTGCCGCGAATCGCATTGCCGGCATCGTCCGCCGGGAGATGCGGCGGCAGCGAGGTCCACATGCCGACATCGTCCCAGTCGTATTCCGCGAGGATCGTTTCGACCGCGGCCGCCTTTTCCATGACCGCGTAATCGACGGAAATTTTCGGCAGGTGCGGGAATTTCTCCGCCAAATAAGTTGTGGGATCGCCGGCGGGAAACTCGCGCACGAACTTCGCCAGCTCGGGCGCGTGCTTTTCCGCTTCGGCCAGGAACGAGCGCACGCGCCACATGAACATGCCCGCGTTCCACGCGTGATTGCCGCCGGCGACATATTTCTCGGCGGTGGCGATGTCGGGCTTTTCGACGAAGCGATTCACCCGGCGCACGAGGCCGCCTTCCGTCGAGCGTCCGAGTTCCTCGCCCATTTCGAGGTAGCCGAATCCGGGCGACGGATACGTCGGCTTGATCGCGAAGGTCAGCAGCGCATCGGTGCCGGCGGCGCGGTGCAGCGCCGCCGCCAATTGCTGCGCCATGCGCGCGTGATTCTTGATCAACGCATCCGCGGGCAGCAACGCCATCACGGCCTCGGGGTTCTTCGCGCTCACCAGGCCGGTCGCGAGCGCCGCCGCCGGCGCGGTATCGCGTTTCGCCGGTTCGGCCACGATTTGCTCCGGCGCCAGAAACGACAGCGCGGCGCGCGCCCCGTCGAGTTGCGCCTGGTTCGTGAGCACGAAGATGTTCGCCTTGGGCACGACGCCTTCCAGTCGCCGCACCGTGTCTTCGAGCAGCGTCCGATCGGCGAAAAGCTTCAAAAGGTGCTTCGGCGTGCGCTGCCGGCTCATCGGCCAGAAGCGCTCGCCGCTGCCGCCAGCCATGATGCAGACGTAGGCGTTGGGATTTTCGGTCATGTGATTGGGAAAGGTGGAGGACGCGGACTTTGTTCAGCCGTTCCGTCGAAGGCCAAGCCTGAACCGAGAAACCGTTTTCGGTTCCCCTGACTCCTATTCTCTTGTTCTTACGACGATCTTTCCGAACTGCCCGCCGCGCTCCATCAACGCAAACGCGTCCGCCGCCCTCCCCATCGGGACCACCTCGCTGATCACCGGCTTGATCGGGTGCTGCGCGAGATACTGGGTCATCGCCCACCAGTCCGACGGCGAGCCCATCGTCGTGCCGAGCAGCGAGAGCTGCCGCCAGAATACCTTTCGCATCGGCAACACCGGCGGGTTCCCGCGCGTCGCCCCGAAAAACACGACTCGCCCACCCGGCGCCGCGAGATCCATCAACGACTCGAAACCCTCGCCGCCGGCGCTGTCGACGATCACGTCGAACCCGCCACCGACGCGCTGCGAAAATTCCGCCGCCCAACCCGGCGCCGTGTAGTTCGCCCCGCCCTTTGCCCCGAGGGCGACGGCGCGCTCGATCTTTTCGTTCGAACTCGACGTCACCCACACCTCCGCGGCATGCGCCACCGCAAACTGCAGCGCGAACAACGCCACCCCTCCGCCCACGCCCGTGATCAGCACCCGCTCCCGGGCATGCAGCGCCGCGCGCGTCGAGATCGCCCGCCACGCCGTCAGCCCCGCCAGCGGCAGCGCTGCCGCTTCCTCCCAGGAAAACGCCGCCGGTTTCGGCGCGAGCTGACTGATTGGAACCGCGATCTGCTCCGCGAGCGTGCCATCGCGCGGCAGTCCGAGAATCGAAAATCCCCCGCCCTGCGCGCGATCGTTCTCACCCCATCCGAAGCTCGGGTTGATGATCACTTCGCGCCCGACCCAATCGCGATCGCCGTCTCCCGCGACGGCCGTCACCACCCCCGCGCCATCCGAGCCGGGGATGCAGGGAAATTTCAAACCGGCATACTGGCCGGCCTTGATCCAGACATCGCGATGATTCAACGCCGCCGCGCGCAGCTCGACGAGAGCCTCCCCCGCGGCGGGCACCGGCGACGCCACCTCGGCGATTTCAAGTTGATGAATTCCTGTGAGTCGAACGGCGCGCATGATCGGAAAAGTAAGGGATGCCATGTATCAGGTAACAAGCGCCGCAATCCGCAAACCGGCAGGCCACCCCGCCCGTGTGCCCTCTTGTTACTTGTCACTTCTTGCTTGTTACTTCTCCCGAGCGTGCTCCTCGCCTTCCACAAACCTTACGGCGTCCTTTCGCAATTCACTCCCGAGCCGGGATCGTCGTGGCGCACGCTCGCGGAGTTCGGGTTGCCGAAAAATGTCTACGCGCTCGGCCGGCTCGATGCCGATTCCGAAGGTTTGCTCCTGCTCAGCGACGAAGCGGGTTTGAATTCGCGCCTGCTCGATCCCGACGCCGCGCACGGCCGCGAATACTGGGCCCAGGTCGAACGCATCCCCGACTCCGCCGCCCTCGCCCGTCTCGCGCGCGGCGTGCGCCTCGGCGATTACACCACCCGCCCCTGCCGCGCGCGCCTGCTCGATGCTCCGCCCGCGCTCGCGCCGCGCATCCCGCCGATCCGCTTTCGCAAAAACGTGTCCGATGCCTGGATTTCCCTCGAGCTGATCGAAGGCAAAAACCGCCAGGTCCGACGCATGACCGCCGCAGTCGGACATCCCACGCTGCGGCTCGTGCGGGTGCGAATCGGCGAGTTTCCCCTCGGCGAACTCGCGCCGGGAAACTGGCGCGAGCTTTCAGCGGACGAACGCCGGGGCGTATTCAGCCAGCCGGCGCATTGAATCCAGTTTCACCACGCCCTCGCATACTGCTTCGGCGGCGGAACCGCATCGGCCTGCCCGAGCTTCCGCGCCGCGTGCGCCGGCCAATACGGATCGCGTAACAATTCCCGCGCCAACAGCACGACGTCGGCCTTGCCACTCCGCAGGATTTCGTCCGCTTGCCCCGCCTCCGTGATCATGCCCACCGCTGCCGTCGGGATTTTCGCCTCGCGACGCACCCGCTCGGCGAAGGGCACCTGATAGCCCGGGCCCACCGGAATCTTCACGTGGGGCACGGCCCCGCCCGAACTGCAGTCGATCAGGTCGACGCCCTCCGTTTTCAACCGCCGCGCAAGTTCGACCGTCTGCTCGATGTCCCAGCCGCCTTCAACCCAATCGGTGCACGACAATCGCACCGTCAGCGGCCGGTTGTCCGGCCACACCGCGCGCACGCCGCGAACCGTCTCGAGAAGAAAACGAATCCGGTTCTCGAAACTGCCGCCGTAGTTGTCGGAGCGATGGTTCGAGAGCGGCGAAAGAAATTCATGACTCAAGTATCCGTGGGCCGAATGCACCTCGAGCCACTCGAACCCGGCCGCCAACGACCGTTTCGCCGCCGCGACGAAGTCCGCCTGCACGCGCCCGATCTCGTCGACCGTCAGCGCGTGCGGCACCTTGTCGAGCCCGTCGCCGAACGCGATCGCGCTGGGCGCGACCGGCGTCCATCCGCCTTGCTCGTCCGGCACGTGATCCCCGCCGTCCCAGGGACGCGCCGCGCTCGCCTTCCGACCCGCATGCGCGATCTGGATGCCCGCGACCGCGCCGTGCTCTTTCATGAAGCGGTTGATCCGCGCGAACGGCTCGACGTGCTTGTCCGCCCAGATGCCGGTGTCGCCCGGCGAGATCCGCCCTTCCGGCGAGACGCCCGTCGCCTCGGCGATGACGAGTCCCGCGCCGCCGACGGCGCGCGATCCGAGGTGCACGAGGTGCCAGTCGTTCGCCACGCCGTCCTCCGCGGAATACTCGCACATCGGCGAGACGCCGACGCGATTGCGCAGCGTGATTGATTTCAACGTGAACGGTTCGAACAGATGACTCATGGGAAAAAAATCAGCGGCCGCTCAGCGCCGCCATCACGGGCGTATAGCGCGATCCGGCGATCGCGCCCGGCGAAAACACGCTTTCGATTTCGGCCAGCTCGGCCGGCGTCAGCCTCACTTCGAGCGCCGCAAGGTTTTCTTCGAGATACTTGCGGCGCTTGGTGCCGGGGATCGGCACGATCTCCGGCGCCTGCGCCAGCACCCACGCGAGCGCGAGCTGCGCCGGCGTGCAGCCTTTCTTCGCCGCGATTTCGCGCACGCGCGCGACGAGCTCGATGTTCCGCTGAAAATTCGCGCCCTGAAACCGCGGCAGATGACGTCGAAAATCGTCCGCCGCGAAGTCCTCCGGCTTTTGGATCTGCCCGGTCAGGAACCCGCGTCCGAGCGGACTGTAGGCCACGAACGCGATGCCCAATTCGCGGCAGGCCGCGAGGGTGCCGTCGGATTCGGGGTCGCGCGACCAGAGCGAATACTCGCTTTGCAAGGCCGTGATCGGATGCACCGCGTGCGCCCGCCGCAGCGTCGCTGCCGAAACTTCCGACAAGCCCAGCCAGCGCACCTTGCCCGCGCGCACGAGTGCGGCCATCGCGCCGACCGTATCCTCGATCGGCACCGCCGCATCGACGCGATGCAGATAATACAAATCGATCACGTCGACACCCAGCCGCTGCAGGCTCGCCTCGCACGCGGCGCGCACATACTCGGGCCGGCCGTTGACGACGCGCGCCGACGGATTCGCCGGATCGCGCACAAAACCGAACTTCGTCGCGAGGACCACGCCGTCCCGCCACCCCTGCAACGCGCGCCCGACCAGCCGTTCGTTTTCCCCCGAGCCATACATGTCCGCCGTATCCAAAAAATTACCACCCAGGACGCGGTAACGATGAATGGTCGCGATCGACTCGTCGTCGTCCCGACCGCTGTAGAATTCGCTCATGCCCATGCAGCCGAGGCCGAGGGCGGAAACAGGGAGGCCGGTGCGGCCGAGGGGGCGTGTTTGCATGAGCGATGAGGATAGCCGGGACGTTTGACGGCGCCAGTCATGACGCACGAGCGCCGACGGTGACGGGACAACTAGGATCGAGAATCGCCCACAGTGTCCCAGGCGACCAGGACCACGAGTGCTGCGAGGAGAGTGATGATTGCGATCATGAAAAGCTCCCTTCAGTTCGCTGCCACGCGCGCACCGCCCGCCGCCGGGGCTTGCCACCCGCCGCCCAGCGCCTTGATGAGCGCGACGCTCGTGTTGAAGCGTTGCGCGGCGAGTTGCGTCGAAGCACGTTCGGTCGCGAGCGCCGTGCGCTGCGCGTCGATGACCTCGAGATAGGAAACGAAGCCCGCATCGTAGCGCGTTTGCGCGAGTGCCGCAGCGCGTTTGGCCGACGCCAGCGCGCGATCCTGGGCGACCGCCTGTTCCGCAAGCAGGCGCGTCGCGGTGAGCGCGTCCTGCACTTCGCGAAACGCGACGAGCACCTGCTGCCGATACTGCGCCACCGACTCCTCATAAGCTGCGCGGCTCCGCTCGAGATTCGCCCGGTTGCGACCGCCCTGGAAAATCGGCAGGTAGAGCCGCGGGCCGATCGACCAGAGGCGGGAATCGGAATCGGACAACCGATCGATGTCGCCGCTCGCGAATCCCGCGGAGCCCGTCAACGAGATCGCGGGAAAGAATGCCGCTTTCGCGACGCCGATCCGCGCATTCGCCGCCGCCAGCGCCCGTTCCGCGGCCGCGATGTCCGGCCGCCGTTCGAGCAGCTGCGCCGGCAGGCCGGCGGGCACGCTCGGCAGGTTTGAAAACGCTGCGGCCCTCACCGGCAGCTCGAATTCCGGCGCGGGTTGGCCGACGAGCACCGCCAGCGCATGCCGCGCCGCCGCGCGACGATTGGCCAGTGCGGCGACCTCCGCTTCCGCCGTGGCGAGCTCGGTTTCCGCCCGCGCCGTGTCGAGATCGGCGGCCGCGCCGCCGCTCACGCGCGCATTGATCAGATCGAGCGCCCGGCGCCGAACGCCGACCGTTTCCCGCAGGATCTCGAGCTCGCGATCGAACGCGCGCAGCGTGAAGTAGGTCGTCGCCACTTCGGTCGTGAGCGCGAGCCGCACGTTTTCAAAATCAGCCGCACTCCCCTCCGCGTCGGCCCGCGCGCTCTCGCTGAGCCGGCGCACCCGGCCGAAAAGATCGATCTCCCAGGCAGCCGTGAGCGGTGCGGCATACGTCGTGGTCCGCGACTGCGGTAAAACATTATCCGTCGTGCGCGACGTCTGTTCGCGCACGAGCGATCCATCGGCCGCGACCTGCGGCCAGTAACTGCCACGCGCGACGCCCGCAGCTGCTCGCGCCTGCTCCACGCGTGACGCCGCCGCTCGGATGTCCTGATTCGCCGACAGCGCCGCGGCCTCGAGTTCATTCAGGGCGGGATCTTCAAACAGCTTCCACCACTCGCCGCGCGCGAAGTCGTCCGCCGGCTCCGCGGTTTTCCAGTCGCCGCCGTCACCGGCGTCGTGAAAGGCCGACGGCGACGACGCATCGGGACGTTGGTAGTTGGGCCCGACGCTCGGCCAGGCGGCGAAGCCGGTGGCGGCGGTGGCGAGAAGGAGAAAGGAAATTTTCATGATCGAAATCGGACGGTGTTTTCAACGTGTGTCCGCCAGCAGGCGGTCGAGCGGCATCGAGACGATCAGGCTGAGCGTTTCGGTGCCGGGATTGCGCCGGCCGAGGCCGGCGTTGGACAAATGGCCGAGGCGGAGACCGAGGCGCACGTCACGCCTCCATTCCCAGCTCGCTTCGGCGAACGAATAGAACTCGAGGCGGAAGCCGAGGTCGTCGTCTTCCTCGTCGTGCGTGTAGTAGAACGGCCCGCTGCCCAACGTGAGCCAGGCGCGCCGCGACAGCCGAATATCGTAGATCAGGCCGGCGCCGGCGAACCAGGCTCCCGAGTCGACGAGCGTCACCCCGCCCCACGGACGAAGGCGATGCCAGTCGTGACGCCAGCGCGCTTCGAGGCTGACGAAATTGTCCACGGCCTCGCTGTCGGCGATTCCGATCAAGCCGGCGTGAACAAGGAGATCGCCCTGGAGCAGCGAACCGTCGGTCGTCATTGTCAGACCGGCGGACTCCGTGGCCAACGCCGGCGTGCCGAGCACGAACGCGATGACGAGCATCCATCCTCTCTTCATGGCGACTCTCCTCAATGCGCGTAACCGCCCGCGACGCCGACGGTTTCGCCCGTGATCCAGGCGGAGTCGTCGGAAGCGAGAAAAACGGCCACGCGGCCGATGTCGTCCGGCAGACCGACGCGGCCGAGCGGCGTCGCGCCGACAATCTGTTTCTCGAAGTCACTGCCGATGATTCCGCCGGCGCGGCTGCCCTCGGTGTTGACGGCGCCCGGATTGAGCGAATTGACCCGGATGCGGCGCGGGCCGAGCTCGGTGGAAAGCGACCGCGTGATCGCGTCGACCGCGCCCTTGGTGGCGCCGTAAACGGCGTTGTGGGGCAGGCGCAGCGTGCTCACGATCGAGCCGACGTTGATGATCACACCACCGCGGTCGTCGAACTGCGCGACCGCCTTCTGCGTGGCGAGCAGCAGTCCGAGCACGTTGATGTCGAACTGCCGGCGGAATTCCGCCTCGGTGATCTGCTCGAGCGGTGCGAACCCGTAAACGCCGGCATTGTTGACCAGGATATCGATCCGGCCGAACGCGGTCGTTGTCTCGGCGAACAGCCGGTCGATGTCGGCGCTTTTGGATACATCGCCCTGCACCGCGATCGCCCGACCGCCGCTTTTGACGATCTGGTCGACGACCTCGTCGGCACCGGCACGGCTGCTGGCATAGTTGACGACGACGGCTGCGCCGGCTTCCGCGAGGTGAAGGGCGATCGATGCGCCGATGCCTTTGGAGGCGCCGGTGACGAGAGCGACTTTACCGGAGAGTTTGGATTGGGAACGAGTGGACATGGTAGGGATGAGTTGTGGTTGACGGTTGAGAAATGAGAGAGCGCGCGTGGCTCACGCGGATTGGGGCGCGGGCAGCGGCGGCGCGGCGGGCGCGGGCTGACGGAGGCCGAGCTTTTCGAGCACGACGTAAAAGACCGGCGTGAGAAAAAGGCCGAAGAAGGTAACGCCGATCATGCCGGCGAAGACGGCTACACCCATCGCGCGGCGCATCTCGGCGCCCGCGCCGGTGCTGATCACGAGCGGAAACACGCCCGCGATGAATGCGATCGACGTCATCAGGATCGGCCGCAACCGCAGCCGCGCGGCATCGAGCGCGGCGTCGACAATGCTGGCGCCTTCTTCGCGACGCTTGAGCGCAAACTCCACGATCAGGATCGCGTTTTTCGCCGCGAGGCCGATCAGCACGATGAGCCCGATCTGCGTGAAGACGTTGTTCTCGCCGCGGGTGACCCAGAGGCCAACCATCGCCGAAAAGAGCGCCATCGGCACAATCAGAATCACCGCGAACGGCAGCCGGAAGCTCTCGTATTGTGCGGCGAGCACGAGGAACACGAGGAGGATGCTCAGCGGGTAAACCCAGAGGCCCGCGTTGCCCGCGAGGATTTTTTGGAACGTGAGCTCCGTCCATTCGAGCGCGATGCCTTTGGGCAGATGCTCGTCGGCCAGCCCCTGCATGATCGCTTCCGCCTGGCCGGAACTGAAACCTGGCGCAGGCGCCGCACTGATCTCGGCGGCGGGATAGCCGTTGTAGCGCATCACGCGTTCGGGACCGTAGCTCTCGCGCACGTCGACGAGCGCGCCGAGCGGGACGAGTTCGCCGCGGTCGTTGCGCGTCTTCAATCGGCGGATGTCGTCCGGCGTGTCGCGGAACTCGGCATCGGCTTGCGCGACCACCTGGTAGGTGCGGCCGAAGCGGTTGAAATCGTTGACGTAGAGCGAGCCGAGATTGATCTGCATCGTCTCGAAAACGTTCTGCAGCGACACGCCCTGTGTCTTGGCTTTCACGCGATCGACGTCGGCGTCGAGTTGCGGCGTGTTGATGGTGAAACTCGAGAACATGCCCGCGAGCCCGGGCGTTTGATACGCCTCGCCGATGAGCGATTGCGTGGCGGCATAGAGCGCGTCGAGCCCGAGGTCGGCGCGATCTTCGACATAGAGCTTGAACCCTCCGGTCTGGCCCAGGCCCATCACCGGCGGCGGTGGAAAAATCGCGACGAAGGCGTCCTGAATATCACCAAACTGCCGCTGCAATTCCGCCGCGATCGCCTGCCCGGAAAGCTCCGCGGATTTCCGTTCGTCGAACGACTTCAGGACGACGAAAACAATGCCGCTGTTCGTGGAATTCGTGAAGCCGTTGATCGACAACCCGGGAAACGCCACCGCATGCGACACGCCCGGATGCTTCAGCGCGAGGTCGCTCATCCGACGGATCACCGAATCGGTGCGATCGAGCGACGCGGCCGACGGCAGCTGCGCGAAGGCGATCAGGTATTGCTTGTCCTGCATCGGCACGAAGCCGGTCGGGATCGACTTGAACGAAAAGCCGGTGAACGCGAGCAGCCCGACGTAAACGAGCAGCGAGACCGCGGAGAAACGTATCAGCCGCGCGACGCCGCGAGAGTATTTCTGCGCAGACCACTCGAAGAAGCGGTTGAACGGACGGAAAAACCAGCCGAGCGCGCGATCGAGAAAACGCGTGACCGCATCCTTCGGCGCATGGTGATCGCGCAGCAGCAACGCGCTGAGCGCCGGCGAAAGCGTGAGCGAGTTGAACGCGGAGATGATCGTCGAAATCGCGATCGTGATCGCGAACTGCTTGTAGAACTGCCCCGTGAGGCCGGTGATGAACGCGGTCGGGATGAACACCGCCGACAGCACGAGCGCCGTCGCCACGATCGGGCCGGTGACTTCGCGCATCGCCTGGCGGGTGGCCTCGAAGGGCGTTTTGCCGAGCGCGATGTTTCGCTCGACGTTCTCGACGACGACGATCGCGTCGTCCACGACGATGCCGATCGCAAGCACGAGACCGAAGAGCGAGAGCGCGTTGATGGAGAAACCGAGCGCGTGCATCACCGCGAACGTGCCCACGAGCGAGACCGGCACCGCCGCGAGCGGGATGATCGACGCGCGCCAGGTCTGGAGAAACAGGATGACGACGATCACCACGAGCGCGATGGCTTCGAGCAGCGTCTTCACCACCGCCTTGATCGAATCGCGCACGAAAACCGTCGGATCGTAGACGATGCTGTAGTCGAGTCCCTCGGGAAAGTTCTTCTTCAGCTCCGTCATCGTCGCGCGGACCGCGTCCGACGTGGCGATCGCATTCGAGCCGGGCAGTTGCGCGATCGGCAGCGCGACCGCCGTTTGATTGTTGAGCAGCGAACGCAGCGCGTAACCGGAGGCGCCGAGCTCGATCCGGGCGATATCGCGCAGCTGCACGCGTTCGCCGTGCGCGCCGGTTTTCACGACGATCTCACCGAACTCCTCCTCGGTGGAGAGCCGGCCCTGCGTGTTGATGAGAAGCTCGGTATCGGTGGGCCGCGAGAGCGGCTGCTGCCCGATGGCGCCGGCCGCCACCTGGACGTTCTGCTCGCGAATCGCTGCGACGACTTCGGACGCCGTCAGGCCTTTGGCCGCGACTTTGTTCGGATCGAGCCAGACGCGCATCGCGTAGTCGCCGGATCCGAAGACCCGCACGTCGCCCACGCCCTCGAGCCGCGCGAGCACGTCGCGCACCTGGAGCGTGGCGTAGTTGCGAACGTAGACGTCGTCGTAGCGCCCGTCGGGCGAGAAGAGGTGCACGACCATCAGAAGATCGGGCGATGTCTTTTGCGTGGTGACGCCGAGACGGCGGACCTCCTCGGGCAGCTTCGGCAGGGCCTGGGCCACGCGGTTCTGCACCTGCACCTGGGCGTTATCGAGATCGGTGCCGAGCGCGAAAGTGATGGTGAGCGTCATCACGCCGTCGCTCGTCGCTTGCGAAAACATGTAGAGCGATCGCTCGACGCCATTGATCGCCTGTTCGAGCGGCGCGGCGACGGTTTCGGAAATGGTTTTCGGATTTGCGCCGGGATAGACGGCGCGCACCACCACGGTCGGCGGGACCACTTCCGGGTATTCGCTGACGGGCAGGCGCGTGAGCGAGATCGCGCCGACGAGAAAGACGATGATCGAAAGCACGCCGGCGAAGATCGGGCGCTTGATGAAAAAATCGGAGAAGTTCATGGCGGGCGGAGTGTGCGGGCAAAGCAGTGGCTGGAGCTGGCGGCGAAACAGTCGGTGGCGCCCGACGTTCCTCGGGCGTTGAGTCGATGATAACGGGAACGGCCCTTACCTTAGCGTTGGGCGAGGGCCGTGATCTGCTGGGCCGCGTTGAGCGGCGTGGCGGAGGCGACGGCGGTCTCGGGTTCGACGCGCATACCGGGGCGAACGCGCTGCAGTCCGTTGACGATCACACGATCGCCGGGCTCCAAACCATCGCGCACGACGCGTTTGCCGCCGATGACGCTGCCGAGCTTCACGCTGCGGTAGACGGCGGTGTTGTCTTCCCCGACCGCGAGGACGAACTTCTGGCTCTGATCCGTGCCGATTGCGCGCTCGCTGATCAGCAGCGCGGGCGAGGGCGCGCTGATCGGAATGCGCACGCGGGCAAAGAGGCCCGGGACGAGCGCACGGTCGGAATTGGAAAACACCAGTCGCAGGGTCAACGAGCCGGTGGAGGGATTGAGGCGATTGTCGGTCGACTCGATGTAGCCGCGCCGCGGATACTCGTTTTCATCCGCCAGCTGCATCTCGACCGGCACGCGGCCGTTCACGACCGCGAGGCGGTTTTCACGGAGCAGGCGGTTGAACTTGAGCAGGGCAGATTCGTCGATCTCGGCGTAAACGTAGGCCGCGCCTTCGGAGACGATCGTGGCGAGCACGGCCGCATTCCCCGGCGCGCCGGAAACGAGATTCCCGGGCGTGACGAGGGCGCGGCTGATCCGGCCGTCGATCGGCGCGCGCACTTCAGTGTGCTCGTAATCGAGTCGCGCGCTCGCCAGCGCCGCTTCGGCCGACGCGAGCGCAGCTTTCGCCTGGAGCGCACGCGAGCGGCGCGATTCGGCTTCCTCGCTCGAAATCGCGGCGGCGCGCAACAGCTCCTCGGCGCGATTCGACTCCCGCTCGGCGATCTCGGCGGCGGCCCGCGCCTGCTGCGCTTGCGCGGCGGCGAGGTCGAGCTGCGCGCGATACCAGCGCGGATCGATCGTGAACAGCGCGTCGCCCCGGCGCACGAGCTGGCCGGCTTGGAAATGCACGGCGGCGATGTGGCCCGAAACGCGCGGCCGCAGTTCGACCGTTTCGAACGCGTCCACGCGGCCGGTCAATTCCTCGTATTCGGTGACGAGCTGCTCCTCCACCGGCGCAACCGAAACCTTCGGTGCGGGCGGGGTGGCGTTGTCGGCCGCCGCCGACTCGTCCGCAGCGGTGGCGCGAGTGAGGGCGTAGGAGCTGAAACCAATGGCAATTGCGGCGGTGGGTAAAAGCCAGGCGAGACGCCGGCGCAGGCGAAATTGGGAACGGGGGGAAGGATGGGCAGACATGGTGGTGGAGGGAAAAGTGCGAATGTGTGTGGAAACGGTGGATACGTCTTATTCGGGCCGGCGGGTCAGCGGCGTCTGCAAGCGATCCAGGACGTCGTGGCGCCAGAGCCGATCGGCTCCGTCGCGGTGGGCCGTCCCGCCGGGCGTCGGAAAAACGCGGATGAGGCGGAACGAACTGGAGGTGGGATCTGCGCGGAATTTTGGATCGGCCCCCGGGGCGTAGACGCGGGTGCGCGCGTTGCGAACGGAAGCCAGACCGGTGACGGGAAGAGTGCTTGGACGTGTGCTCATGGTGACTTTCAGGTGAATAGTTGACTAGTTGTCTATGTTTCGGGCCAAAAAAGAGCGCACGGTGAAGTGCGCGGTGTGGGCGAATGAAAAGGGCGACGGGTTACTTGCCGGCGGCGATCGGGCTCGGTTGCAGAGGCGCGGGTTGTTTCACCCGCAGGATTTCGAGGCCGAGTTCCGGCAGATCTTTCAATACTTCGGGATCGTTGGAAATGCGGGCCTGCAAGGTGAGTCCTTCGATGAAACTCATGAGCACCGTGGTGCGCTTCACCGGATCGCCCGGCTCCAGCGAGCCATCGTCAATCGCTTCACGCACCGTGGACTCCAGGTAGCGGCGTTTCCGCGCCATGATCTCACGGGTTTTGTCGCAGATGCTGCACTCCTCGGTGCTCATTTCGGAGCCCATCGATGCGACGGGGCATCCCAGCATGCGGCCCGTCCGCTTCTTCGTCTCGCTCTGTCGACGATATGCAGCCGCCAGGTAATTCTTCAGCCGCTCCAAGGGCTCGACGGATGCGGAAAACATCTCATCCATCCGCAGCTTCCAGTCTTCCTTCCAGAGTCGCTCGAGCGCGGCGACTGCCAGCTGCTCCTTCGAATCGAAGAAATAATAGAAACTCCCTTTTTTGACCTCCGCCCGCTTGCAGATGTCATCGATCGTCACCGCGCCATAGCTCTGCGACCAGATGAGCTCCAGAGCTGCATCCATCAGGCGGCGGTCGGCGTCGGAGGTTCTTCCCATGTTGGGCAGACGGATAGTTGACCATTTAGTAAACTTCAAGTCGGGATTTCGAAATTTTCGAAAATTCCCTGTCCCACCGCTCCGCTTACTTGACCACCAGCGGCTGAAATTCGCGGTGCCGCGCGATAAACGCGTCGACGTAGGAGCACGCCGGCACCACCCGGTAATTCTGATCGCGCGCGTAATCGAGCGCCGCCTGCACGAGTTTTTGCGCGATGCCGCGTCCGCGCAGGGTCGTCGGCACATACGTGTGCGTGAACACGATTTGCCGGCCTTGGAGCTGGTAGTCGCACACGGCGAGCTGCCCGGAAACCTGAGTCTCGAAACGCTGCTCTGCTTCGTTGTGGGTGACCGGAATGTCGTCCGGCGCTTCAGGGGTGGCCATGAACTAGTCCTCCTTTTGTCGGCTCCAACGCTGCGCGAGCACGCCCGAAATCACAAGTTGCAGCGGGTGATAGATCATGATCGGCAGCAGGATGACCCCGATCGCCGGATGCGCGCCGAAAATCAGGCGCGCCATCGGCACGCCCGAAGCGAGCGTCTTCTTCGATCCGCAGAACATCGCCGCAATCCGATCCTCGCGCGGAAAGCCCAGCGACCGCGCCACGGCGCCCATGATCGTCATCGCGACCGCGAACAACACCGTCGCCACCGTCAGCACGATAAGCAGCGTCGACCAGCCGTGCTCGGCCCACACGCCTTCCTTGAACGAGTCGCAAAACGACGTGTAAACCAGCACGAGAATCGTCCACCGATCCGCGACATTGATCTTCGATTTGTGCCGTGTTGCCCAGCTCGCGAAAATCGGCCGGCAGAGCTGTCCCGCGATGAGCGGTAAAATCAACCAGATCACCAGGTCGAGAATCACCGGACCGATCGGCTGACTTTCGCCCGTTGTCGCCACCACCACCGCGATCCACAACGGCGTGAGGAACACGCCGAGAATGCTCGAGAGCGTCGCGTTGAACAGCGCGCCCGCAACATTCCCGTTCGCCGCCGCTGTGAGCGCGACCGAGGACGACACGGTCGAGGGCAATGCGCAGAGAAAGAAAATGCCCAGCTTCAGGTCCGTCGGCACACGATCGCCGAGCACGGCATTCACGATCAAACCGAGCAGCGGAAACAGCAAGAACGTGCTCGCCTGCACCACCACATGCAGCGGCCACCGCAGCGTCCCCGCTTTCAGTGCCGCAAACGATAACGCGACGCCGTGCAGGAAAAAAATCAGCGCGACGCCGCCCTTCGTCAGCAGCTCCGGATGCATCCATCCGCCCGAGGCGCCCGGATTCGGAAACAGCCATGCGAGCAGCGTCGCGGCCGCCATTCCCAGGAGAAACCAGTCGGGCTTGAATTTCATGCGTCTTCGTCGCGCGGCACGTCCGCCCGCCCTCCCCTTTCCCGCTTCATCCTCACGCGCGTTTCCTCCCCCACCGCTGGGCCAGTGCCCGCAGTTCCTCGCGTCCTTCGATCTTCATGACCCACAACAACGCGCCATAAACGGTCACGCCGATCGCGATCAACAACACGATTGCCGCCATATCCGCGAGTTTCGAGGCCGCAACGAACTGCGCCCATGTCCGCCAGCCGAGCCAGACCACCAGCGCCATCGCCACGCTCGCCCCGGTCACTTTCGCGAGATCGCCCGCGAGATGCCGGAACGCCAGTCCTTCGTGCCGCCGCGCGAGATGCCACTGCAGGTGGCACGCCTGCACGGCGATCGCCGCCGTGCTCGCCATCGCGAGGCCCAGCGTCGAGAGCGGCCCCATCAACGCGAGGCTCAACCCCAGATTCACGAGGAAGCTCACGATCGCCGCGCGAAGCGGCGTCTTCGTGTCCTTCTCCGCGTAGAACGCCCGCAACGCCAGATTCACAAATGAGAAAAATGGCAGGCCCAGCGCATTCGTGATCAACACCGGCGTCATCGAACGCGTCATCTCGGCCTCGAATGCGCCATGTTGAAAGATCACGCGGACGATCGGCAGCGCCAGCACCGCGAGCCCCGCCGCCGCGGGAATGTTGATCACGAGGATGAGCCTCATCCCTTTTCGATACGCATTCGCGAGACCCTCCCGATCCCCGGCCGCGGCGTATCGCGAAATCAAGGGAAATACCACCGTCGACACCGCGACCGCAAACACCCCGATCGGCAGCTCCATCAGACGTTGCGAGAAATTCAACAACGCCACTGCGGCATCGTTCAGCGACAGCCCGATCAACCGCGACACGCTCATGTTGATCAGATAAATCGACGAGCTGAACACCGCCGGCCCCATCAACCGCAGAATCGTTCGCACCGGCCCGTTCAGCTCGAAATCGAAACGCGGCCGCCATCCTTCCCGCCGCAGCGCCCACGCCGGCACCGCCATCTGCAGGAATCCCCCGATGAGCACGCCCGCGCACAGCCACTGGATCGCGCTCCCATCGTCTCCCCGCCAGTGCCACGCCGCCACCAGCGGCACGATCATCGCCACGTTCAGCCAGATCGGCGACAGCGCCGGCTCGACGAATTTCTGCAGTGTCTGCAGCGCACCGCTGAACGCCGCCGACAACGACACGAACACCAGATAGGGAAATAGAATCACCGCGAACCACGCCGCGAGTTGCCACCGTTCGATCGCCGCTTCGTCCGCCCCGAGCCTCACGCCGGCCCAGCGCACCACTTCGTCCTGGCTCAACAGCAGCATCGCTCCGACCACCAGCGCGCCCGTCACCGCGAGCAACCAGCTCGAAACCTGGTTCACCAGCCGAAACCCCCGCGCACGATCGCCGTCCTTGAGTTCGTCGTTGAGCGTCGGCACGAACGCCGCAGTCAGCGAACCTTCCGCGAGAAACCGCCGAAACAAATTCGGCAGCAGAAACCCTGTGAAATACGCCGACACCAGCGCGCCCGCCCCAAACACCGCCGCCGTGAGGCTTTCGCGCACCAGCCCGAGCACGCGCGACACCATCGTCAACGCCGAGACGATTCCGATGTGTTTGATGCTCTTCGACACCCGCAGAGTTCTCGATGCGCCACGTTCCCCGCGCAAGACCTTAACCCGCGGGCCGCGAGCACGCTCGCGCCAAACCACCCGCCAGCCCACCGCCTACATCGTCACGTGCAGCGACGAGCCTTCCACCTTCACGTCCGACACCTCGCTCCATGCTGCGGCCAAATCCTCCGGCACTTTCGCTCCCGCCAGAAACTTCTTCATCACCATTCCCGACACGACGGGCAACCGCTGCACCGGACACGAACCGAGATAAAGCTCATCCGGATCGAACACGAAACCTTCGTCGCTCCGCTCAAACCCACCGCGCGCCTGCACGATCACGCGGCGGTCGAATCCCACCACGCTCACACGCACCGGCACGCCGACCTGCAGCACGCCGTCGCGAATCCGAAAATTCGGCGTGCCCGCCGTCAGCATCTGGTCCGCCGACACCTCCGTGCCGGGCGCTTGTCCCGGTTTCGCGGCCGCATTCGCTCCGCTCGGAGCGGCGAGTGCGTTCAACTCATCCTCGTTCAGCGCCACCGTGCCGCCCTGCAAAAAGGTCCGCTGCTTCGCCGTCGCCTGCCGCGCCCGATTCGAATCGCGCGAGCCTTCGATGTAGTAGACCACGCGCGCATCCGGCTCCTTCGGCAGCTCCCGCACCGTCGCCACCGGCTTCAAAATCAGGAACGCCGCCGCGAGCACCGCTCCGAGCACCAGGCTCAGGATCGCGCCCACGATCACTTCGGTCCAACTCGGGTTGTAGCCAGCGCGATCGGTGCTCATGGAAATTGGCGGGGACGATACGCGAGCTCAGCCCGAGGTGAACTCGAAAAACGCTTCGCGCTCACTTCGCCGCCGCCGGCGTCGATGCGGGTTTCGCATCCGATTTCGTTTCCGTCTTCGCCGGCGCCGCTTTCTCTCCGCCGCCGCCCTCGCCGCCCGATTTCTGGGCCGGCTTCTTCTTGTAGTCCGTAATGTAGAACCCGGAGCCCTTGAAGATCAGGCCGGCGCCGCCGCCCACCAGGCGCTTCACGCCCGTCTTCTTGCACTTGGGACACTTTTTCAACGGCTCGTCCTTCATCGACTGAAACTGTTCGAAGGCATGGCCGCACTTCGGGCAGGCATAATCGTAGGTAGGCATGGATGGGAAAACGCGCGGTTATGGGAATCGCGCCGCCCCTTGGCGAGTTTGTTTCGTGCCTTTCGCCGCGCGTCCCGCCGCCGCTACACCGCCTGCTCCGACTCCACCTGCGACGTCAGCTGCACCAACCCCCGCAGCGACGTGAAATGCTGGCTCAGGTCGAAATCTCCGCCGAGCCCGCCGATCAGCTTGTCGAACAAATCCTTCTTCTCCGCCTTCAGCGCCTGGATGCGCTCCTCGATCGTCCCGGCCGTCACCATCCGGTAAACGAACACCGTATTCGTTTGCCCGATGCGGTGCACCCGGTCCACCGCCTGCGCCTCGACCGCCGGATTCCACCAGGGATCGAGCAGAAAGACATAATCCGCCGCGTGCAGCGTGATGCCCGTGCCCGCCGCCTTCAACGACACCAGCATCGCCGCCGCGCCCGTCGACGTCTGGAACTGCTGCACCGGCTTCAACCGGTCCAGCGTCATCCCCGTCAGCTCGAACCGCGGCAGATCCGGGAAATTCTGCGCCAGCGCCTCGCGCACGCGATCGAGCAGCATCACGAACTGCGAGAAAATCACCACCTTGTGGCCGCTGCCGATCACTTCGGTGAGCTTTTCGACGAGCAGGTTGATCTTTCCCGAATCCGACAACGGCGCCTTCAACCACGGCAGCATGTCCGGATCGCAGCACGTCTGCCGCAGCCGGGTCAGCAACGCGAGGAAACCGAACGACTTCTCGCGCATCGCCGCGCTCACATCGTCGCCCAGCCGCTCCAGCCCCTCCGCACAGATCCGCGCATACTCCGCGCGCTGCACGTCCGTCAGCGGGCAGAGCAAGTCCATCTCCATCTTCGGCGGCAGCTCCGTCGCTACCTGACTCTTCGTGCGCCGCAGGATGAACGGCGCCAGTTGGGCTCGCAGCCGCTCGATCGTGCCCACGCGATCCGCGATCAGCGAACTCTCGAAGTTCGCTCGCGACCCCAGCAAACCCGGCAGCAGGAAACGGAAAATGCTCCACAGATCCAGCTGGCGGTTCTCCAGCGGCGTGCCCGTCAACACCACGCGATGCCGCGCGCGGATCGCGAAGCAGGTCTGCGTCACCTTCGCATCCGGGTTCTTGATGAACTGGCCTTCGTCCAGCACCGCGTATCCAAAATCATAGGCCGGCAGAATCTCGCGGTGCTTCCGCAGCTGCGTGTAGCTCGCCAGCCAGATCACGTTGTCCCCGCCCAAGCTGAAATCGTGCCCGGTCTTCAGCACGTCGACTTTCAACTCCGGCTGAAACTTCGCGATCTCTTCGCGCCACACCGGCACCACGCTCGCCGGACACACGATCAACGTCGGCTTGTTCTCCACGGGCCGCGTCGCGAGCAGCGTGATGACCTGCAGCGTCTTGCCGAGACCCATCTCGTCCGCCAGCAGCCCGTGGCAGCCGACGTCGCACAAATGCGCCAGCCATTCGACGCCCCGCCGCTGATACGGCCGCAACACGTCCGGCAGCGCCGGCGGCATTTCCGGCGGCGCGAGCACCGTCTGCCGCCACGCCTCGATTTCCGGCGACAGCGTCAGCTTCAGCCGCGCGTCGTTGAACAGTGAAAACACCAGATACGGCGAGACCGTGTCCGCGCCCTGCGTGTCCGCGAGATTGTCGCGCCACGCGCTGAACGACGCCCACTTGTCCGCCGCGAGCGAAACGATCCCGACATTCGGCAGGATCACCGGCGCGCCGCCTTTCTTCAGCAACGCGCTCACCTCCGAGTCCGTGAGCATCCGCTCTCCCGCGCGGAAAATCCAACGCAGGTTCAGCCCCGTGACATCGCTCGCTCCCGCCCCACCGCCCTCCGCGGGCGCCGTGCCCGCCGTCTTCGCCTCGGCCACCGCCTCGATCTCGATCGCCCGCGTGCCCTTCAGCAGGTTGGCCGATTTTTCGTCCAGCTCGACCGCGAACATTTTTTTCCACGCCGGCAGGACGACTTTCAGGAAATTCGGAATCTCCACCAGCGACTCCATCAAATACACGCCGGTCTCCTGATGATAGTGGAAGTGCGCCTTGCGCGCATAGGCCGCGAGCCCGATCAGCTTCGCGCGCTCGCCCGACGAGACGTGCCCGTTCCCGTTCGCATGCGCCGCCGCGCCCAGCGCCGGATGACGTGTCTTGCCGTCGGCCTCCGCCCAATACGCCTGAAACGTCAGCCCCGCCATCTTGGTCTTGAACACCAGCAACAGCGTCCGCGTAGCCGCGCCGCTCTTGCCGCTGGCCCCATTCGTCCCGTTCGCCTCCGGCGTGTGCGCGCCGTTTCCGTTCGTGCCGGCCGACTTGCCATTCGCACCGCCCGTCGGATCCGTCGGCAGCGGGGAAATTTCGTCGGCTACGAGTTCCTCGATCTCGTGCAACCCCGCCACCGCCAACGCATGCGCCACGTCGCGATCCGTGGTCGAGGATCGCACCGAGAGCCCCGCCGGCCCCCATTCGATCACCGCATACTCGTCCTTCTTCTCCACCCGACGGTGGATGATCGCGTCCTTCGCCGTGAGCTCGAGCTCACGAACCTCCCCTTCGACGTAGATTCGGCGACCTTGCTCCAGCTGCTGGTCCGTAAAGCCATTCGCCCAATCGTTTTCCAGTCGATCGAACCAAAACTCAAGGGACTGCGGAGTGTAAACGCGCTTGGGACCGTGCGACTGCATTACACGTAAAAGGGCCGACGGTAGAATTCGGCTCATCGGGTGCAATCCCGAAGTAAGTATTTTTCCAGAGGCGATTTTTTTAACGAGCGCGTAACGCGTCCGCCATCAGCACGCCACATGCCGATGAGACATTTCCTGGCACGCACCTTTTTCTTCGCGCCCACACTTCCACGTGAAAATCGCCATCGTGACCGAAACCTTCCCGCCGGAAATCAACGGCGTGGCGATGACCTTCGGTCGCCTCGCCCGTGAACTCGCGAATCGCGGCCACGATCTCACGATCCATCGCCCGCGTCGCGCCGATCTTCCCGCCAACATCGCCGCTCACGGTTACCGCGAGGAACGTTACGCCGGCCTTCCGATTCCGGGCTACTCGCTGCTTCGCCTCGGTTTACCCGCGCGCCGCCGCCTGCTGCGCCACTGGCGGGCCGAGCGGCCCGACCTCGTTCACGTCGTCACCGAAGGCCCGCTCGGCGCTTCCGCCGTCGCTGCCGCCCGCGAACTCGATCTGCCCCTCACCTCGAGTTTCCACACCAACTTCCACGCCTACACGAGCCACTACGGTTTCGGTCCGCTGCACCGCGCCGCGCTCGCCTGGCTTCGTCGAGTCCACAACCGCACCCGCTGCACCTTCGCGCCCACCACCGAATTGTGCGACGAGCTTCGCGCCCTCGGCTTTGAAAATCTCCGCGTTCTCTCGCGCGGCGTCGATCTTCACCATTTCTCGCCCGATCGGCGCTCCGCCGAACTGCGCGCGTCGTGGGGCGCCGGTCCCGACGACCCCGTCGTGCTTCACGTCGGTCGTGTCGCCGCCGAAAAAAACTACCCGCTGCTCTTCCGCGCCTTCGCCGCCATGCGCGCCGCCAATCCCCGCCTTCGCTGCGTGCTCGCCGGCGAGGGCCCGTTGAAAGCCCGGTTCCAACGCGAACATCCCGAGCACATCTTCGCCGGCTTCTACTCGCGCGAGGAAATCGGCCGCTACTACGCGTCCGCCGACATCTATATCCACGCCAGCCTCACCGAAACGTTCGGCAACGTCCTCACCGAAGCCATGGCGAGCGGTCTCGCCGTCGCAGGATTTCACTACGCCGCCGCGCGCGAGTTCATTCGTCATCGCGAAAACGGCCTTGTCGTCCACCGCGCCCGCCCCGAAGCCCTCGTCGCCGCGGCGGTGCAACTCGCCACCGACGCCTCCCTGCGTCAGCGACTTCGCACCAACGCACGCGCCGCCTTGCTCGACCAATCATGGGAACGCGTCGCCGCGCGCTTCGAATCCGACCTCGCGGGCCTTGCCGGGGTCGCCCCCGCCGCGTCGCCGAACCGCCCCGCTCCCGCCCCGACCGCGGTGCTCCAACGCGATCCGGTCCGATGAGCGCGCGCATCCTCATTCTCACCGCCGGCTTCGGCGAGGGCCACAACGCCGCCGCCCGCGCCCTCGCCGCCGGCGTCGATCGCACGCTCGGCCCCGGCAGCGCGCGCATCGCCGACGCCTTCGCCCTCGCCTCGCCGCGTTTCAACCGCGCTGCTCGTCACGTCTATCTCGCCCTGATCAATGACGCCCCACGCGTCTGGAGCGGGGTCTACGCCTGGATCGACCGCAGCCAGTTCGTCCAGCGCCGACTCTGGCTTTTCCGCCGCGAGCTCCGCGTTCTCGCCGACTTGCTCGAGCACGAACGCCCCGCAGCGATCTGCTGCACGTATCCGCTTTACGGATTCTTCCTCGAGCACCTCGCCCGCCGGCGCGGCGTGCGCGTGCCGACCTTCAACATCGTCACCGACTCCATCAGTATCCACTCGCTCTGGTGGCGCGCCCGTTGCGACGGCTGGTTCCTGCCCAATCCCGACTCCGCCGACGTCCTCCTCCACGCCGGCATCGAACCTCGCGCCATTCACGTCTGCGGTTTTCCGGTCCCCGTCTTTTTCGCGCAGCACGCCAGCCTGCTCTCGCCGCCTGACCTCGCCGACGGCACGAAACCGCGCGTCCTCCACCTGATCAACTCCGGCACCCGTCACGCCGCCGAAACCGCCCGGCTTCTCCTGCGCGAAACCGATTGGGAAATCACGTGCGCCGTCGGTCGCGACGCCCGCCTTCGCCAATACCTGGAGAAACTCGCCGCCGCCCGCGCGCATCCGACCCGCATTCTCGGCTGGACCGACCAGATTCCGCGACTGCTGATGACTCACCACGTCGCCGTCAGCAAAGCCGGCGGCGCCACGACCCAGGAGGCGATCTCCGCTCTCTGCCCGCTCGTGATCAATCAAGTCGTTCCCGGTCAGGAAGAGGGCAATTACGAACTCCTCCGCCGCCATCGCGCGTGCGCGCTCGCCACCACGCCCGACGCTGTGCTCGACGCCCTTCGCACCGCCTTCGCCCAACACGGCCGCGTGTGGCGCGAATGGCGCGCCGCCCTTCGCCCACTCGCTCGCCCTGACGCCGCCGACGACATTACCCGCCAGGTCCTCGCCAACACCCGTGGAGGCGCGGTGTCCCCACCGCGAAAAAACATCGCGCCTCCACCCGCCACGTTCGCCGCATGAAGCTCCGCTTCATCTTCAACCCCCGCTCCGGTCGCAACACCTCGCGCCCGTGGCTCG
>JAEZAD010000115.1 GCA_023430565.1 Verrucomicrobiota bacterium
TTCTCGATTTCGGCATGGTTGCCCGAGAGGAGAACCTCGGGAACGGACATGCCCCGAAATTCGGCGGGACGCGTGTATTGAGGAAAGTCGAGCAACTTGCTGGTGAAGGATTCGTGCGTCAATGACTTTTCCTCGCCGAGCACGCCCGGAATGAACCGCGCCAGCGCATCGATCACCACCGCCGCCGCGAGCGTCCCATTCGTCAGCACGTAATCGCCGATGCTGATCTCCTGATCGATCACGCGATCGCGAATCCGCTGGTCAATCCCTTCGTAGTGTCCGCTCAACATCACGAGGTGCGTCTCTCGCGAAAGATCCTGCGCAAGCTGCGGCGAGAGCGGCACACCGTCCGGCGTCAGATAAATCCGCCGGCAGCCGGGCGTCTGCAATTGCTCGATCGCCGCGAACACCGGCTCCGGTTTCATCACCATCCCCGCCCCGCCGCCAAACGGCCGGTCGTCGGCCGTGCGATGCTTGTCCGTCGTCCACGCGCGCAAGTCATGAACGTTCACCGCCAGCAGCCCGGCCGCGATCCCCTTGCCCAGAATGCTCTCGACCAAAAAGCCGTCGAGCATCCGCGGAAACAGCGTCAGTAGATCGATCTTCAGAGCCATCGGAAGCAGAACCTAATCACAGAGGCACAGAGGCACAGAGAAAAACAAAACCTCGGAAGGGTCTTCCGAGGTCGCGGTTCGGAGACTCCAAGTCTCCGTCTCTGTGATTCAATTCAGATCAACTCAGGCCGCCGGAGCGGAAGCTTCCGCCGTCCGCCGCGCCTTCTTGATCATCGCGTGCATCGTGTTCGTCGGCTTCGCGCCCTTGCTCAGCCAGTAATCCACGCGATCCAGCTTGAGGTTGATCGGGTTGCCTTTGGTCTTCGGCGTGTAGGTGCCGAGGTTTTCGACAGCATCGCCATCGCGGCGGGAACGCGCTTCAGCGACGACCACGCGATATAGCGGCTGATGCACAGAGCCAACCTTGGTGAGACGAATTTTGAGTGCCATGACGAATTTTTGCGGAGCGATGCTTGCTTGGAAAAGCTGAGGACAACACCGCTCCATAATCCGCTTGTCAAGCACCCGTTCGCCTCGCTGTCTTCGCCCCTTTGACGCGCCGCCCGTCGGTCAGCTTGCTCTCAACTCTCATCCCTCAACTCTCAACTTTCATATGCTCAAAGCTGGCATCGTCGGCCTGCCCAACGTCGGCAAGTCCACTCTCTTCAACGCCCTCACCCGCTCCCGCAAGGCCGAGGCCGCCAATTACCCGTTCTGCACGATCGACCCCAACGTCGGCGTCGTCACCGTGCCCGACAGCCGTCTCGCCGTCCTGCAAAAAATCGCGAAGACACAGGTCGTCATCCCCGCCGCCATCGAGTTCGTCGACATTGCCGGCCTCGTCGCCGGCGCCAGCAAGGGCGAAGGTCTCGGCAATCAGTTCCTCGCCAACATCCGCGAGGTCGACGCCATCGTGCAGGTCGTCCGCTGCTTCGAAGATCCCGACGTCGTCCACACGATGGGCGGCGTCGATCCCGTGCGCGACATCGAGGTCATCACCACCGAACTCGTCCTCGCCGACCTCGACGCCGTCACGAAGCGCATCGACAAAACGCAAAAGAAGGCGAAATCCGGCGACAAGGAAGCCCAGGCCGAGGTCGCGCTCCTCCAAAAACTCGAGCCGCATCTCAACTCCGGAAAAACTGCCAACACCCTCGCCGCCACCGACGACGAAAAAGCCGCGATGAAGCTCTTCCAGCTTCTCACCGCGAAACCCGTCCTCTTCGCCTGCAACGTCGCCGAGTCCGACCTCGCCACCGCCGAGCAAAACCCCTTCGTCCAAAAGGTCGCCGACTACGTCCGCACCCACCACGACGCCGCCTACGTGCCGATCAGCGCCAAGATCGAGGCCGAGCTCATCGACCTCTCCGCCGAAGAGGCAAAAGCGTTCCTCAACGATCTCGGCGTCGACGACTCCGGCGTCTCCTCGCTGATCCGCGCGACCTACGCGCTGCTCGGTCTGCAGACCTATTTCACCGCCGGCGAAAAGGAAGTCCGCGCCTGGACCATCAAGAAAGGCTGGAAAGCCCCGGCGGCCGCCGGCGTCATCCACACCGATTTCGAAAAAGGCTTCATCAAGGCCGAGGTCGTTTCCTACGACGACCTCACGAAGCTCGGCAGCGTCGCCGCCGCCCGCGAAGCCGGCAAATACCGCCTCGAGGGCAAGGAATACGTCTTCGCCGACGGCGACGTCGCCCTCTTCCGCTTCAACACCTGAGCGTCGTTCGAAAATCGACGACCGCCTCGTAAACGGCGACCTCGCTCGCGCTCAACGGTCCCGGTTCTTGAAGCGCCCCCTCGCGCCAGTCCGTTGCGCCCACGGGCCGGCCCCACCGCGCACGCTACGCCCGTATCCGCGTGAAACTTGCAGAACTCGCCGCGCTCGCTCCTGCACGAAACGTTGCCAACCCCGGGTCGCCGCATTTCCTTGTCGCATGCAACCGCCCGGCGGCTCACCGCCCGCCGCCGAATCCTCCGTGTCCAACGTTTCGTCAGCCTCTTCCAATCCTCCGTTTGCTCCCGTGATTGGCGGACCCCTCCCGGCCGGTGACGCCCTTGATTCTGCGATCCTGCGCGTGTTGATGGATACGATCCCCGACCGGATTTACTTCAAGGATCTCCAAAGCCGTTTCGTTCGCGTCAACCAAGCCTACGCCAAATGGCACGGCATCGGTTCAGCCGACGACGTCGCCGGCAAATCCGATCACGACCTCTTCGCCGCCGTCCACGCCGACGTCGCCTACGCCCAGGAACAGGAGATCATCCGCACCGGCGTCCCCATGGTCGCCAAGATGGAAAAGCTCACGCTGAAAGACGGCAGCGTCGCCTGGGGCTCCGCCACCAAGATGGCCTGGCGCGACGCCGCCGGCCGCATCATCGGCACCTTCGGCCTCACCCGCGACGCCACCGCCGCCAAAAAAGCCGAGGAGAAACTCCTCGAGGAGCGCAACCTCCTCCGCACGATCATCGACCACCTTCCCGCGCGCATCTACGTCAAGGACACCTCCTCGCGCTACCTCCTCAACAACCTCGCGCACCTCCTCATGCTCGGCCTCCACGAACAGGCCGAAGCCACCGGACGCACCACGCTCGATTTTTTCCCCAACGAACGCGGACGCCAGGCCCTCGCCGACGACCGCCAGGTCACTTCCACCGGCCAGCCGATCCTCAATCAGGAAAAATCCGACTACTCCGCCGGCGAACCGCACTGGTCGCTCACCACCAAGGTTCCGCTCCGCGACGTCAACGATCACATCGTCGGCATCGTCGGCATCAGCCACGACATCACCCAGCGCAAACTCGCCGAAAACGAATTGAAGCGCCGCACCGTCGAGATGGAGACCGACGTGCTCATGGCCCGCCAGGTTCAGGAAACCTTTCTCCCGCGCACCTACCCCGTCTTTCCCCGCGGCGTTCCCGCCGAATCCAGCGCCATCCGCTTCGCTCATCGCTACGTCCCGGCGACGACGCTCGGCGGCGACTTCTTCAACATCGTCCAGCTCTCCGATACCAAATGCGGCGTGCTCGTTTGCGATGTCATGGGCCACGGCGTTCGCGCCGGCCTGCTCACCGCCTTGATCCGCGGCGTCGTCGGCGAACTCGGCGAACGCGCCGAAAACCCGATCAACGTCCTCAGCGAAATCAACCGCAGCCTCGCCCCCATCCTCGAACAGACCGGCCAGCCGATCTTCGCCACCGCGTTCTTCGGTGTCATCGACACCGGCGCGAACTCCATTCTCTACGGCAACGCCGGCCACCCCGCCCCCCTGATCCGCCGCTCCGACGGCTCGATCATCAAACTCACCTCCGCCAATCCCGAGCCCGCCGCCGGCCTGATCCCCGGATTCAGCTACACGCGCCAGGAATGCTCCTTCAACGCCGGCGATCTCTTTCTCGGCTACACCGACGGCGTCGTCGAAGCGCCCAATCCCAAAGGCCAGCTCTACGGCGACGACCGTCTCGCGATTTTCCTCCGCCACAGCCTCGGCACGACCGCCGAGGAACTGTGCAACAATCTCGTCGCCGAGCTCTCCGCCTACAGCAACCGCGCCATCTTCGAAGACGATGTTTGCATGGTCGCCGTCGAATCCACCGGCACCACCTGCTTCGTCCAGCCCGTCACCTACGACATCTAGTCGTTACCGTAGCTACGAGCAGCATGCCCGACGTCTCGGGGTGAGCGAGTAGCCGCCTCGTAGCGGCGAGCGCCAGCGAGCCGACCCCAGCTCACCCCGCGACAACCGTCACTCCCGCTTTCTCCAGCTCCTCGCGTATCCGCCGGGCAAATTCAACCGCGTGCGCCCCGTCGCCATGCACGCAGATCGTATCCACCGCGATCCTCACCTCCGTCCCCTCCACCGCGCGCACGCTTCCCTCCCTGACCATCCGCAACACCTGCGCCACCGCCTCCGCCTCATCCTCGATCATCGCCCGCGCCTCGCTCCGCGGCACCAGCGCTCCACCCGCGCCATATCTCCGATCGCCAAACCCCTCCTCCGCGACGCGCAACCCGCCCGCCCGCCCCGCACGCACGAGTTCGCTGCCCGCCAGCCCAAACAAAATCAGCCGCTCGTCCACTCCCCGCACTGCCCGCGCAATCGCCTCCGCCACCACCCACTCCCGCGCCGCCAGATTATACAGCGCGCCATGCGGTTTCACATGCCGCACGTCCGCCATCCCGCATAGCGCCGCCACCTGCTTCGTCACGAGTCGTTCGATCTCCTGCGGCGTCAGCGCGATCTCCTTCCGCCCAAAATTCGCGCGGTCCGCAAACCCCGGATGCGCCCCCACGCTCACCCCGAACGCCCGCGCCAGCGCCACCGTCTCGCGCATCGTCGCCTCATCGCCCGCGTGCGCCCCGCACGCGATATTCGCCGACGTGATCCACGGCATGATCGCCGCATCGTTCCCCATCCCTTCCCCGACATCGCAGTTCAAATCGATCCGTGTCATTCGTATCGATCCCCTCGCCTTCACCCGAGCTTCTGCGCCAGCCCTTCGTGCAGGATCGCCAGCTGCTTCTCGCGCACCAGCGCCAGCCGATGCGCCTCGTCGAGCGCCACCTCGGTAAAACGAATTCCATCGCCCGGACGCACCTGCGCGACCAGCGGCAAATCGACCCCGATCACATGCGCCGCTTGCGGATACCCCCCGATCGTCTGCGCATCCGCCATCAGCAACACCGGCTGTCCGTCCGGCGGCACTTGCACCGTCCCCGGACTCACCGCCGACGACACCAGTTCCTCCGCCCAACCCCGCTCCAGCCTCGGGCCCTGCAGCCGAAACCCCATCCGATCCGACTGCGCCGACACCTTGAACGTCGCCTCCAACAGCGCCGCGCCGAAATCCGCCGCCTGCGCCCCGAGAATCACCCGCACCGTCGGTTCGCTCGAATACGCCGGCAGCACCCGCGGATCGATTCGCCACCCGCGCACCGCGCGTTCCGCCCACCGCGCCCGCCGCCCGGCCCCGTCCGCACCCACCGGCAGCACATCGCCCTCCGCCAGCGCCCGCCCCTCCAGCCCGCCGAAACGCCCCCGCAAATACGTGCTCCGACTCCCCAGCACCGGCGTCACAACGATTCCTCCGGCCACGGCGAGATAACCGCGACACCCTTTCACGCACGGTCCGATCTTCAACCGCTCACCCGCACTCACCCGCCGCGGCTCCCACGCCGCCATTCCCTCGCACTCCGCTCCGCCCAACGCCACCCACGTCTCCTCCGAAAACTCCACTTCCGGTCCGACCAGCGTGAATTCGAGCGCAGCCGCCTGCTCGGGATTTCCCACCAACGCGTTCGCGACCCTCAGCCCCACCGCATCCATCGCGCCACTCGCGGGCACTCCCATGTGTCGACATCCCCGACGGCCGAGATCCTGCACGGTCGTCAAGATCCCCGCGCGAACGATCCTCATTTCCATTCGGAAAACTCCTTCGCGCTGATGGCCCGAAATTTCACCCGATCGCCCACCCGCAAAACCGCCGGCGGATTCCGCTCGGCGCGAAACAGCGCCAGCGGCGTCCGCCCGATCAACTGCCACCCTCCCGGCGTCTCCAAAGGATAAATACCCGTCTGCGTCCAACCGATCCCCACCGAGCCTGCCGGCACGCGCGTCCGCGGCGTCGGCCGACGCGGCGTGCGTAGCTTCGCCGGCAATCCACCCAAATACGGAAACCCCGGCGTGAAACCCAGCGCGTGCACCACGTAGTCCGCGCCACTGTGCAGCGCCGCCACCTCGCCCGCCGCGAGTCCACAGTGTCTCGCCACCTCATCCAGATCCGGCCCGCATTCGCCTCCGTAACACACCGGTATCTCCACCATCGCTTCCGCCACGCCCTCGTGATCGCGCGCGAGTTTTGCCGGCACCACATCCGGCCACGCGTGCTCCGCTTTCTCCGCATAATTCGCGATCAGCGCGCACACCTGCTCGAACGCCGGCCTCCCGTCCGATCCGAACGCCGCGAGATCGTAATACACCGACACCGTCGCGTAAGCCGGCACCACATCGATCACCCCCGCCGGACGCGCCCGCGCCAGCGAGCGCACGAGCGACTTCACCCGCAGCATCGTCGCATTGTCGATGTTGCGTCCCAGCGTGACCACCACCGCGGCGTCTCCCAACGGCGCAAACATCATGGGTCGGACCATGCCCCTCCGCTCCGCCGGAAACAAAACAAAACGACTCCGCCCAAAAAGTGAGGCGGAGTTCGCGCTCCGCCTCACGCTGCCGTGCACAGGCCAGCCGGCGCCGGCCTCTCCAACAATCCACCGCCTTAACGCCCCATTGCGCGCGCCACCGGCATTGCCGCCAACAGCGGCACGCCAGCGCATAGTTCGATCGAGCGCGAACCGGGCGAATCCTGCGTTCCTTGCGCCAGCGCCGGGACCCGCATCGTCCGGCGTTCGGACCACGTCGCTTCCGTCGCAGCCAGCGTCGCACTCATCGAGTCCGCCCGCACTTCATAAACCTCCGTCAACGCCACCCCCGTGCTTCCGCCCGATCCGCTCACCACCGTCGAGTAAACTCCCGGCGGCAACACGAGCAGCAACGCCGCTTCGTTGCCGTCCGACGGCGCGAAACCCGTCGACGCCAGATCGCCCGCCGAGAACCCGCTCGCAAAATCGTCGTTCTCGACGAGCCGACGGCCTTTCCCGTCGTGCAGCGCGATCATCGGATTTCCCAGCGCCCCCGCCACGCCCGCCGCCGTCAGCGACGGCCCCCGCGCGGTCACGAGCACCCGCACCGGCTCGTTGCCGGCGATCACGAATCCATTGATCAACACCTGATCGCCCGTGCCCACGAACCCGCGCGCTGCCAGCGCCACCAGCCGCGGCACTTCCAACTCGTCGCTCACCATCACCTGCCCTCGAATCTCACCCGGCGCATTCACGTTGCTGTGCATGTTGAGATAAGCGCCGCCCGTCAGCAGTTGGACCGGATCGCCGCCGTAAGTCTGATCTGCAAACACCGCGCCATACGACGTCCCCGTCTGCGTATAGACGCCCGCCCCGCCCAGCCCATGCACCACCCCGCCACTCGTGCCGCGCGGCGCCTGGTGATAGTGCGAGTTCGTCAGGGTGTTCGTGAAGTTGTAGAGATTGATGCGCGTCGTGATCTTGTTCGTCCCCGGATTGTAGCTGATGTAAGCGGCGCCATAAGCCTCGGACGCCGTCGCCGGCACCTCCTGCGCGGCGTTGAGCACCGCCACCAGCCGTTTCGGCTGCGCAATCAACTGCCCGCGCACCTCCCCACCGGGAAACGCCGCGGAATGAAAATTCAAATACGCGCCATTCTGCAGCAACGTCAGCGCTGCGCCGCCGTGCGCCACGCCCGAAAAGCTGCCTCTCACCGTCGACCCCTCGCGCGCATAGAAAATATCCGCGCCGAGATTCGTCACGACCGGCCCCGCCGTGCCCGCGGGTGCTTCGTGGATATGCGACGCCGTGATCGTGTTCGCCAGATTGTCGATCTGCAGCGTCAGATCGAAACGGTTCGTCGCCACATCGTAGAGCAGCACGGCCCAGCCCGTGGCCGGAGAGGTGCTCGCCGTCGTTTCCTGGGCAGCATTGATCGTCGCGCGGAACTCGACGACTTGCGCGTGCGCGCTCGCAGCCAGAGCCGCAAACGAGATACCGATAACCAACCAACATTTCAGCAGGGATGTTTTCATGGGGAAGGGAGAAGCTGACCGGCCCGCCGCGCCTGAAGCGCCGCACGGCCCCGGGGATATGCCCGGACGCAACACGTTCCCCCGATCCACCGCGAAAGGACTTTCGTAACGATTCCGACAGCGCCGGCTCCACCCGGGCGGTTTGGTTTGCAGTTTCCCCCCGGAAAGCCTGATTCCTACCCCTTCATGCGCCGCCGAATCGTTCCCCTCGTGATCCTCCCGCTGCTCCTGCTGACTGGCTGTCGCGACGCGAAGATCGCCAGCTATCGCGTCCCGAAAGAAACGCCCGAGCCGCTCCCTCCCGTTCTCACCGGCGACATTCCCGCGTCACCGCGTCCGACGCCCGGCGCTCCCGCGTCCGGCGGCGTCGATCCATCCATGGCCAACACCGCCGTGCCCACCGCCTCCGGCAACGACCTCTCCTGGACCGCCCCCGCCCACTGGAAACCGAAACCCGCCTCAGCCATGCGCAAGGGCAGCTATGCCATCGTTGGGGCCGATGGCGCCGAAGCCGACCTCTCCGTCACCGCCTTCCCCGGCAACGTCGGCGGCGACCTCGCCAACATCAATCGCTGGCGCGGCCAGATCTCCCTCCCGCCAATCGCCGAGTCCGATCTCGCCACCCAAACCGAACACATCGACGCCAACGGCCTGCACATCACGTTCGTCGATTTCGCCAACACCGCGTCCAATCCCCCTCAGCGCATCACTGGCGCCATCGTGCCGCTCGGCAACGCCACGTGGTTCGTCAAACTCATGGGACCCGACGCCGTCGTCGCCGCCGAGCGCGACGCCTTTCGCACTTTCCTGCACACGCTCCAGCCGCCCGCGAACGCCACGCAATGAACGACACCGTCCGCCAATTCCGCGACTTCTTCGTCTCGCTCCGCCTGACCGTCGTCCTGCTCGTCCTGTCGCTGATCCTCGTCTTCGCCGCGACCCTCGACCAGGTGAACCTCGGCATCTGGGCCGTGCAGGAAAAATACTTCCGCTCCCTCTTCGTTCTCTGGCGTGTCGGCGACATCCCGATTCCCGTTTTCCCCGGCGGCTACCTCATTGGCGGCTTTCTCCTCGTCAACCTCGTCGCCGCGCACATCTACCGCTTCAAGTTCACCTGGCGCAAAGCCGGCATCTTCCTCACGCACATCGGCCTCATCCTTCTGCTCCTCGGCGAACTCTTCAGCGGCCTCTGGCAGGAGGACTTCCAGATGCGCCTCGTCGAAGGAGAAACGAAGAACTACTCCGAGAGCTTCCGCGCCAACGAGCTCGCCATCGTCGAAACCACCGACCCGAAGTTCGACGACGTCGTCGCCATCCCCGAGCCCGTCCTCGCGGATCGCGACGAGATTCAGCACCCGAAACTTCCGTTCCGCGTCGTCACCCGCGAGTATTATCCCAACGCCGTCCTTCAGCTCCACGCCAACACCCCCGCCGGCACGCCGCCCGCCGCCACCCAGGGCGTCGGCCCGCGCCTCGTCCTCGCCCCCGTCCCGATCACCTACAAGCAGGACGAACGCAACGCCCCTGCCGCCGTCCTCGAACTGATCGGGCCCGAGGGCTCCCTCGGCACCTGGGCCGTTTCGACGATCCTGCCCGTGTCGCAAAAAATCGAATACGCCGGCCGCACCTGGCGCATCGGCCTCCGCTTCGAACGCAACTACAAACCTTTCGCGCTCACGCTGCAGAAGGTCACCCACGACGTCTACGTCGGCACCGAAATCCCGAAAAACTTTTCCAGCCGCGTGCACATCACCACGCCCGACGGACGCGACGACCGCGAGGTCCTGATCTACATGAACAACCCGCTGCGCTTCGGCGGCCTGACGTTTTACCAATATCAGATGGATAGCGCCCGCGGCGCGAGCACGCTGCAGGTCGTCCGCAACCCCAGTTGGCTGATCCCTTACATCGCCTGCACGATGATGACCGTCGGCCTCCTCGGCCAATTCGCCCTCCACCTCACCGCCTTCTTCCGCCGACGAATCTAGCTTACACCAAGATCGCAAAGCCCGCGAAGACCAGCCGTGCATCCGCTCTATCTCAAAGCCGACGCTCTTTCTTATCGGCTGATCGGAGCCGCCATCGAGGTTCATCGTCACAAAGGGCCCGGTCTCATTGAAAGTATCTACGAACGATGTCTCATGCGTGAGCTGCATCTGCTCGGGATTGCTGCCGTGAATCAGCTCTTGGTGGAAATCGAATACAAAGGACTCGTGTTCGAAGAGCCGCTGAGAGTGGACGTCTTCGCCGAGCAGTGCGTTGTCATCGAGAACAAGGTCGTTGAAACCATCTTGCCCATCCACAAAGCACAGCTCCTCTCCTACATGAAGCTGCTCAATGCCCCGATCGGCCTCCTCATCAACTACCGCGAGCCCATGCTCAAAAACGGCATAACCCGCCTAATTCTGGGCGGTGCCGATCAACTGTAGCTCCTTCGCGTCCTTCGCGATCTTCGTGTAAAACACATGAAACGTTTCCTCCCCTTCCTCGCCCTCGCCCTCGCTCTCGTCTGGGTCGCCTCCACGTTGCGTCCGCCGGGCAACAAAACCGACTTCGACATCGTCGGCTTTAGCCAGCTCCCGTCCGTCACCAACGGCCGCGTGAAGCCCCTCGACACCATCGCGCGCACCTCCCTCCTCGTTCTGCAGGGCCGCCAGCGCGTCAGCTCGCCCGAACAGAGCGGTCCGCTCGTCAACTCGCCCGCCGAATGGCTGCTCGACGTCACCTTTAATTCCGAAAAAGCCGACGCCTATCCGACCTTCGCGATCGACAACGTCGAACTCCTCAACCTCCTCGGCAAAACCGAGGAAAACCTCCGCATCGAATACACCTCGGCCACGAAGAAATTCTTTGCTGTCCTCGGCTTCCTCCCCAGCCGCCACCGCCGGCTCTCCTACAACGATCTCGAGCCCCACTTCCGCACCATCGACGAACAAGCCCGCCTCGCCGGCCCCGTCGAAGCACCCGTGCGCAGCCCGTTTCAAAAAGCCGTCATCCAGCTTCATTCCAACCTCGTCCTCTACCAGCAGCTCCGCCTGAGCTTCGTCCCGCCCGAGAGCGAAAACTTCCTCGCCGATCTCTCGCGCTTCCAGGACACCGTCGAAGCCGGCGTCGCCGCCGTTCGCGCCAAACAGGCCAACGAGCCGCACGATGAAGCCGCCGCCGCGCAGATGATCGATTTCGGCCACAGCTTCGTCCGCCTCAGCGAAGCCGGCTCGCTCCTCGCCATCCCGCCCGCCTCCGGCGAATCCGATATCAACGGCTGGAAAAACGCCGGCACCGCGCTCGTCGAATCCTTCCAGACCGGCCGCGTAAATCCTTACGTCCTTACCTACGCCGGCCTCGCCCGCACCTGGCGCAACAACGACGCGAAAAACTTCAACGAAATCGTCCGCCTCTACCGCCAGCAACTCGACAAGAACTTTCCCACCACCCTCGACAAGACCATCGCCGAAACCCGCTTCAATTCCGCGCAGCCGTTCTACACGAGCATGTCGCTCTACATTGTCGCCTTCTTCATCGCGATCTTCTCCTGGCTCAAATACCCCGACGTCCTCGGCCGCTCCGCGTTCTGGTTCATCGCCGTCGCCTGGATCCTTTCCACCATCGGCATCGGGATGCGCATGTGGCTCGAAGGCCGTCCGCCCGTCACCAATCTCTACTCGTCCGCCCTTTTCGTCGGCTGGGGCGCCGTCGGCCTCTGCCTGATCCTCGAGGCCATCTACAAGAACGCCGTCGGCAGCGTCGCCGCCGGCGTCGTCGGTTTCGCCACACTCCTCATCGCGCACCACCTCTCGCTCGGCGGCGACACGCTCGAGATGATGCGCGCCGTCCTCGATTCCAACTTCTGGCTCGCCACGCACGTGGTCGTCGTTACCGCCGGCTACTCCGCCACTTTCCTCGCCGGTTTTCTCGCGATCATCTACATCCTGCGCGGCGTGCTCACCCGCTCCCTCGACCGCGCCACAGCCGATTCCCTCGCGCGCATGGTCTACGGCATCATCTGCTTCGCGACGCTCTTCAGCTTCGCCGGCACCGTCCTCGGTGGCATCTGGGCCGATCAATCCTGGGGTCGCTTCTGGGGTTGGGATCCGAAGGAAAACGGCGCGCTCATGATCGTGATCTGGAACGCCGTCATCCTGCACGCGCGTTGGGGCGGCATGATCCGTCAGCGCGGTCTCATGTGCCTCGCCATCGGCGGCAACATCATCACGAGCTGGAGCTGGTTCGGCACGAACATGCTCGGCGTCGGTCTCCACAGCTACGGCTTCACCGACGCCGCCTTCGTCGCCCTCACCGGCTTCGTCCTCAGCCAGCTCGTCCTCATCGCGGTCGCGCTCGTCCCGCTCGCCAAATGGCGCAGTTTCAAAACAACCCCTGCGCCTTCCCAGCCTGAACACGTTGAAGTGTTGAGCTGAAAATAGGCGGCGCGTCGCTCGCGCCGCCCACCCGGCGTTCTACTGCTTCACCTCGTCCGGCACCGGCTGCAACGTCGCGTGCTTCGGCGCCACCTTTTCCAGATTCGGTTTCACGTCCGCCTCGACGCGCCCCGCCGCCCATTTCATCGATCCGGCCAGCATCGCCTGAAACGCCTCGCTGTCCCACACGTCGTCGCGGTGCCCCATCGCGTTATACGCCACACGCCCCTCGCCGTGCTTCCTCGCCCACGCGAGCGGAAACGGCGGCCGCCGGTAATCGCCGCCTTCCATCCCCTCGGTCTCCAGCACGAGCAGCACGTGCAGATTCGGCGCGAACTCCTTCAACGTATACCACTCCTCCTTCACGCGCAGTTCGCCGCCCAGCTTCTCGAATCCGGGAAACGTCGGCGACACCACACGCGCCGTCGCCACCTGCTGCGGGCCATGCCGGATGAATTCCCCGCCGAGCAGCTTCACGAACTCGTCCGCCTTGTCCCCATAAAGCCGATACCGCTGCTTGCGCTTCGGATTGTTACCACCGCCCGATTCGCCCGTGTGAAACGTGTCGCTGCAGCTGTGCAGCCCCACGAACCCGCCGCCCGCCTTCACCCAGTCCAGCAGCGCTTGTTTTCCCTCCGCCGACATCGCCGGATGCCCGTCCGTCCCGACGCTCTCCAGATGTCCGCTCGTGTAAAACATCACCACGTCGAACCCCTTCAGATACTCCGGCGAAAACAAGCTCCCGTCCTTGCTGAAAGTGAACGCGAAATCGCCCTTCCCGCCCAGCTTCTCCAGCACCCGCTCCGAATAACTGCGCTGCCCGCCTTCCCACTTGATCACGCTGTGCTCGAAGCCGGATGACTTCGTGAAATACAGCACGCGCACCGGCTCCGCCGCACTCGCCATCGCCGCCATCGCCGCAGCCGCCGCGACGGCCAACATCTTCTTCGGGGTAAGTTTCATGCGCGCCAACGTGGCCGTTTCCTCCGCCCGCGCAAACACCTCTTCGTCCAACGATCCTACTTCCCCAACAACTCCTCCGCATGCGCGATCGCGCTCTTCGCGTTGCGGTCACCCAGCATGCGCGCCAGCTCGCCCACGCGCGCCTTCCGCGTCGCCTGGATCGGCTCGATCGTCACCACCGCGCGATCTTTCGACTGATCCTTCGTGACCACCAAATGGCAGGTCGCCTGGGCCGCCACCTGCGGCAGGTGGGTCACGCAGAGCACCTGATGACCTTTCGCGATCTCCGACATTTTTTCTCCGACGACCCGTCCGATCTCCCCGCCCACGTTGGCGTCGACTTCATCGAACACCAGCAGCGGCACGTCGTCCAAATCCGCCAGCACCGCCTTCAACGCCAGCATCACCCGCGCCAGCTCGCCGCTCGATGCCACGCGATTCAACGGCAGCGGCGCCTCGCCTACGTTGGGCGAGAACAAAAACTCCGCCCCGCAATCGCCCGTCGGCCCCAACGCCTCCAGCGGCACGATCTTCACCTGAAAATCCGCCTTCTTGAATCCGAGCTGCGCAATGCTCTTCGCCGCGACTTTCGCCAGCTCCTTCGCCGCCTTCTCGCGCCGCGCCCGCAGCGCCTGCGCTTCCTTCTTCGCCGCGCGCTCCGCCTCCGCGATCTGTTTCTCCAGCCGGCCAAGCGCGCCTTCCAGATCGCCCTGGATTTCCAAACGCCTCCGCATCTCGTCGCGCGCCGCGATCACCGCAACCAGATCGCTTCCGTGCCGTCGCTTCAACTCCAGCCACGTGTTCATCCGCGCCGCCAGCTGCTCGGCCTGCTCGGGATCGAACTGCAACTCCTGGCTCAACGCCGAGAACTCCGCCGCCAGATCGTTGATCTCCACCGCCACCGACGCCAGCCGGTCCGCCAGCGACTTGCTCGCCGCATCGATGCTCTCCACATGGCGCGCCTCGCGCAACAATCCCGCCACCCGCGCCTGCACGCCTTCGTCCCCCGCCAGCCCGCCCTCGATCGCCTGGGTCAACTCTATCAATTCCTGCGCGCGGCTCATCCGCGCGAAATCCCGCTCGAGCGCCTCGATCGCTTCCTCGGTCAAATCCAACTCGTCGATCTGCGCGAGCTGACGCTCGAGAAATTCGATCTGATCCGGCGACAGCTTCGTCTCCCGCGCAATCCGCTCGCGCTCCGCTGCCAGCTCGCGCCACGCGTCGTAGCTTTTCCGATACGCCGTCCGTGCGTCGTTCGCCCGCGCAAACGAATCCAGCAGGTCCAGCTGACAGCTTTCCTTCAACAACCGCCGCGGCTCGCTCGGTCCGTGAAAATCCACCCAGCGCTCCCCGACCCGCTGCAGCGCGGACAGCGTCGTCAGGCCGCCGTTCACCGTGATCTTCGGCGCCTTCTCACGCGGCAGGCTCCGTTTCAGAATTAACACGCCCTCTTCGCACCGCGGCAGGTCGAGTTCCTCCAGCAGCGCATCGATTTCTGCCGTGTCTTCGAAAAACAGACTCGCCTCCGCCTCCACCGCCGACGCGCCCTGGCGGATGATCGTCTTGTCCGCCCGCTCGCCCGCCAGCAGGCTCAGCGCCCCCAGCAGGATGCTCTTGCCCGCTCCCGTCTCACCCGTCACCGCCGTGAATCCCGCCTCGAAATCGAGCGACACTTCCTCGAGCAGAGCCAGATTTCGGATGCGCAGCGACTGAAGCATAGGGCGCCCGAGTGAGTCCCGCTGGCCTCCGCGACTCAAGCCCGCACCAACGAATCCTGCACCCGCGCGCCTCGCTTTGCCGCCCCGCCAAAACCAAATCTCCCTTGCGAAAACACGGGCAGAAATTTCCTTGCCCAACCGCGCCAGCCTCGTGCTTACTCCCCGACCCGTTTAGTCGGACCTTTAGCTCAGTTGGTTAGAGCGTTTCCTTGACATGGAAAAGGTCACTGGTTCGAGTCCAGTAAGGTCCACCATTCGAAGCCCCTCCGCCCGAGGGGCTTTCGTATTTTTGGGAACGGTCAGCTGCGCCCCTCGTCCCGCTTGCCGAGCCAGCGAGCCGCCTCGTCTCGGTCCTTGGAAATCTGCGCGCGCAACGCGTCCACGTTCGCGAATCGCTGCTCTGGCCGGATGAAATCCAGCCACTCGACGACGACGCGGTCGCCTTCTCCATAAGGACACTCCGCCAGCACATGCACTTCCAACCGAGGTTCCGTCGTATTCTCCACCGTCGGCCGCAGCCCGTAATTTGCCACACCTGGCAATTTTTCCGCAGGCTTCGTTCCCGCCACCTTCACGGCATACACCCCAAATCGAGGCCGCAGGTCCGGTGACCACACGACATTCAGCGTCGGAAATCCAATCGCCCGCCCCAAGCGCTTGCCGGGCGTCACCACCCCCTCGCACGAATACGCCTGCCCCAGCATCGCATTCGCCGCCGCAATCTCCCCCGCTTCGATCGCGCCGCGAATCCGCGAACTGCTGATCGGTTCGCCGTCGAGCCTTACCCGCGGCGCGCTAAACACCGTCAACCCCAGCTTTTTCCCCTCCGTCACCAGCAGCGCAATATCGCCGTCCCTCCCTCGCCCGAACCGCCAGTTCTCGCCCACATACACGCCCGCCACACTCGGCCACCGCTGCTTCAACCACGGCAAAAATTCCCGTGCCGAGATTTGCGCAAACTCCGGCGTGAACGGCTGCGTCACGACGCACTCCACCCCGAGACCGCCCAGCACCCGCGCCTTCGTGCCGCGATCCATGATCATTCGCGTCGGTTGCTCCGGCCGCAGCAACACGCTCGGATGAGGTGCAAACGTCAGCACCGCCGCCACGCCGCCGCTGCGCTGCGCCGAAAACACCGCCGCTTCGATCACCGCGCGATGCCCAAGATGAACCCCGTCGAAAATCCCGATCGCCAGATGCACCGGCCGCGTCGGCAGCGCCCCGCTTTCCACGCCATCGAACTCGACCGGAATTTTCATTGTCGCGCGGATGCGGCGTTCCACGACCGGCGTTCTCCGATTCTCCTCACGCCACAACGCTCGGCACCGCCTGGTGCACGGGAATCAGGCGTTTCTCCAGTTCCGTCAACGGCATCGCCTCGATCTGCTCGATGGTCAGCGCCTGCGACACGTTGAACTTGTCCGTCGCCGTGCGTCGCAGGGCCGCGAGATGCGCCCCGCAACCGAGCCGCTGGCCCAGGTCATGCGCGATCGTCCGCACATACGTGCCCTTGCTGCAGCGCAGCTTGAAATCGATCCGGGGCGACACGAAGCCGGTCAGCTCGAAACTCATCACGCGAACGAAACGCGGCTCCCGATCCACCTCCACGCCTTTGCGCGCGCTTTTGTAGAGCGGCACGCCATCGATCTTGATCGCCGAATACATCGGCGGGGTCTGGTATTGATCGCCCAGAAATCCCGCCAGCGCCGCGCGGACCTGCGCCTCGCTTAGCTCCGGCACCGGCCGCGTCTCGAGCACTTCGCCATCCGCATCCTGCGAGTCCGTGACTTTGCCCAGCTCGATCGTGCCTTCGTATTCCTTGTCGAGGCTGATCAGGTATTGCGAAATCTTCGTCGCCTTGCCGACCAGCAGGATCATCAGCCCGGTCGCCATCGGATCGAGTGTCCCGGCGTGGCCGATACGCTTCATGTTCAACTTCCGCCGCAGCCGCGCCACGACGTCGTGCGACGTGTGGGCGCCCGGTTTGTCGACGAGCAACACACCATCGAATTCTTTTCGCTGCAGCATCATGCCGTGAATGCCTTTCGATTCGCGTCGACCGACGCAATCTGCGCCGCGAGCGCCGCCACCAGTCGTGCCCGGAAATCCGCCGCGCCCGCCGGCTTCACCGTCAATCCCGCCGCGCATGCATGCCCGCCGCCGTTGAACTGCGCCGCCACGCGATCCAGCCGAAACGCCGGATCCTTTGCCCGCAGGCTCGCCTTCACCGAACCATCGGGCCGCTCCTCGATCAACGCGCCTACGTCCACCCCGTCGATGCAGCGCGCGTAATCGACCAGGCCCTCCGTGTCCTCCGCATTCGAACCCGTCTGCTCGAACACGCCGTTTGGCAGCGTGCCAATGCAAACCCGGCCGTCGCACTCCATCGCCAGCGACGAGAGGAAGCGCTGCAACAGCTGCAGCTTGCCGGTCGTCTCGCGCTCGTAGAGTTCGAACCCGGCCTCGGTCGGCTTCGCCCCGCGCGCCATCAATTCCGCCGCCAGCAGGAAGGTCCGCCGCGTCGTCGAGGTGAAGCGAAACTGCCCGGTGTCCGTGAGAATGCCCGTATACAACCCTTGCGCCGCTTGGGCATCGACCGGCAGCCGGTTGTCGAAAAACAACCCCGCCAGAATCTCGCAGGTCGCCGCCGACGCGCTGTCGATGAGGTTGAACTCCGCGTAGCCGACATTGGACAGATGATGATCGATGTTCGCCACCGGCGCCGGAAACCGCAGCTTCAGCCGGTCGCCCGCGCGCGCATGGTCCGCGCAATCGACGAACACCGCCGCGTAATCCGTCGGATCCTTCAACACCTCGTCGGTCCGCACGAACGTCATCCCTGTAACCAAAAACTGGAGTCGCCGTGGCACGATGTCGCTGTTGACGCAGGTCACTTCGTGGCCGCGGGCCTGCAGCACGCGCGCCAGCGCGATTTGGGAACCAATGCAATCGCCGTCCGGCCGCGCATGGCCGATCACCGCCACCTTCCGACCGCGGATCCGCTCCAGCAACTGCGCGAAACGCGCCGACAACTCCGGGTAAAACGTTTCCAAGATTATTGGTCCTCCGCTTCCTTCCGAGGCTCGTCCTCCCAGCGCCCCTCCTTCTGCTCGATTTCTTCGAGCACCTCGAGGATGCGCGCACCGTGCTCCGGCGCATGGTCCGCCACGTAGTCGAATCGCGGCAAATACTTCAGCACGATCCGCCGGCTCAGCTCTTCGCGGATGTCCCGCGCCTTGCCCCGGAGCCAGCGGAGTTTTTCGTCCTGCTCCTCTTTCGACCCGACCACCGACACGAACACCCGCGCGTCGCGCAGATCCGGCGCGACCCGCACTTCCGTGATCGTGATCACCGTCGCCTCGCTCTGGTAGCGCTTGCGCAGGATGTCGCTCAGCTCGCGCTGAATCAGCACGTTGACGCGAAGGGTTCTATTGCTCATGGCCGTTTCCAAGAAGGCATCGCCGACCCGCCAACAGCGATTCGGAAATCTGCCATTGGCAACCCGGCAATTCGCTAGAGCGATGCCCGGACTTTCTGGATTTCGTAGACCTCGATGACGTCGCCGGTCTGATAACCGTTGAAGTCGTCGAGCTTGATGCCGCACTCGAGCCCGGCGCGCACTTCGTTGGCATCGTCCTTGAAACGCTTGAGCGTGCCGATCTTGCCTTCGTGGACGATCTCGCGACCCCGCCGCAGACGCGCCGACGCGTTGCGGGTGATCTTGCCTTCGGTGACGAGACAGCCCGCCACAAAACCCTTCGCGAGCGGAAACACCTGCCGCACTTCCGCCGCACCGGTCTTCGTTTCCTTGAGATCCGGCTCGAGCATGTCGGCCATCATCTCACGGACTTTGTCGCCGAGTTCGTAAATGATCGAATAGGTCTCCACCCGGACGCCATGGTGCTTGGCGAGCGGAGTCACGCCATTTTCCAGCTTCGTGTTGAAGCCGATGACAACCGCGCCTGAGGCGCTCGCCATGAGCACGTCGTTTTTCGTGACCAGGCCGACATCGGTCGAAACGATCTCCAGCGAAACCTTCGAGCTCTTGATGCCATCGAGAATCGAGCGCACCGCTTCCGACGAGCCGAACACGTCGGTCTTGATGATGAGCTTGAGCGTCTTGGCCTGCGTGGCGGCGATGTTCGCGAACAGTTGTTCGACCGACACTTCCTTGGGCGCCGCATCGCTCGTGGTCGCAACCTTGCGCAACCGATGTTGCTCCTCCTCCGCGAGCTTTTCCGCTTCGCGGGGATTCTTCACCGCGCGAAACGTCGCCCCGCTGTCCGGCGTGCCGGACCAGCCGATCACGCGAACCGGCGTCGCGGGCAGAGCTTCCTTCAAATTCTCGCCCTTCTCGTTGAACATCGCACGCACGCGGGCGAAGTGCGGTCCGCACACCAGCGCGTCGCCGACTTTCAGCGTCCCCCGCTGCACGATCACGGTCGCCAGCGGCCCGCGGCCAACGTCGACCTGCGATTCGATGATGACGCCGCTCGCCTCCGCCTTCGGATTGGCTTTTAGCTCGAGCACGTCCGCCTGCAGCAGGATCATTTCCAGCAGATTGTCGATGCCCTGCCCCTTGATGGCGGCAACCGGCACGGTGATCGTCTCCCCGCCCCAGTCTTCCGGCGCGATGTTGCGCTGCTGCATCTGGGCTTTCACCTGGTCGAGGTTGGCGCCCTTCACGTCCATTTTGTTGACCGCGACGATCAGCGCCACTTTCGCATTCTGCGCGTGCTTCAACGCTTCGTCGGTCTGCGGCATGAAGCCGTCATCCGCCGCGACCACCAGCACCGCGATGTCGGTCACCTCGGCGCCGCGGGCGCGCATTTTCGAAAAGGCGGCGTGGCCCGGGGTGTCCAGGAACGTGAGCTTCCGGCTGTTGAACTCGATCTGATAAGCGCCGATGTGCTGCGTGATTCCGCCGGCCTCGCCCGCTGCGACGTTGGCCTTGCGAATGGCGTCGAGCAGCGAGGTCTTGCCGTGGTCGACATGGCCGAGAATGCACACGACCGGCGGACGGGGTTGCAGGAACTTCGACTCGTCCTCCTCCGCTTTCTTTTCCTTCTTCTCCTTCTGCGCCTGCTGCGCCGCGGCGTCACCGCGGTGCTTGATCTCGAGCAGAAAGCCGTGCTTTTCCGCGACTTTGATCGCCACCGCTTCGTCGATGTTGGAATTCATCGACGCAAAACCGCCCGCTTGGTTCAGCTCGGAAATCAGCCGAAACGGTTTCAACCCGAGCGCCGTCGCGAAATCCCGGACGACGATCGGCGGCTTGATGTGAATAATCTTGGCATCCCCCTGCTGGGTGACGGTCGGCGGCGCGGCTGCAGCCGACACGGTCGCCGTGCTCGGAATCGGCGGCGGCAGCACCGGTCCGCTGCTGGGCATGCGAGGCGGTAGCGGGGCCGAGGCCGGCGCCGACACGGCAGCGGCTGGACGAATCGCGGGCGGTGCCGGCGGCGCAGGCGGCGTCGAAGGAGGAGGAGGCGAAAGCGGACGTGGCGACGACACGGGCGCGGCGGGTGTCGGCGGCGGCGTTTTGGGCGCGGAAACCGGTTGCGGCGCAGTCCGCATCGGGGGCGGAGGCGGCGGTGCGGAAACGGGCGCGCGCGGAGGAGCGACAACCGCAGTAGGACGACTCACCGGAGCCGGCGTAAGCACAGGCGATGCAGCCGCCGCGGCGGCTTTCGCGGCCGCGATTTTGGCCGCAGCGGCAGCCTCCTTCTCGCGCTCAACGTCTTCCTTGGTCTTCACGAACGCCCCGGCTGGCAGGCGAACTTTCGGCGTATCGTCCTCATTGGCGACCGCGGTCGCCGGAGCGGCGGGCTCGTGAGCGGTGGCGTTCGCCGCGTCCGAGGGTGCGGACTCCGCGGCGACGGCCTTGGCGGCCGCGAACTCCTTCTCGAGCTCTTCGATGTAGATGTTCGCGACGGTGCTCGAAACCGACTTGGTGTCCGCAGAGACGTAGCCTCGCTTCTTGAGCAAGGCCAGCATGTCCTTGCCCTCCATGTTGTGGCGTTTGGCGAGTTCGTGAATGCGGAGGCTCATCAGGTATCAGACTAGTTCGTAAGAGTGAGATTGAATGAAAGGGTTATCGCGGGGCAACCCGGCTGATAATGTCGGAGGCTTCCTCCGGAGTGAACCCAGCGTCGACCAAGTCGTTCGCCTCCACCCCTTCGAAAGCCGCGGGCGAATTGATGCCCATGTCGACCAGACGGCCAGCGATCGTGGCATCCAGCGAGAACGCCTTCACGAGGGAGGCGATCGCGTTGCCGCGCGGGTCGTCACCGACAGCCCGAAATTCCTCGATGTCAAGCCGCCACCCGATCAGGCGCGACGTCAGCCGCGCGTTCTGCCCCTTGCGGCCGATCGCGATCGCGAGATCGTCGGTAGCCACCTTCAGCATGATGCGGTGCGATTTTTCATCGATGAGGATGTCGCGCGGCACAGCCGGCTTCATCGCCTCGATCACCATGTCGCGCGGGCTCGGGAAGTAGCGGATGATGTCGATCTTCTCGCCGTTCAGTTCGCGGACGATCGTCTTCACCCGCGCGCCGCGGGCGCCGACGCACGCGCCGACCGGATCGACCTTCGGATCGCTGCTTGTGACGGCGATCTTCGTGCGATAGCCGGGCTCGCGGGCAAACGCTTCGATCTTTACCGTGCCGTCGGCAATTTCCGTGACTTCGAGTTCGAACAGCCGCCGCACAAAGCGCGGGCTCCCGCGCGAAAGAATGATTTCCGGCCCGCGCGGCGTGCTCTCGATGTTCAACAGCAAACAGCGGATGCGCTCGCCCGGCTGGTATTCCTCGCCCGGCACCTGCTCCTTGCCCGGCATCACGGCTTCCGCCTTGCCGAGATCGATGTAGAGATCGTTTCGCTCCCGGCGGCGCACCGTGCCCGTGACGATGTTGCCCACCTGGTCTTTGAAGTCGTCGAAAATACGGTCCTTTTCGAACTGCCGCAACCGCTGCATCACCGCCTGCCGCGCCGTCTGCGCCGCGATGCGTCCGAGCGTCGAGGGATCGATTTCCTTTTCGAGCACTTCGCCAATCACCGCGCCGGGCTTCACGGCCTGGGCACGCTCCACGTGAATCTCCGTCTTCGGATTGCTCACCGAATCCACCACCTTGAGCAACGACCACGCGTGCAGCTGCCCGTTCTTCGGGTTGATATCGATCTTCAGCTCCTGGCCGGAGTTAACCCCCTTCTGTGCCGCCGTCTTCAACGCGTTCGCGATCGTTGCGATCATGTCCGCGCGCGGGATCCCCTTCTCCTTCTCCATGTATTCGAGGACTGAAAGAATTTCGCTGCTCATAGGTCGAGGGTTGGCTTTTTGAGAAAAAAAAAGCGGGCCGGACGGCCCACTTTCTTGAAAAGTGGTGTTGTAGAGTTGGTGAACTTACCCCCCGGCGCAAAATGATGTCAAGCCCCGCGCCCCGCGGAATCCGGCGCGTGCCGCTCCTGCTCAAGCAGCCAGCCAATCAGCCCTTGCACAGCACCGTGGCAGGCCGGCCGCGCGCGTCCTGCGAACACCCCGAGTTCGCGCAAGGCACGCGGCAAGATCGCCGGAACATCCCCCGTAAACCACACCTGCCATAGTTCGCGCAACGACTCCCCGCCGCGTGCCGCCAACAGCGGCAAAAATCCGTCACACACAAGATTCTCGAAACGCGTCCCGCCCACGTGCCCGCCACAGATGCTCTCCACCCATTCACCGCGCACCTCTGTCAATCGATGCCGCCGCCGCGCTTCACCCGCCGGCTTCCCCGCGTCAATTCGCGGCCGTCGCTCCCCGTGATCCTTCAACCGGTCGGGCCAGTCCGGCCGCACCCGCACCCAGGCCGCATACTGGCCCAGCCGCCGCCGCGGATGATTCGCCGGTCTCAGCCCCTGCAAGCTCCACGCCTCCCGCTCCGCCGCGAACGCCGCATCGGCCGAAAACGTCGCGTCCCGCCACGCGTTCAGTGGATGCGCCGCCGCCACGCGCAGCATCGGCGCGCGATTGAAACGATAGCCCAGGATCTCCAGCGCCGCGTGATGACAGGCCCCCTCCCAACCCAGCCGCTGCAACCGCAGGCGCGCAAAATGAACCTTCTGCCGCCACCTCGCCTCCGCGTGACGCTCGATCAACGCGTCCAGCTCCTCCCCCGCCAGCGGCGCGAGTTTTTCCGTGATCTGCGCCGCCGGCCGATTCGCCAGCAACTCGACCGCTTCTTCCGTCGCGTATTCCTCGAGATCGTGCAGCAGCAAAGGCAGCAACGAAAGCACCGGGATCGCACGATGGTTTGCGCCGAGCGTCACATGACCCGGCGGCGGAGGAAAGAGCACCACGTGCAACACCACTCCGTCGTAGGCCGGGTCGCGGGCGTGATCGTGCGCCACCCAGTCCGCCGCGTGCAGATGCAGCTCCACGTCGCCGACCACCTCCGGCCCGTCACCCCATTTCAGCCGCGCCCCGCGAAAATCCGGTCCTCCCAGCAGATTCCACTTTCCCGGGTGAATCACGCGAACCGGCACACCGTCGACCGTCGTCGCGCGGTCTCGCGCAAAATCGCCCTTGAGCCAGATCTTCTGCAGCAGTTTTTCCGGAAACGTGAACGGGCCATACAACCCCTGCAACTCCGCCACGGCGCCACCCCAATCCCCGTTCGCACCGTCGCTCCGCGTCGTGCTCATGATCGCCGCCACTTCTGCTCGTTCGTTTGCTGCAGCGCCTTCATCGCCGCCGCCTGCCGCGCCTCCGCTCGCTCGATCCACGCACGCAAATCCTCCGCTCGCATCGTCGCGGCTCCGCTGGCGGCGACCGTTTCGCGTTCGGCTTGATCTTCGGTCGCCACCACACACGCGCCCGCGTCCGCTGCATTCGCGACCATCTGCTCGATCACGTCGTCCGCCGTCAGCGACGCCGGAGTGTAAACGACCGAAAACGTCGGCTGCTGCGAAGGCCGCTCGATCACGAGCTCCTCACCGCGCCCGTCGTGCACGATCGTTACCCGCACCTGCTCCACGTCGTGAATCGCCGCCGCGCGCTGCGCGAGTTGCGATCTCGCCGCGTCACGATCGGTTTTCAACAGCGCCCGCAACTGCGGCCACGCATGGAGAATATTGGCGCCGTCGATGAGCAGGTGTCGCTGGAAGCTCACACGGCAAGTGTGCGCACGCGCCATCGCGACGCCAACCCTTTCGCTGTCATCCTTCCGGCGCACCGACAGCCCGACGGGCGCGTCTCCGGCTCGCCGCGCGACGCCGCTCAAACGTCGTCGAGCCCGAGCTGCTTGATCAATTCGGGCGGCGGCCCGTCGAACGTCGCCAGCGGGACGTTGCCGATGTAGCCGACATCCTTCATGCCCGCCGGCGTCGTGTAGAATCCACCCGCCGTCAGATCGCGGAACCGCGCAAAGAACTTCGCCGCCTGCTTGAATTCCTCCTTCGCCTCCGGCTCGTGGCAGATGTCGTCGCACAGCATCCGTTTCTGCCGGGCAATCGTATTCACAAAAGCGATGCCGAACCGTCGCTGCGTTTCGGCCTCGAGCCATTCGATGCCCTCCAGAATCAGCGCCCGATCGCTCACCTGCGCCGGATACGGCGCGCTGATCCATTCGTCGATGAAATCGTGCACGCCCACCGCCGACGCACTCGGCGATTTCGCATCCGCCGGGATGATCACGTCGCACAACGCCGCCACGGTCTGGCGCTGCTTGGGCGTGAGCGTCAGCGGCCAGAACTCGCCCGGCTTGTAGCCCTGGTTGAGAAACGGATCCGTCCCATAGCCCCCCGCGGGGAACGCCGTCGCCACGTGCTGCCCAAGGGAAAGATGCGGCGAGAGCGCGACGCTCGCCGACGCCGTCAGCATCCACTTGATGGCCGTGCGTCGATCGATCCGGGGAAGTTCAAGAGTGTTCATATCGAATCGGCGGAGCGAAGCGCGAATCGGCAGAGCGAAGCGCATTTCGTTTCACTACAGATTCCCTTTCTTCATTTCTTCGAGCATGTGATCCGCCGCGCGCCACGCCAGCGCCATGATCGTGAGGGTGGGATTCTTGTCGGCATTCGACGGAAATGGCGCGCCATCCGTCAGAAAAACATTCTTCGCATCCCACAGCTGCCCCCACTGGTTCGTCACCGATTTCCGCGCGTTCGCGCCCATGATCGTGCCACCGACCTCATGGATGATCTCGCCGCCTTTCGCGATGTAGTCGCGCGGATCGGTCGCCGCTGAACGGCGCACGACGCCGCCCATCGATTCCACGATGTCGGCAAACGTTTTTCGCATGTGCGCCGCCTGGTTGATTTCGTGATCCGACCACTGCCAGTGAAACCGCAGCACGGGGATGCCCCACTTGTCCTTCAACTCGGGATCGAGCTCACAAAACGACTTGTCGTTCGGAATCATTTCTCCCCGGCCCGACATCCACACGAACGACCCATAATACCGGCGCGCGTCCTCTTTGAACTGCCGCCCGTAGCTTCCCTTCGTCGCGAACTCCAACCCGGCAAACGTGTTCATGCCCGGCATCTGTTTTCCGGGGCTGCCGAGTTCGATGTGATAACCGCGCGCGAAATTCAGCTTCCCCGCGAGTTGCTCCTTGTAGAGCCACCACGGCGAATACAAATGCATGCCGCCGGCGCCGTCATCGTTCATCGGCGGCAGGTTTTCGAGCGAAGGAATCTGTCCGCCCGTGCCCGTGCCCACCGTGTCCATGATGTATTTCCCCACGAGCCCGCTCGAGTTGCCGAGCCCTGCCGGGAAACGCGTCGACTTCGAATTGAGCAACAGCCGCACCGATTCGCACGCGCTCGCCGCGACGACGATGATCCGTCCGCGCACGTGCGCGTCCCGCCCCGTGCGCTTGTCGACAAACGCCACGCCCGTCGCCTTGCCGTTTTCGTCGTGCGTGATCTCGCGCGCCATCGCATCCGTGAGGATATCGAGATTTCCCGTTTCGAGCGCCGGCGGCAGGTGCACGGTCGTCGATTGATAATTCGCGCGGATCGAGCAGCCACGCCCGCACGGCGTTGCCCAGAAACACGCCGCGCGCTTCTTCATGTCCTCCGCCAGGATCCGCTGCGCCTTCGCATTGTTCGGGTGCAGCTTCGGCGGGATGTTCACGTGATCCATCGGCTTCGTGATCACCGCGCGATGCGCCGCAATCACCGGCACGCCAAACTTCGCGCCGTGCTTCTTGATCATCAGCTCGCCAAGCCGCGGCTTTGGCGGTGGATGCAAAATTCCCTTCGGCGACGCCGGCGTGTTTTCCAAATCCTCGTCGCCGCCGTAAACGCCGATCAGCATCTCGACCTTGTCGTAATATGGAGCGACGTCCTCATACGAAATCGGCCAGTCGAAACCGAGCCCGTCACGGCTGTAGGGCTTGAAGTCATACGGGCCGTTGCGCAGCGAGATCCGCGCCCAATGATTGGTCCGTCCGCCGAGCATCCGCGACCGCCACCACATGAACCTCTGTCGCGGATCGTCGGATACGCTTACATACGGTTCGCCCGGGACGGTCCATCCGCCATCGATCGTCGCGTCGTGAAATCCGAACGGCTTGTCGGGCGTGCCCGACCCGCCGAGCGGTGCCTCGCCGTTGGTCTGAAACATCGGCGTCTCCTTCGCCACGTCATAGTTCCGTCCTGCCTCCATGATCAGCACCTTCGCCCCTTCCATGCAGAGCGTATAAGCGGTCTGGCCGCCGCCTGCGCCGGAACCGACAATCACAACATCGTAGTCCTTCTGCGCCGTCTCGGGGGTGACAAAAGCCATGGGGTAGCGGAGGTGACGAACTCTTGCCGCAAAAGTTCCGCTGTGCCAACCCCCTGCTTTTATTATCGCGAGCCAGCGAGCTAAGACGTTTTGCCGTGATCCGCTACGCTGCCTGGCGATGGCACCCGCCCGCGCCTCGTATTTTCGTCGACAAAAAAAGCCGCCCGGATTTCTCCGGGCGGCTTGTGAGTTGTCGGCGGCGCGCTCGCGCGCCACGTCTTGCGCTCGTTATTCCTTCTTCGACGCCTCGTCGAGGATGTCGCCGAGGTTCATCATGTCGGTTCCGGCGCTGCTGCGGTTGAGCGCCTCGTAGGCCGAGGTCTCGGCCGCGAGCTGCTCTTCCGAGTAGTTGGCCGCCTTGATCGACAGGCCGAGACGGCGCTCTTCGCGATCGATCTTGATCACGCGGGCGCTGACTTCTTGGCCGGGCTTCAAGACGTCCTTCACCTTGTCGATGCGCTCCTCGCTGATCTGCGAGATGTGCACGAGACCGTCGATGCCATCCTTCAGCTCCACGAAGGCGCCGAACGAGGTGATCTTGGTGACGGTGCCCTTCACGACGTCGCCGATGCGGAAGAACGAGTCGATGTCCGACCACGGATCCGTCGCGAGCTGCTTCATGCCGAGGCTGATGCGCTGCTGGTTCGGATCGACGTCGAGCACGATCGCGTCGACTTCGTCGCCCTTCTTCAGGACTTCCGACGGGTGGTTGACCTTGCGGGTCCAGCTCATGTCGGAGACGTGCACCATGCCGTCGATGCCTTCTTCGAGTTCGATGAACGCACCGTAGGTCGTCATGTTGCGGACCTTGCCGCGCACGCGAGCGCCGATCGGGTAATTGTGGCGAACCATGTCCCACGGGTTCGGCTCGAGCTGGCGGAGGCCGAGCGAAATCTTCTGCTCTTCCTTCTGGATGCCGAGCACGACCGCGTCCAATTCCTGGCCGACCTTGAGCAGCTCGGAGGGCTTGGTGATGCGCTTCGTCCAGGACATCTCAGTGATGTGCACGAGACCTTCGACGCCGGGTTCGATTTCGACGAACGCGCCGTAAGGCACGAGGTTGACGACCTTGCCGTGGACCTTCGCGCCGACCGGGAACTTGCGGTCGATTTCGTCCCACGGATTCTTCGTGGTCTGCTTCAGGCCGAGCGAAACGCGCTCTTTGTCGCGGTTTACTTCGATGATCATGACCTGAACTTCTTCGCCCTGCTTGAGCATTTCGCTCGGGTGCGAGATGCGGCCCCACGACATGTCCGTGATGTGCAGCAGGCCGTCCATGCCATCGAGATCGATGAACGCACCGAAATCGGTGATGTTCTTGACGACGCCGCGGCGAACCTGGCCGGGCTGGATCGACTCGAGGAGGTTGCGGCGCTTCGTGGTGCGCTGCTCTTCGATGAGTTCGCGGCGGGAGAGAACGATGTTCTTCCGGTCGAGATTGATTTTGAGGACCTTGAAATCGTAGGTCTGGCCGACGTATTGATCGAGGTTCTTGGGCGGCTGCACATCGATGTGCGAGGCCGGCATGAACGCGTCGACGCCGATCGAGACGATCAGGCCGCCCTTCACCTTGGCCTTCACGCGGCCAGCGGCCACGGAACCTTCGGGGAACTTGGTGAGGATGTTATCCCAATTCTTCTTTTGCTCGGCCAAGTCGAACGACAGCACGGGGGCGCCGTCCTTGCCTTCGAGTTTTTGCACAAGGACCTCGATCGTGGAGCCGATTTGCAGCTCGCCGATGTCGATGAACTCGTTGGCGGGAATAAGGCCTTCGGATTTGCCGCCAATATCGACGACGACTTCGTTCTGGCGAATTTCGGTGATGACGCCCGGAACGATCGAACCTTCCTTCAACTTGTCGAAGGAGGACTGCTCCAGCAGCTCTTGCATGA
>JAEZAD010000187.1 GCA_023430565.1 Verrucomicrobiota bacterium
GTTCCCTGCGCGGCGGAAAACACAACACCTTTCTACGGCTTCATCAATGGTGGTGTCTGTTGTACTTGTCACACGTGCATTGTACGGCGTTGTCGTATAATTAATATACCAATCAATAATTTAAAAAAATAATCACTATCTGTCCATAATTCTACAAATATTCAGCATTACTGTTAAGCGCTCTTAGAGATGTCGAATATTAGTAAAAGACGGGGGCAGATTTACAATGCAAGTGCAACAGGAAGGGAGAGAAGTGGCTCAGAGGGTAAGAATCCTTTGAATGAGCTTGCGAGGCAAACAAACAAAGGAGAAGCCCAATGAGCCACTATGAACATCTTAGCATAGAAGAGCGAGAAAGTATATGGGAGCTTCAGCACGAAGGAAAAGGGCCGCGAGGGATAAGCCGGGAGATCGGCCGGTCAGCATCGACGATTAGCCGCGAACTGAAAAGGAACTCCTACTTGTTCCAAGGCAAGAAAGCGGTATACCGGCCGAGCACGGCGCAACGGAAGTATGCGACCCGGCGGGAACGGTGCAAGCGAAGGGTGCTGTTGGAGGACGAGAACCTTCAGAGACTGGTGGAGCGGCTGATCATAGAACAAGGCTGGTCACCGGAGCAGGTGGAAAACCGCCTGCGGTTGGAGGGGAGCGAATACCGGGTTAGCTATACGACGATCTACCGGTGGCTGCACGCGGGGAACTATCCATGGAGACCGGACGCGCGAAGATTCAAGCAGATGGTGCTTCATCTTCGGCGCAGAGGAAGGCGAAAGGGTGCAAACGGCGAGATCAGGCGCCAGGGCCGACGGAATATTCCCCACCATCTGTCCGAACGTCCGGACGCCGCCAACAAGCGGGAGGAGATCGGGCACTGGGAAGCAGACACGATCCAGGGCAAGATCAACAGTGGCTGCGTGGTAACGATGGTGGACCGAAAGAGTCGATTCCTTCTCGGCGGCAAGGTGGATAGAAAGTTTGCCGACGATGTCGCACAGGCGATGTCCAGGCTGCTATCTTCGGTACCGCCGGAGTATGTGAAGTCGATCACGCCTGACCGGGGAACGGAGTTCACCGCCCATGCGGGTTGTAACGGAGCAGGTGCACCAAGTCCCGTTCTATTTCCCGCCTCCGCAATCCCCGTGGGAGAGACCTTCCGTTGAGAACACAATGGCCTTCTCCGCCAATATGTACCGGCTCGCTCCAACCTTACCACATTGACGGAGGCGGACGTCCGCCTCTACGTCCGCCTCCTCAATACCAGACCCCGCAAGTGTCTCACCTGGAAAACTCCCGCTGAAATCTTCTTCGGTATTCTGTTGCACTTGACTTGACAATCCGCCATATAAGGGTTACACTGGCGGTATCATTCGACAGGATTTACCATATATTCAACAAGTTCGACCGAATAAAAACGGAAAAATGCCCATAGCTGTTACATAGCTTCCTTGTTATAATCATATTGAGGAGATATGCATATGTTGAAATTATTAGGGCGATTCCATGCCCGGTCTTTTCCTTCTGAGCCGCAGACGTCGGCGCTAAAACCGGTAGAAGAGAACGGTATGGCAAGCCCTCGTCGGAGAGGCTTGGTTTTGCGTTTTTTGGCGCTCGTACTTGCGGTGGGCCTCGGCGCGACGGCGATTCTGTCCGATCTCCCACGCCTCCTTTTACAACGGAATGGCTTCGCGGAGAGTTCAGACGTCGGCGAAAGCCTCGACAGGATCTATTCTATCCTTCAAAGCTCGCTGGACAATCCCACCACCTATGACGACTACTACCAACTCGCCTCGATCAGCATCGGAAAGGGCGACTACGACAAGGCCATGGCAGAACTGGACAAGTGCCTGGAGCTGGCGGATCAAGACAACACCGCCGCGCTTGCGGACGTCTGGACGAAAATAGGTTCGTTGTACGCACTGAAAAACGATTATGATGGTGCCGTCTCCAGCCTGACCAAGGCGCTGGAGAGCGACTCCAAGGCGCAGCAGGCGCTTTTGCTCCGGGCGCAGATCTACATCGAACAGCGCAATTATAATGAAGCGATCGGCGATCTGGAAGCTTACAACGCGATCCTGCCCGACGAGACTAGTCCCATGACGACACTTGCGCAGCTCTACGAGGCGACGTCCAGCTATGAAAAGGCGCACGTCATGTACGAAAAGCTGTATGCGAAGGACCCGACCGATCAGGTGCAGAAGTTGAACGCGCTTCGCTGCCTCTTCCTCCTCAAAGAGGTTCAGGAAGCGCTGAACGGGCTGGACGAGTACCTGGGCGGCACAACGCAGCCAGTCGCGACCGCGGCCAACGAACCGGCCTCAACCGATAATCCGGACGCAGTGCTGGAATCATGGGAACCGACCGTGGTTGAAGATGCGGAACAGGCGACCGAAGTGGCGGAGGGGAAAGCCCCCGAAACCACGGACGAGGCCGCGAAGACGACTTCCCCGGAGGCTTCCGCGGACAGTTCGCTCCCCGCACAGGCCGGCTACGCGCACTACCTTCGGGCGCTCTGCCACATGCAGCTCTCCAGCTTCGACCTCGCGGAAGCCGACCTTCTGCACGCGCAATCGCTGGGATATGACGAGGCGATGTGCCTGGAACAGCTGACCGCCTGCGACTATGCGCTGACCAAGCATGATCAGGTACTCGCGTACGGCGAAAAGTTGATCGAACTGAACAGGAGTACAACCGCCTTCGACGTCCTGTATCAACGGATGGGCGTTTCGGCGATGACGCTGACAAACACGGAAGACGCCATCCAATACCTGACGAAGTCGTTGAAACTCAACGGGGAACTGGCGGGCACCCACTACTACCGCGGGCTATGTTTCCTGACGCTGGAAAAATACGAAGAGGCCATCGAGGATTTTACAACCTCTATTGAACAGGAATTCCTTGTGCAGTTCTGCTACTACAACCGCGGTGTGTGCTACGTACAGCTATTGGACTACGAGAACGCGCTGACCGACATGGAAAAGACGCTTTCCAGCGGCGACGACGAGGGCCTCAACGAAGCGGCCAAGAAGATACTCTGGCAGCTGGCTCAGTACTACGAGAACGAAAGGCAGAAGCAGGCTGCGGTTCAGAATTTCGCGCAGCCCGCGGATCAGACCGGCGCGCAGGCAAATGATCAGGCGGCGGCGAAACCCACGAACCAGCCCGCCGTCACGGAGGCTCAGGTCCCAACTCCAAACCGCTGACACAAGGCATTCACTTACAGGTAGCATCCGTTGCGAAACGCTGAAACGACCTCTTGACAGATGGAGGGGACATTATGCGGAACATCAGCCGATCCGGGAGCAGGGCGAAACGGCGCCATTATTGGAAGAAGACACTTCTTCTGATTTCACTGGTGTTTGCCATGGTCCTGAGCATGATGGCGGTCATCGTTGAAACGGGGACCGTAGCATCGGCTTCTTCAATGGAGGAGCAGCAGGCCTCGCCATCTTCGGACGGCGGGGCCTCGCCTGCTTCTTCGGGGAATGGATCCGGATCCACTTCATCCGATTCGAACCATTCCAACTCCGGATCGTCCGGCTCGGATCGGCCCGACGCTGGTTCGTCCGATTCGGATCAGTCTGACGCCGGATCATCCGGTGACCCGGATACCGGATCCGGCGGGATGTCTGGTGATACCGGCGATGGTGTCGAGGACAAGTCCGCGCCGGCGATCAAAGAGCCGTCCGAGTCAGAGGCGATGCCCGACGGTGAAAAGGGCATGCCTGAGCAAACCGGCGACGAAACACTGACGGATAATACGCAGGATCAGCCGGAGCAGACCGACGATGCGCTGACGGACGACTCCGGGGACGAACTGGAGACCGGCGACGAGGCGCTGGCGGACGGGAGAACTGAAACGGAGACCGGCGATGAGGTGCTGACGGACGGGCAAAAGGAAACGGAGACCGGCGACGAAGCGCTGACGGACGGGCAGACTGAAAC
>JAEZAD010000206.1 GCA_023430565.1 Verrucomicrobiota bacterium
GTGAATTGGAAGGACGTGCACGTCGAACAAGCCGACCTCCTCCCCGCCTACAAATCCCCCTGGTATGGCGCCGGCGGCAGCACCTCGACGCCCAACCACTACGACCTCTTCCGTCGCGCCGGCGCCACCGCCCGCACGATGCTCGTCACCGCCGCCGCGCAAACCTGGTCCGTCCCGGAAAGCGAATGCTTCGCAAAGGACAGCGCGATTCACCACCGCCCCACCGGCCGAAAACTCGGCTACGGCGAACTCGTCTCGAAAGCGGCCCTGCTCCCCGTCCCCGACGAAAAGTCCGTCCAGCTCAAGGACCCGAAGGATTACACGTTGATGGGGAAACGCATCTCCGGCGTCGACAACCCCCAGCTCGTCCGCGGCGAAGCCCTCTTCGGCGTCGACGTGAAGCTCCCCGGCATGCTCTACGCCGTTTACGAGAAATGCCCCGTCTTCGGCGGCAAAGTCGTCCGCGCCAACCTCGAACGGATCAAAACCCTTCGGGGCGTCCGCGACGCCTTCGTGATTGAAGGCACCGAAAACCTCACCGGCCTTATGCCCGGCGTCGCCATCGTCGCCGACTCCACGTGGGCCGCTTTCAGCGCCCGCCAACAGCTCCGCGTCACTTGGGACGAAGGCAAAACCGCCAACGAAAACTGGTCCGACTTTGTCGCCAAGGCCGAAGAAATCGGCCCGCAAGCCGGCGAGAACAAGCTCCGCGACGACGGCAACGTCGATGCCGCGTTCGCCGACTCGAACCACAAGGTCGTCGAGGCCACCTACACGTATCCGTTTATCTCGCACGCCAACCTCGAACCGCAAAACTGCACCGCCTGGTTCAAGGACGGCGGATTCGAAGTCTGGTCGCCCACCCAGAACCCCGGCTCCGGTCAGGACCTCATCAGCAAGACGCTCAACGTCCCCGCCGACAAAGTCCTCGTTCACGTCACCCGCATGGGCGGCGGTTTCGGCCGCCGGCTCACCAGCGACTTCATGGTCGAAGCCGCCGCGATCGCGCAACGCGTCGACGCCCCTGTGAAGCTCACGTGGAGTCGCGAAGACGACCTTCGCCACGATCATTACCGCCCCGGCGGCCTGCACTTCCTAAAAGGTGCCGTCGACTCCAACGGGAAGCTCGTCGCCTGGCGCAACCACTTCGTCACCTTCGGCAACACCAAGGAACGCCCCGGCAGCGGCGGCTCGCTTAACCCCGACGAATTCCCCGGCCGCTGGGTGCCCAACTTCCGCGGCGAACAAACCGTCCTCGAAACCGGCATCCCCATGGGCCCGTGGCGCGCGCCCGGCAGCTGCGTTTTCTCCTGGGTCATCCATAGCTTCATCGACGAACTCGCCCACGCCGCGAACCGCGACCGCGTCGAGTTCCTCCTGGAGCTCCTCGGCGACCGCGACACGATGCCCGGCACCGGCGAACGCGGCCAGCCCTACAACGTCGCGCGCATGCGCAACGTCGTGAAACTCGCCGCCGAAAAAGCGCAGTGGGGCAAGAAGCTCCCCCGCGGCCAGGGCCAGGGCATCGGCTTTCACTTCAGCCACCGTGGCTACGTCGCCCAGATCGCCGACGTCACCGTCTCTCAGGACGGCACGCTGAAAGTCGACAAGGTTGTCTGCGTCCTCGACGTCGGCGCCCAGATCATCAACCCGAGCGGCGCCGAAAATCAGGTCGAAGGTTCGGTCGTCGACGGTCTCGGCACCATGATGTTCCAGGACCTCGACATCGTCCGCGGGCGCGTCGTGCAGGGAAATTTCAACGACTACCCGATGATTCGCATGCCCGACTCGCCGACCGTGATCGAGACGCATTTCCTGCGCACCGACTATCCGACGACCGGCATCGGCGAACCCGCGATCCCGCCCACCGCTCCCGCCATCGCCAACGCGATCTTCGCCGCCACCGGCAAGCGCGTCCGCGAGTTCCCCCTGAGCAAAACCGACCTCAGCTGGTCGTAACCTCATTTGAGCTCTCCTTCAAAAGGGCCGGTCCCCACCGGCCCTTTTTGCTGTCTGTCATTCTGAGCGAAGCGAAGAATCCATTTGGACGTTCGCATCCTTCCGCGTCCCGTCATTTCCTTCGGCACGCTCCCCATGCCCTCCCGCGATTACCTCCTCCGCCTCATCGAGCAAGTCGGCCAGCTTCTCTCCCGCGCCGTTCAACAGCGCCAAAACCACGCGCCCCAGGAATCCCTGCAATCCGTCATGGCCGCCTGCGAACGCCTCTTCGGCCTGCCCGCCGTCGAAGTCTTCCAGCACACGCCCGACCAGCACATCCGCATGCTCGCCGACGGTGAAACGCCCGAAATCGCACGCGACAAAATCCTCATGTATGCCGCGCTCAACGCCGAAGCCGGCCGCTGCTACGCCGAGCTCGGAAATCCCCCCTTCGCCCATCAATCCTACTACAACGCGCTCCGCCTCACCCTCCGCGCCCGCCGCGACTACCCCGCCGACCGCTGGCCACCCTTCGCCCCCAACGTCACCGACCTCCTCACCCTCCTCGGCGACACCCCCCTCGACGACGACACCGCCGCTCTCCTCGCCTCCCACCCTCCCCCGACCATCCGAACCTAATCGTTCTCGTTCTCTTTCTCTTTCTCGTTCTCCCCCTCGCCACCCCGCCTCCTGACGAAGGAGAACGAGAAAGATCGAAGAGAAAGTTCAGAACAACTCTCCCTGCACCGCCGCGGGCTTCTCCTCCTCTTTCTTGATCCCGAGAAACACGCCATACCGCTCCACCCAGTCGTCCAGCTTCTCCGCGTAATACTCCCGGTCATACGGCGCGCTCGCCGCATCATACAACGCCACCGCCCGCGCCCGCTGCCAGTCGCTCGTTTTCCCCTTCGCCTTCGCCGTCACGTAATAGCTCACGCGATCCCCCATTCGCGGCCGCGGCGTCAATTGCAACGCCACCTCCGCCGACGCCCGTCGCGGCTTCCCGCCTTCCGCCACGAAGCGCTCATACACGACTGGATTCTGGTTTAGCGTCTCGCTCTTCGCCAACTCCTCCACCGGCACGTCGCCCTGCTTCAGCCTCGCACGATACTCCTCCAACATCGCTACGGGCGACACCTCCGAAGCGCCCACCAGAAACGTGATCAACTGATCGCTCAGCTTCTTCAAGAACGGCTCGATCCCCCGGGACCGCAGCGCACTTCCCCGCAGCGTCACTTCCTTTCCATCATACAACGCGTAGTTCTTCGCCTTGTAGCACCACATCGCTCGATACCTGCCGTCGTATTCAAGTTCGATGCCTTCCGGCAAAATCGTCTCCACCAGCGCCAGCAGTTCCTCCGGCTTCTCGTAGTAGTGCTCCGACGAAAGGTAGATCCCATCCGTGTCCGCCTCGAGAATCGTGCAGCCGTGCTTCGCGAACTCGTCGATCAACATCTGCAGCAACTCCCGCCCGCGCCGCGTCACCTCCGCCGCCAGTTCCCCATCGCCAAATCGCGCGCCCGAAAAGCCCAGATACCCGTAGAACGAATTGATCAGGATCTTGAAATTCGTCTGCCGCGCCTGCGCCTCGCTCCGCTCCTCTTCCGTCGCGCCATTCCGCGCCAGCTGCTTGTATTTCAATCGATACTCCCGCAGCCGCTTCAAGAGCGGGATGAACACCCCCAGCGTGTCGTTCTTCGGATTCCGCGCGATGTATAGCAGCAAGCTCGGATACAGCGACGCCACGTCGAAATGCAGCACGTGCCGAAACACGCCTTCCTGGAAACTCCGCGTGTAACCGCCCTCGAACGGTTTCACTTCCGGCGGCACCGGACACGCATGCCGCGCATGATAATACTCCTCCAAAAACAGCAGATCGATCTTCGACGTCGCCCCGCGCAGCGTCGCCTCCTGCAGAAGCGAGGGAAACGTCCGCACCTGCTCGAAATACGTCGGCAATAGCTGCGCCGCCAGCCCCTCCGTCTCGCGCAAATCGTCGCTCAAATACGCGCAAAACTTTTCCCGATCGCTCAGGTAAACATCCTTGATCCGCGGTCCTTCGATATAAGTCCGCGTCGCACTGTCCTCCTCCGTGATCCCGAAATACACCGCCACATCCTTCAGCCCATACGACGTCAGTTCGCGCGTCGTGATATCGTAGAGCTGGACCAGCAAATACGTATCCACGATCGCACGACCGGGCAGATCACACCGCAGAAAATCGATCCAGCGCTCCGCCACCTTCAACCGGCTGCTCCGAAAACCCGCCTTCTGCCCGTAGCGCCCCCACGCGCACGGCACCTTGAAACGCCGGCACCGCTGACGCAGGTAGTCGAAATCGAATTTGAACACGTTGTGCCCCTCGATCACGTCCGGATCGATCTCCGCCAGCGCCGCATTGAAATTCTCCAACAGCTTTTTCTCCGCCGCGTCTGTCATCTCCTCCAACACCAGCAAGCGATTCTGCCCGCCCGCCCTGAGCCCGATCGCCAGCACCCGGTCCTCCGGCCGCGCCGGATCGCAAAAACCGTCGTCCGACGACGCCGTCTCGATGTCCATCTGGCACCGCCGCAGCTCGTGAAACGCCATGTCGCGATACAGCCGCTCGCGCTGCTGCAGCAGAAACTGGCTCTCGATCGGCCGGATCGCGTCGACGCCCACCCCGCCACCGCGTGCCTCTTTCAAAAACGCATCGTAGACCTCGAAATCATCCGCGTGCACGAGCCGGTTGAACGGTCCGTCGCCCGCCAGCGCCTCGAGGTGCACCGGCATCGTGTTCGCCGCCTCGGGCGTCCCATTCAACCACGCAAACGGCCGCAGCGTCGCTTCGCGCGTCTCCCGCCTCCCAGCCGGCATGGCCACCGTGGTGTGCACCCTCCCAGCCGGGTCCACCCAAACCCCGCAAATCGACCCGGCAGGTTTCTCTTTCTTTGTCATTCTGAGCGAAGCGAAGAATCCAGCGCAGTCGCCGCTGCCGGATCACGCAACGAGTCGCTCATGGATTCTCCTCTTCCTCAAAACGGCTTCAAATACACCATCACCACCGCAATCACGACGAGCACCAACGCCACCAGCGACAACGTCCCGACCGCCCCGCGCTTGCGATAGCCCATCCCCGCCAGCGCCGACAACCCGAGCCAGCAAAACAGCTTCACGATCAACCAGCCCGGAAACCCATAGTTCAACTTCGCCTGGAGACCGAAGCCTGCAATCAGCGCCAGCAGGCTCGCGACGCCCGTCACGATCATCACCTTCTTCTTGGTCAGTTCCGGTGCCGCGAACGCGTAAAACGTGTAGGCGGTCAAAACCAGGATCGAGACAACGTGGATGATGTAGTAGGTTTGGGGGCTCATGGTTGGGAGTGGGTTGAAGCTTGTGGCAAACGCATTCTCCGCGGCGCCATCTTCGTTCTCTTTCTCGTTCTCGGCTCTCAAAGCCGCTCCAGAGAACGAGAACGATTACGATCAAGAGAACGAGAAAATAAAAAGAGACACCCCGCCTGTGCCGTATGCCCAAAGGCTCAGGACCTTTTTAGGTTAAGGTGGGCGCCTCCTCCACGGCATCTGCCTTCCGATTTACGGCCTGGCATCTCCCGCGGCGGTTTCAGCTCCCAAGTTTTATCTAAGGCAAAGAGCAGTTATTGAAAGCACCTCGAACACTGCAGGGTGTCGGCCGTGAAAGTAGGTGCAGGGTTCCATCCGTCAAGCGACAGGCCCGTGCAATTGCCCGCTCTCTTTCCACGGCTTCGCGCCCCGATGCGCCGACCAACGCACCCGCCCCGCTCACCCTTCCAGAATCGTCGAATCCAGATGCTGGATGATCAGCTCCTGCAACGTGGCCAAAAACAAATAGCACATGAACGCCTTCCGCACCGGCTCCGCCAGATCCTCCAGCTCCACATCGCTGCTCTCCAACGTCTCGTCGGCTATTCCCTTGAGATGATGCTCGCGCAATCGCAACCGCACCGCCGCGCACGCCCGCACCACCGATTCCGCGTTCTTCTCGTCCAGTGCGATCACCCCTTCGGAAAAAAACTCGTCGTCGAAGAGCGCGAGCAGGACGCCGACATCCGACGTCTGCGCCTCGAGCAACTCCGCCGTCCAGTCGTCGCGAAACTCGGGATCCAGATCCGCCATCGCCAGCGGCGCCGCGAGATTTCCGCGCATCGCCTCGCTCAGCGATTTGATCACGTCGAGCAGCGGCGCGACCACCGGCAGACTGAGCTTGACCTCAATGCGTTTCATCCGGCTCCAGCACGGCCGTCAGGTGCCATTGTTGCAGCGTAAACGCATACGCCTCCGCTTTCTCCCGCAGTCCGCTCCACACCACGGAGCGCCCATCCTCGTGAACCTCGAGCATGTGCCGGCGTGCCGTCGACTCGTCGAAGCCGAAAACCTTTTTGAAAACCATCACGACATACGACATCAGGTTCACCGGGTCGTTCAACACCACCACGCGCCAAACGCCTTCCAGCGCGAGCGCCGTCGCTCCGTGCGACTCGGGTGAGGTGTGAGGGTTGTTTTCAGCAAATTCCGCCATGTAGGAGCCTGCTTGCAGGCGATCTCTCAGCGGACAAAGCAAAGACCGTCCCCCCTCCCCTGCAAGTCGCCATCTGTAAAAGTCGCGCCCGCCCGCGAGCTCGTGATCGTGCCCGTGCTCCTGCTCGTTGACGCCCGCGGTCGATCCTCACCCCTTCGCCTTCGCCGCAGCGTCCGCCACCGCCGCCGCCACTTTCGCCTCGGCGTCCGCCACCGGCACTTTTGCGACCTCCTTCTGCGAACGCCACTTCAGCTCGATCACGCCTTCCTTCAGCCCTTTCCCGCCGATCGTCAGCCGCAGCGGAATTCCGATTAGATCCGCATCCTTGAACTTCACCCCCGGCCGTTCCGCCCGGTCGTCGATCAACACGTCCGCTCCCGCCTTTTCCGCCGCTGCGCCGAGTTTCTTTGCCAGCTCCATCGCCTCCGCGAGCTGCGGATCCAACACGCAGATCAGCACCTGAAACGGCGCCGTATTCCACGGCCACACGATCCCATCCGCATCGTGACTCTGCTCGATGATCGCCTGCATCGTGCGACCCACGCCGATCCCGTAGCTGCCCATCACCATCGGATGACTCTGCTTCTGATCGTCCGTGTAAACCGCCCCGAACTTCTCCGAATACTTCGTGCCGAGCTTGAAGATGTGCCCCACCTCGATCCCGCGCCGCACCTGCAGCGGCTGCCCCGACTTCACATCCGGCTCCCCCGCGCGCACGCGCCGGAAATCGCCGAACTTCGTCACCGCCAGATCCCGCGCCACGTTCACGTTGCGCAAATGGAAGCCATCCTTGTTCGCCCCCGTCGTGCCGTTGCCGATCAGCCGCACCGCATGATCCGCGAAAACCCCCGCCAGCGCGTCCGGATTCTTGATCGTGCCTTTCACCGTGCCGAGGCTGCCCGGCTTCGCGCCCATCACCGGCTCGATCTCCTCCGGCGTCGCCGGACGAAACAGCGTGAAACCCAGCGCCCCAAGCTTCGCCTCCTCCAACTCGTCGCACCCGCGCAACACCACGAGAAACGGTTTCCCATCGCCCACGTAAACGAGCGTCTTGAACTGTTTGTCCGCAGAAACTGAATACGGCGCCGCCTCCAGCGCGGCGATCGTCACCACGCCCGGCGTCGGAAACTCCTCCACCGCGCCGGCCGGCTCCGCGTCCTTCAGATCCGCCGGCACCAACCCGCTCACCGCCTTTTCGCGATTCGCCGCATAGCCGCTCGCCTCGTTGTAGATCACGTCGTCGTCGCCGATCTCCGCCGGCACCATGAACTCGTGCGAGAAGCTTCCCCCCATCACACCCGTATCCGCCTCCACCGGGATTGCCGTCACCCCGATGCGCCGGAAAAACGCCTCATACGCCGTCTTCATCGCGTGGTAGCTCTTGATCGCCGCGTCATCGTTCACGTCGAACGAATACGCATCCATCATCACGAACTCGCGCGCCCGCATCAGCCCGTAGCGCGGCCGGATCTCGTTCCGAAACTTCGTGGCGATCTGGAAAAAATTCTTCGGCAGATCGCGATAGCTCGTGATCTCCGCCTTCACCAGCGGCGTGATCACCTCCTCGTGCGTCGGCCCCAGCACGAATTCCGGGTCGCGCCCCGCCCGCTTGCCGTCGCCCGCACTGTCCGCACGAAACATGATCTCGCGCGCCGCCGCCCACCGCGGCCCGTGCTCCCACAGCTCCGCCGGATGCACGTGCGGCATCCACAATTCAATCGCTCCCGCCCGCTCCATCTCCTCCCGACAAATCTGCGTCAGCTTCTGCATCACGCGCAGCCCGAACGGCAGATACGTGTAGAGCCCGCCGCCGAGCTTCCGCACGAGCCCCGCGCGCACGAGCAGCTTGTGCGAAGCGATCTCCGCATCCGCCGGACTCTCTTTCAGTGTCGGAATGAAATACTGCGACCAGAGCTTCATGGGAAAAGTCTGTGACCGAAACACCCCGCCGCCCCGGGGGCAAGGCGCTTCCCGCCCCACCCCTCTTTCTCTTTCTTCTTTCTCTTTATCTTTCTCCCTCAGGACCTCCGTCTCTGGCCCCCTGCCCCCCACAAATCCCTCTTGCCCCCCGCCCCCTGCTCCCTGCTCCTTCGTCCTCCGATGTCCGCCGCTTCCCGCCGCCCGCGCCAGCCTTGGTCGATGAAATGGATCTTTCTCGCGATCCTCGTCGTGATCGTGCCCTACACGTTCATTCGTCTGCGCTACCAGAAGCCGAATCCCGCGTTCGAGCCCTACGCCGACATGAAGAACCAGGCCAACACCCTGCGCCTCCTCTCCGCCGGCTACCAACGCATCACCCTCGAAGCCGATCGCCCCGTCGAGCCGCCCCGCTTCGGTTCTCCCGCCGCTCCCACCTCCATCGCCCTGCCGGGCCTGCCGTCCTCCCTCGCCGAAACCCTCGTCGACCCACCGCTGCTTCCCCGCGAAATCCTCTCCGTCACCGCCCCGGCCACGACCAATTCTCTTTTCGCCTACACCCTCGCCTTCACCTGCACCCTGCCCGATCGGAAACACCAGCTCTCCGGCGCCTTTCTCTACGTCCGCGACGACGAACTCGTTTTCGTTCCCCAGTTCGAACCCATCGACGGCGATCTCTCCGCCCGCACGCGCGAGTATCTCTTCCGCCTCACCCTCCCCGCCGGATCGCTCAAACCCGGTTCCTACCACGCCACGCTCCCCGGCGCCCACGCTTCGAAGTCCTGGTCGCTCGAAGTAAAGTAGCGGCGAGCGCCCGCGAGCCGACGCTCCCCGCGCGACTATTGACGCGCCGCCCCCCTTCCTCGAAAAACGCGCTCCCATCTCCATGAGCAACGGCCCCGGCCAGTCCACGCCTCCTCCCGCATCGACCGCCCTCGCGACGACGATCAAACCCACCGATCTCCGCGGCATCCTCCAATACGTGCCGCGCTTCCAGGGGCAGATCTTCGTCGTGGCGATCGACGGCTCGATCGTGGCCGACGAAAACTTCAGCAACCTCCTCGTCGACCTCGCCGTCCTCCGCTCGCTCGACATCAAGCTCATCCTCGTCCACGGCATCGGCCACCAGCTCCTCGAGCTCTCCGCGATGCGGAGTATCCCGATCACGAATACCGACGGCACCGGCGTCACCGATGCCGCCACCCTCGACCTCGCCATCCGCGCCTCCTCGCGCGTCTCGCACGCCCTCGTCGAGGGCCTGACCCAAAACTCCCTGAAGTGCGCCGTCACCAATGCCGTCCGCGCCCTCCCGCTCGGCATCATCAAGGGCCTCGATCAGCAGTTCACCGGCCGCGTCGATCGCATCGACAAGGATTTCCTCAGCGGCCTCATCGAGCGCGACGTCGTCCCCGTCGTTTCGCCGATCGGCTTCGGCGCCGACGGCAAATCTCTTCGCGTCAACTCCGACCTCCTCGCCGCCGAACTCGCCGAATCGCTTCACGCCACCAAGATCATCTACCTCACGCCGCAGCCCGGCCTCGTCATCGACGGCGAGGTCCGCCGCGAAATCGCCGTCGACGCCGTCCGCAAGCTCCTCGCCGACCGCCCCGAAGCATTCTCCGACGCCACCCGCAGCAAGGCCGTTCACGCCGTCAAGGCCATCGAGACCGGCACCCCGCGCGTTCACATTGTCGACGGCCGCATCTTCGACGGCCTCCTCAACGAAATCTTCTCCAACGAAGGCGTCGGCTCGCTCGTCTACGGCAACGATTATCAACAGATCCGCAAGGCGCGGAAAAGCGACGTCCGCCTCATCTACAGCCTCACCCGCAGCGCCGTCCGCCGCGAAGAGCTCCTCCACCGCACGCAGCAATCGATCGAGAAAAACATCGACCAGTTCTTTGTCTTCGAAATCGACGAAAACATCATCGCCTGCGTCACCCTCTATTTTTATCCGGACAAACCCGGCCTCGCCGAAGTCGGCTCCCTCTACGTCATGCCGTTCTATCACAACCGCGGCATCGGCAAGAAAATGGTCGACTACGCGACGCTCGTCGCGAAGGAGCGCGGCGCCAAGACCGTCATCGCCCTTTCCACGCAGAGCTTCGGCTTCTTCCAAAATGTCCTCGGCTTCGAGGAAGCGGATAAATCCGTCCTCCCCGAAGCCCGCCTGAAGACCTACGAAGAAAGCGGCCGCAACGCGAAGGTGCTCGTCAAGCACCTCGCCTGACCGCCCTCCGCCGGCGAACCGGGGCAAACGCTCCGCGCCCCCCTTCCTCTGTCATTCTGAGCGAAGCGAAGAATCCAGGCGTCCGCATCCCAAACGATGTCCGCAGCCCGTGGATTCTTCGCTTCGCTCAGAATGACAGAGTCGGCGCTTCCATCGCATAACTTTTTACGCCCCGTCATACCACCCCGAACTCAAATCCTCCCACGCAGCATTCTCCCGCTCGATCAGACCAATCTTCCGTTCGCGTAACCACCCCTTGATCTCCGTCTCGCGCGCTATCGCATTGGTCACATCTCGAAATTCCTCAAACCACACCAGCCGGTCGATTCCGTAGCGCCGCGTGAAACTGTCCGCCCGCTTGCTCCTGTGCTGCCACACGCGCATCCGCAACGAGTTCGTCACCCCCGTGTAGATCGTTCCGCGTTTTCTATTCGCGAGGATATACACCCAGTAACTCCGATGCGCGTCCGGCACACCCTCCCCCTACCTCATCTGTCATTCTGAGCGAAGCGAAGAATCCACGCGACCGCCAGCATTCAGGTGTTCGCGCAACTCGTCTCTCCGCACAGCACCACAGCCGCACCCCAGCCATCCCCTCACTTCTTCTCCGCCCCCTCCAACCCCTCCCACGCCTCCGTATACCGCCGTCCGAATTCCCGCAACGCCGCCGAATCGAAATGCAGCGCATCGCCCTTGTCCTTCAACCCTTCCGCGCTCACCAGCGCGCACCGTGACACGCCCGCCGGCACCGTCGCCAGCGCCGCATTGATTGGCCCCACGCCCGCCACAAAGTGTCCGATCTCGCCGATCACCACCGGCACCTCCTCCGCCCCCAAATCCTTCCTCAGCTGCGCAATCATCGCCGCGAACCGTTCCGCATACGTCGCCGCCAGCTCCGGCGCCATGTCGTTCTCGCCCTGATGCCACAAGATCCCCGCCAGCGTCCCGCGCGTCATCGCCTCCCGCGCGCGATCCAACGCGTTGTTGTAAAGCGGGCCATCCGGCCGCCATTCCTCCAGCGACGTCCCCCCGAACGCCGCCGGAATCACTCCCACCACCACGTCCGGCCGCTCGTCCGCAATCGCGCGCGCAAACGTCGACCCGAGCCCGACCCCGATCAGCGCCGGCTTGTCGTAATGCATCGGATCCACCGCCGGCACCCAATCGTAGCGCTTGTTCATCATGAACACCCGCGGGTGCACCACCCGATCCTGCGGCTCCACCACGCCGCGCCCCGCCATGTTCGACTGACCGATCAGCAGGAAAAGTTTCATGTTCTGCGGCGCCGCCGCTTCATCCGCTTTCGTTGTCATTGCCACCGCAACCATCGCCATCGCGCAACAAATCAGACGTTTCATTCCGTTCCTTTCGCTCACGCCTTCACCTCGACGACCACCTGCACTTCCGTCGTCGACCCGCGCGGCAATCCGTTCACCGCCACCGCCGCCCGCGCATGCTTTCCCGCCTCGCCAAACACCGCCACGAACAAATCGCTCGCGCCATTGATCACCGCCGGGCTGTCCGCGAATCCGTCCACCGCGTTCACGAATCCGTTCACCATCACCACGCGGGTCACCTTCTCCAGCGAACCCAACGCCGCCTTGATATTCGCGAGCGTGTTCAATGCGCAAATCTCCGCCGATTTTTTCGCCGCCTCCACCGTCTGCTCCTTCCCCACCTGTCCCGTGTGCGTCATTTTCCCGTCCAGCATCGAAATCGTCCCCGCACAATAAAGCAGATTTCCCGTCCGCACCGTCGGCACATAACTGCCCGCCGCCGCCGGCGGATTCGGGAGCGTCAAACCAAGTTCAACCAGCTTCGCTTCGGGATTCATCTCCCCACCCTCGCGAACCCCTCCTTCGAATCAACGCACATTTTCGCCGCCTTCCGCCGCAACGTGTCATGCCAACATCCGCGCCCTCCCTCGACATTGCCTCCCGTCGTCCCACGCATCTGATTCCGCTATGACCTTTCGCGACTGGCAATCCCTCGATCCCGCCGCCGCCGCCCGCGAGATCCACCGCCGCTTCCGCACCCTTCCTCCTTCTCAACAACGTGCCGTCATCGCGCACCTCGTTTCCGAACGCGATCTCGCCGCCGCCTTCGAACGCGCCTCGCCTTCCGCTCCACTCGCGCGCGTTCCCTATCTGCTGAAAGACCTCTTCGACGTCGCGCATCTCCCGACGTTTGCCGGCTCCACCTTCCTGCCCGAAGTCCGCTCCACGCCGCCTCACAACAGCCACGTCGTCGACGCCCTCCACGCCACCGGTGCCATCTTCGCCGGCAAAACCCATCTGCACGAATTCGCCTACGGCATCACCGGCGAAAACCCGCACTACGGCGACTGCGAACACCCGCGTTTTCCCGGTCGCACCACCGGCGGCTCAAGCAGTGGTTCCGCCGCCGCCGTGGCCGCCGGCCTCGTGCCGCTCGCGATCGGCACCGACACCGGCGGCTCCGTCCGCCTGCCCTCCGCCTTCTGCGGACTCTTCGGCCTTCGTCTCACGCCCGGCGATACCTTCATCCGCGACGCCGTCCCGCTCGCGTCCAGTTTCGACACCGCCGGCTGGTTCACCGCCACCGCCGCCGACCTGCGCACCGCCACCGCTGCGCTCCTCGGCCTCTCGCGCGTCGAACGCGAACCCCGCGGCGTCTACTTCGAACCGCTCGCTCTCGACACCGACCTCGCTGCCGCCTGCGCCGCCGCCTCCACTCGTTTCGCACCGCCCGCCGATCGCGCCGTGCGCGAACAAATCCTCCACGATTTCGCCGGCTCGCTCGACGCCTACAACACCATCGCCGCCGCCGAAGCCTGGCAAGTCCACCAACCCTGGTTCGAACGTTACCGCGAGCGCTACGACCCCAACGTCCGCCAGCGACTCGAACGCGCCCGCACTTTGGCCCCCGCGCAAATCGCCGCCGCCCGTGACCGTCACGCCGCCATCCGCTCCGCGTGGGCCGCATTCTTTCAGTCTTTCGATTTCCTCATCCTGCCCGCCTCGCCATTCGCTGCGCTCACCAAGCCCGAACTCACGTTCGAAAACCGCAATCGCATCCTCGCGCTCACCAGCTTCGCCAGCCTCGGCGGCCTCCCCGTGCTCACGGTCCCCGTCCCGCTCCCCTCGGGCCTCACCACCGGACTTCAGCTCGTTTTCCGCGCGCCCAACGATTCAGCGCTCACCTGGGCGCTCGATCGCCTCGCCCCGTAGCCGCTCGCGCCCGCGAGTGATCTCACTCGCGCCTCAATCCCAACAGCCGCACGGCATTTCCCCCCAGCACCCCTTCGTCCGCGCCGCCCCGCCTCGCCTCCGACAGGAAGCTCCGCATTTCCACCTCCACCCGCACGCGCGGATACAGATTCAACGGATAGTCCGATCCGAACAACACCCGCTCCCGGCCCAGCACCGGCACCGTCTCCGCCCACACGCGCTCGTCATACAACAGCGGCGACGCCGCCGTGTCGAAATACACGTTGTCCATCTCCGCCAGCCGCGTGTCGCGCAACGCGAGCATCCCGCCCCAGTGCGCGAGCACGAAGATCGTTCGCGGAAACGTCCGCGCCAGCCACACGAAATCCTTCGCCGGCGTCTCCACCCAGCCGGGAAACCGCCGGCTCTCCGGATCCGCCGCATGCAGGTTCACCGGCAGCTTCAAATCCGCCGCCAGCGACAGCACTTCTCCAAACGCCGGATCCTGCACCGAGAATCCCTGCGAATGCGGCGACAGCTCCCCGATCCCGATCAACCCTTCGCCGCACGCCCGCCGCACCTCCTCCACCGCCCCCGCCGCGCCCGCCGCCGGATGCACCGTCGCAAACGCCGACAGCCGGTCCGGATGCGCCTGCACGCATTCCGCATAAAACCGATTCTGCCACGCGCACGTGTCGGGCTTTTCCCAATACCACCCCAGCAGCACCGCATGCGCCACGCCGCCCGCATCCATCGCCCGCAACAGCGCATCCACCGTCGGCAGCGACTGCACCGGCCGCCCATCCCGCCGCCGCCGCGTGCAAAGCAGCGCCCAATGCTTCTCGCCGCGCAACTCCGCCCAGCCGGACGGATCGACATCCACTTCCCTGGGGTAGAGGTGCACATGACAGTCCACGACACGCATGCGGCCTGGAGACTCGCCACCTCCCTCCGCGCGCGCAACAGCGAAGTCCGCCACGGCACGTCCTTGGTTACGCACTTGGCACGGGCGCCGCGCATTGACACGCGTTCGTTTTCCCGGCGCTCTGTCCTTTCCGCCCTGCAATCGTAGGCAGGACGGCTTCTCACCATGGCCATGACTCCGCTCGAAGAAATTCGTCACTCGTGCTCGCACGTGCTGGCGACCGCGCTCCTTCGCCTCTTCCCCGAGGCCAAACTCGACATCGGACCGCCCACCGACACGGGCTTCTATTACGACGTCGACCTCGATCACAAACTCACCGCCGAGGACCTCGTGAAGCTCGAGGCGGAAATGAAAAAGATCGCCGACGAAAACCAGCCGTTCCTTCGCAAGGAAGTTTCGCGCGACGAAGCCGTCGAGATCATCAAGGGCATCGGCCAGGAACGCTACAAACTCGGCCGTCTCGCCGACATCCCCGAGGGCGAAAAAATCTCCTTCTACCAGAACTGCGAATTCGTCGACCTCTGCGCCGGCACACACGTGCGCTACACCTCCAAGCTGAAAGCCTTCAAACTGCTCTCCATCGCCGGCTCGTATCACCGCGGCGACGAGAAGAACAAGCAGCTCCAGCGCATCTACGGCACCGCGTTCCCCAGCAAGGACGAACTCGCCAACTACCTCACCCAGCTCGAACAGGCCAAGCTCCGCGACCACCGCAAACTCGGCCGGGACCTGAAACTGTTCCACATCGACGAAGACGTTGGCCAGGGCTTGATCCTCTGGACGCCGAACGGCGCCATCATCCGACAGGAATTGCAGACGTTCATCAGCGAAGAGCTGCGCAAGCAGGGCTACTCGCAGGTCTTCACGCCGCACATCGGCAAACTCGAGCTCTACAAAACCTCCGGCCACTTCCCCTACTACAAGGAATCGC
>JAEZAD010000212.1 GCA_023430565.1 Verrucomicrobiota bacterium
CACCCGCGCGCGGATGGAATCGTTTCACAAACGCGCTCACCCGCCCATATTCGTCATTCGCCAGCGCGACCACGTTCGCCCCCGGCTGCAACGACGCGAACGATGTCTTCAACCACGCCGGCATCCCGCAGTTCCGCCCCGTTTGCGACGCGCGACTGTAATAGTTACCCGAATCCTGAAAATCGACGAACTCGATTTCCAGCAGCCGCGCGGCCACCGTCGGATCATACTTCAGGAAGTTTCCGGCCTCGTCGAAGGTCACCTGATTCGCGATGCCCCAGGGCCACACCACTTTTCCGCCCGCCTCCAGATAGTTTCGGAGCGCCCCCGATTCCGGCGCCTCACCCACGACGCCGGCCGGGATCTGCGCAAATCCAAACACCACCACGCTCGGCGCCCCGTCCGCCGTCCGCGCCGCAATCCACTCGCTCAGCGCCGCCGCCGAATCGATCCGCTCATAGCCGCGCTCCGCAAAATAGGCCGCCAGCGTCGGATCGATCACGAACCCGCTGATATTCCCCGGCACGTTCGCCGGTTCGTAATACGCCAGGTGCGCCTTCGCTCCCCCTTCACTCACCGCTACCAGCCGCCCGTCATCCGTCCCAAAAATAATCCGGCCCTCCGCATAAACCGGCGACGAATAGAGGTCCGCTCCCACGTCGTAACTCCACTTCAGCGCACCCGTCCGCTTGTCGAACTGGTGCAGCTTTCCATTCGCGCTGGCGAAATACACCTCGCCCCCCACGACCAGCGGCGTCGTATACGTGTGCGACCCCGCATCGAAATCCCATCGTTTCTCGCCCGTCGCAAGATCGAGCGCGCTGATCTTGTTGTTCGTCGACCAGCCCACGTAAACCGCCCCTTCGTCCACCGTCGTCGCCATCGCCCACGTCGAGTCATAGGCGAAGGTCCACTTCTTCTCTCCCGTCGCTGCATCGATCCCATAGACGTTCGCATCCCGCGAGCCGACGACGAGCACTCCGTCCTGCAGCACCGGCCGCGTGAATATGTCGCTCCGAATGTAGCCCTGGCTCAGATCGTAACCAACGCCCGCCGTCGCGAACTTCCATTTCAACGTCCCATCTTCCGCCGAAAGCGCATAGACATGATCGTCGCCGCTCGGCTGATACACGATTCCGTCCGCCACCAGCGGCGCCGCCCGCAAGCTATCCTCCGTTCGAAACGCCCACCGCTGTTTTCCCGTCGCCAGCTCGAGCGCATATAAATGCCCGTCGCCGGACGGCACCAGCACCTGATCGGCGTCCACCACCGGCGGAGCCGTAAAATAATTCCACTCCGTCGGCGTCGGCAGCGTCGGCTTCATCTCGAAGGTCCACCGCACCTTTCCGCTCGCCGCGTCGAGCGCATGCACCGTTTCGTCGCGCCCCGCCACGATCACCGTTTCGCCCGCCACCGCCGGAGCCCCCGCAATCGCCCCGCCCGTCTGAAATTTCCACCGCAGCTCACCGTCGCCTGCCGCCACCGCATACAAAAATCCATCCGCGCTCCCGAAATACACCATATCCCCCGCCACCACCGCCGACCCGCGAATAAAACCCTCCGTCTGAAACGCCCACTCCACCCGCGGATGCTCGATCGCCGCCGATGCGGAACGAACCACCAAAAACGCGACAAGCACGGTAAACGTAAACAGAAGACGGGATTTCATGAGATGTTGTTGGCCGGAAAAAACAGGCCGGATCGATTCACAACACCGCCAGGAGGCAAATCCCTTCCCTATCGTCGCAAAAGTTTCCGTCCCGTCACAGGTATCGCCAAAACGGAAATCCCCTCACGCGCCGCCCCGTCGCCGCAAAGACCGCATTCGCCACCGCCGGCGCGAGCGGCGGCACCGAGACTTCGCCCACCTTCCCGGGCGGCCCCTCGCTTGCGAGCAACACGACGTCGATCTGCGGAATCTCATCCATCCGCGGGATCCGCGTATCGTGAAAATTCGACTCCGCGACCCGTCCCGCGCGAACCGTCACCCCACCGTGCAGCACAGGCGTGAGCGCCCACACGATGCCACCCTCGACCTGCCCGCGCACGAGCTGCGGATTCACCACCGTTCCGCAATCGAGCACGCACGTGATTTTCAACACCCGGACCATCCCGCTCTCGACCGCCACGTCCGCCACCTGCCCGCACACGCTCGACCCGTGAAAATCGGCGATCGCCACCCCGCAATGCCGCCCCTCCGCCCTTCGCCGATCCCACCCGCTGCGTTCGCGCAAAGCCGTCAACACCCGGCGAAAGCGCGGACGCAACTGCGCGTTCCGCTCCCAAAGCCACGCGTGCGCTCCGCCCACCGGCGCGGTTTCAACGTTCTTCAGCAGCCGTTCCCGATAGTCGAACGGATCGACGTCCAGTTTCGCCGCGATTTCGTCCACGAGACACTCCTTCCCAAACGCCGCCGGATGATCCGCCACGCTGCGCCAAGCCCCCACGTTCACGATCGGCTCAATCTGTTGGGCCCGTTCCCTGACATGAGGAATCGGATACGTCATCAGCGACGAAGCCGGTCGAAAAAACGTCGTCACACCCACGAAATCCACGCCCGTCCACCGGCCGCCTGGATCGATCGCCGCGCGATACCGGTCGATCCGCATCGGATGATACCGCCCGTGCCGCACTTCGTCCTCGCGCGACCACACCGACATCACCGGACGTCCAACTTTCTGCGAAATCACCGCTGCCTCCGCGACATAATCGGCGAAATACCTCCGCCCGAAACCTCCTCCGCTGAACCTGCAGTGAAACGTGATCCGCTCGACCGGAAGTTCGAGCACGTGGGCCAGAAGGTGCGAGGTGTATTGCGGCGCCTGGCTACCCGCCCAGATCTCGCAACGCCCATCGCTCACCTTTGCCACCGCGCACAACGGCTCCATCAGCGTGTGCCCCATGAACGGCGTCTCATACGTAGCCTCCACCACGCTGGCCGCGCCCGACATCGCCGCGTCGATGTCGCCCGCCGACACCCCTTCCGTCGACTCCTCTTCCGCTCCCGCCAGCAGCTTCGCCCGCATCGTTCCGTCGTTCGCCTCAGCGTTCGTTCCCCCGCTCCACGAAATCTCCAACCGCTCTCGTCCCATAAACGCCGCCCACGTCGAGTTCGCGACCACCGCCACGCCTTCCTCAATCCCCCAATGCGGCGTCTCGCCGCGCCGCCC
>JAEZAD010000239.1 GCA_023430565.1 Verrucomicrobiota bacterium
GCCGCCGGCGAACCCGCCGGCATGCACGGCCTCTGCTACTACGACTCCGGCAGCCGCAGCTTCTACACCGTCGGCAAACCCATCCTCCACCCGCGCGACGTGAAGGAACTCAAGATCCGCGTGCTCCCCAGCAAAATGGCCCGCGACCTCATCGCCACCCTCGGCGGCGGACCCACCCCGATTCCGTGGGGCGAGCTCTACACCGCTCTCCAACAAAGCATGGTCGACGGCGCCGAGAACAACCCGCCCAGTTTCCTCACCAGCCGTCACTACGAGGTCGCCAAACACTTCTCGCTCGATGAGCACACGCGCATCCCCGACCTCGTGATCTTCAGTCAGCCGATCTGGGAAAAACTCACCGCCCAGCAGCGCGAGTGGATCACCCAGGCCGCCAACGAATCCGTCGAATTCCAACGCAAGCTCTGGACGGAAAAAACCGCCGAAGCCCTCGAACTCGTCGAAAAAGCCGGCGTGAAGATCTACCGCCCCGACAAACAGCCGTTCGTCGACGCCACCCTGCCCATGTATCGCGAGTTCGAAGGCACCCCCATCGGCGCACTCGCCCGCCAGATCCGCGAGGCCCGCTGATCCGCTCCCATGACCACGCTCTGGAACAAGATCGTCCGCGCGCTCGAGTGGTTCACCATCGTGCTGTTCGCGATCCTCACGCTCGACGTCCTCTGGGGCGTCACCTCGCGCTACATCCCCGGCATCCGTCCGAGCGACTGGACCGAGGAGCTCGCCGTCTACCTCCTCGTCTGGGTCTCGCTCTTCGGCGCCGCCATCACCTATCGGGGCTACGGCCACCTCGGCGTCGACTACTTCGTCGCCAAGCTCGACCCCTCCGCCCAGCGCCTCGTCGCCATCGTCGTCGAGCTCGCCGTCCTCTTCTTCGCGGGCTTCGCGCTGTGCTACGGCGGCTGGCGTCTCGTGGCCGACACCCTCGGGGCCAACCAGCTCACTCCGGTCCTGCAGTGGAAAATCGGATACCTCTACTCGGCCGTCCCGCTCAGCGGCCTGTTTTTCTGCGCGTTCTCGATCGAGCACCTCATCAAACTCAAGCCCGCCGGCACGCACGTGACGGAGAAGGATTTCTGACCATGAGCGAGGAAGTGTTCATCCTGATCGTCGTTTTCCTGGGGCTCCTGCTCCTCAACGTCCCCATCGCCGTCTGCATCGGCCTCGCCACCGTCGCCACCATCGCGACGCTCGGCGACGTCCCCACCGGCTACGTCGTCGCCCAGCGCCTCTCGACCGGCATCTCGAGTTTTCCGCTGCTCGCCATTCCGTTCTTCGTTCTCTCGGGCGTGCTGATGGGCGACGGCGGCATGGCCCGGCGCCTCATGGAGTTCGCCTCGTCGCTCGTCGGCCGGTTTCCCGGCGGTCTTGCTTATGTGAATACACTTTCGTGCATGCTCTTCGGCGCCGTCTCCGGCTCCGCCGCCGCCGCCGTGTCCTCGATCGGCGGTTTCATGATCCCGCAGATGGAGGAAAAGGGCTACAAACGCGAATTCGCCGTCGCCCTCACCTGCACGTCCGCGACCACCGGCCTCCTCATCCCGCCGAGCAACATCATGATCGTGTTCGCCGTCGTTTCGGGGAACGTCTCCGTCGCCGCGCTCTTCCTCGCCGGTGTGATTCCCGGCGTGTTGATGGGACTCGCCCTCATGGCCGCGAGCTTCGTCACGCTGCACTTCCTCGCTCCGCCCGCCGCTCGCGCGGCCGCCCGTGACGCCGCCGCCAACGCCCGCGCAGGCGCCGCCGCCGCGCCTTCCATCATCGGCTCCTTTCTGCGAGCGGTGCCCAGCCTCCTCCTCGTGATCGTCGTTCTCGGCGGCATCCTCGCGGGCCTGTTCTCCGCCACCGAAGCCTCCGCCGTCGCCGTCGCCTACTGCCTCGTTCTCGGCATGTTTTTCTACAAGGAGGTCAAGCTCTCCGCCCTCCCCGAAATCATCCTGCGCGCCGCCAAGACCACCTCGGTCGTCATGATCCTCGTCGGCGCCAGCCAGGCCATGAGCTGGGTCCTCGCCTACGAACGCATCCCGCAACTCGTCAGCGACGCGATGCTCACCCTCTCCGCCAACCCCATCGTCGTCCTCCTACTCATCAACGTCCTCCTGCTCGTCGTGGGCACGTTCATGGACATGACGCCCGCCGTGCTCATCTTCACGCCGATCTTCCTGCCCGTCGTCCTCGGCCTCGGCATGGACCCCGTCCACTTCGGCATCGTGATCATCGCCAATCTCTGCATCGGCCTCTGCACCCCGCCCGTCGGCACCTGCCTGTTTCTTGGTTGCGGCGTCGGCAACACCACCATCGCCCGCGTGGTCCCGTCCGCGATTCCATTCTTCATCGCGATGCTGATCAGCCTGCTCGCGATCACCTACATCCCCGCCCTTTCCCTGGCCCTTCCCCGCCTGCTCAACCTGATGTAGCGCGCTGGCTCCGGCCCGCCCGCCGCCGCTCCAACGTTCCGACTGCCGTCCGCGTGGCGCACCCGGATCCGCCGTCGCACCGTCCGCCATGAAGCCGTTTCTTCTCTGCGCCTTCACGCTCCTCGCCTCCATCGCCGGCGCCGCCGCGCCGATCGCACCCAACGCCACCGTCGCCCTCGATCGCTCCGGCGACTTCACCTCGCTCCAGGACGCCATCAGCGCCGCGCCGATGAACACCGATCCCGCCACCCCGCGCTGGGTCATCGCCGTCAAACCCGGCACCTACCGCGAACGCATCTACGTCCAGCGCGAACGCGGCCACCTTCACATCCGCGGCGAGGACGCCGCCACCACGATCGTCGCCTTCGATCTCCACGCGAATCTCCCCGGCCCCGACGACAAGCCCATCGGCACCTTCCGCACGCCCACCGTCCACATCGACGGCGACGGCATGATCTGGGAAAACATCACCTTCGCCAACACCGCCGGCCCCGTCGCCCAGGCCCTCGCCCTCCGCGCCGACGGCGACCTCCTCGAATTCCGCCGCTGCCGCTTCCTCGGCTGGCAGGACACGATTCTCCTCAACCGCGGCCGCCACCATTTCACCGACTGCTACATCGAGGGCCACGTCGACTTCATCTTCGGCGGCGCCACCGCGCTCTTCGAACGCTGCCATATCCACTGCCTCGCCGACGGCTACATCACCGCCGCCGCCACGCCCAAAAACACCCCGCACGGTTTCGTCTTCCTCGATTGCAAAATCACCGGCGCCGAAAACGCGCAAACCTACCTCGGCCGCCCCTGGCGCGATTTCGCCAAAACCCTCTTCGTCCGCACCGAGATGTCCGCCGTCGTCCACCCCGCCGGCTGGCACAACTGGGACAAACCTCACGCCGAACAAACGTCCTACTACGCCGAATACGGCAGCACCGGCCCCGGCGCCTCCCCCGCCACCCGCGTGCCCTGGGCCCACACCCTTTCCCCCGAAGACGCCGCCGACCTCAGCGCCGCCCGCGTCCTCAACCCGCTCCTCGGCGGACTCCCCGCCGCGAGCGAAAACCGCATCCGCCTCGTCCTCGTCGGCGACTCCACCGTCACCGACCACGCCGGCTGGGGCGGCGGTTTCAAACAACTCCTTCCGCCCGCCGTCGAAATCCTCAACACCGCCCGCAGCGGCCGCAGCTCGAAAAGCTTCCGCGACGAAGGCCACTGGTCCCACGCGCTCGCGCTGCACGGCGACTACTACCTCATCCAATTCGGCCACAACGACCAACCCGGCAAAGGCCCCGCCCGCGAAACCGATCCCGACACCACCTACGCCGAAAACCTCGCCCGCTACGTCGACGACGCGCGCGCCATCGGCGCCCAGCCCATCCTCGTCACGTCGCTCTGCCGGCGCACCTTCCGCACCGACGACCCCGCCAAGCTCGACGATACCCTCGCTCCCTACGCCGCCGCCGCCCGCCGCGTCGCCGCCGAAAAAAACGTCCCCCTCATCGACCTCCACGGCCGCAGCATCGAGCTCTGCGAAAAGCTCGGCCC
>JAEZAD010000335.1 GCA_023430565.1 Verrucomicrobiota bacterium
CCTTTCCGCGCCGCCACCACTTTTCGCAACGCCGCCACACTCTCCTCCGAAACCGACACTGACTTCACGCCGGCCGCCTTCAACCGCCGCAATTCCTCCGTAAGAACATTCAGTGCCGTGCGCATCAGTCGGTCCGGGTTTGCATGAGTTTCTCCACGTATTTTCCCAACAAATCGAATTCCAGGTTCACTTTCTCGCCCGCCCGCCGCGGCCCGAGATTCGTCACCTGCAAGGTATGCGGGATCAGCCACACCGCACACGCGTCGCCCTCCACCTCCGCGATCGTCAGCGAAATCCCGTCGATCGCGATGCTGCCTTTGTGCACGAGATAGCGCCCGCTGCCCTTCGGCGCGCGCACTTTCAAATAATGATCCTTTCCCCGCGCTTCGAAGACCTCGATGACCCCGAGCCCGTCGATGTGCCCCGTCACGAAATGCCCGCCGACCTTTCCGTCGAACCGCAGGCTCCGCTCGAGGTTCACCGGCGAACCCTCCGCCAGCTCCGAGAAATTCGTCAACCGCCGCGTCTCCTCCAGCACGTCGAACCAGATGTATCCGGAATCGAACTTCGCCGCCGTCAGGCAGCAACCGTTCACCGCCACGCTGTCGCCCTCCGCGAGCCCCTCCAGCACGCGCCGCGCCGCGATCTGCAGCCGCCACGCCTCCGCCTGCGGCGTGAAGCTCACCACCCTGCCCGTTTCCTCCACAATTCCGGTAAACATGAGATTAAGTTTTCGTGCCTCTCCGACCTTCGCATCCGTGTCCATCCGTGGTTGATAGAACAAGTCCTCACAATCTGATCCGCAACACCGCCGTTTCCCCGCTCCGGCTCACCAACAACACACACTCCGCCCGCGTCTCGTCCCCTTCGATGTCGGCCAGCCGCTTCGCCGCATCCGCGAAACTCTGCACGCCCACGCCGTCGATCTCGCTGATCCAATCGTCCGTCCGCAGCCCCGCCGTCGCCGCCGGCCCGTTCGGTTTCACAAAATGCGCGACCACGCCCGTAGCTCCCTCCGGCTTCACCTGTCGCGCCACCGCATCGTCATGCACGAACTCCCGCGCCGTGAACCCGATCCGGTCAAAATACGTGCGCTCCGCCTCCGCAAACAACTTCGGCTGCTCGCCAAGCGTCACCGTCACGTCCGACCGCTGCCCCTCGCGCAACACCGTCAACACCACGTCGTCCCCAGGCTGCCGCCGCACGATCTCGCGGCCGACATAATTCGTCACCACGCGATCCGGCCTGAACCGCGGCAACGGCTCCCCGTCGATCGACAACAACACATCGCCTTCCTTCAACCCGCCGCGCGCCGCCGGCCCGCCGTCGATCACTTCGCTGAACACCACCGCCGACTGCGCGCCAAGTTTCAAAAAGCGCGCCACCTCCGGATCGACCGGCTCCAACCCATACGCCCCCAGCCACGCCAGCGGACGTCCAAACACATTCCGCGGCACACGCCCAAACTGCGGCAGCGCTTCCGCCGTCGTCAAAATCGCCGCACTCTCCTCCACGTTCATCATCACCACCGGCAACCCGCCGCGATCCGCCGAGGAAAACTGCAGGAAACTTTCCCCAAATCCCGTCAGCCCGATCCCCACGCAGTCCCCTTCGAAATTGAACACCGGCAGCCCGGGTCCCGTGACTTCGTCCAGCGCGATCGCCGTGCGTTGCGGCAGCCGTTGCACGAGCGATACCCGCCCGCTCATCCAATACGGCGTGAAATCCTCGTCCTTGTTGCGCAGCCCGATCCCCCACACCTCCTCGCCCATCCCCGGCTCCTTCGCCTCACCGACGAACTTCGTGATCGGCGTCAACTGCCCGCGAATCGATTCCGCCGCGCGCACAAAATGCCACCCCGACAACGCATCCTGCCCGAGATATTCTCCCGCGACACTCTCCGCCGAGCCCGCGCGATACACCTTGAACTCCTTCAACTGCGACGGCGTCGACCGCGGGTTCACCGCAATCGACGGCAGCACGATCGTGCCCTGCTCGTCGACCACCGTGCCATACGACACGCTTGGCCGCCGGTCCGTCTCCGTTTCCACATAGTGCTCCACCGCCACCACCGTCGACAGCCGCTCCTCCCACAACGCCGACACGTCCGCGCCCCACGCCGCGACCGCCGTCAACGCCAGCCCCACGCCAAAAGATTTAAACGTCCTCATGGTTTGAATACATAAAGCGAAATCTGCCGATTCCGCATCGCCTCCACCAACACCGCTTCCGGCTGGCTCTCATACGCCGCGTGCGCCGCCTTCAACACGTCGAGCGTCTCCACCGGTTGCTGGTTCACTTTTCGAATCACGTCGCCCCGCTGAATCCCCGCCACGCTCGCCGGAAATCCCGGCTGCACGCCGATCACGATCACGCCCGTCGCATCCGAAAGCTGATTCTCCCGCGCATACGTCCGCGACACCTTGCGCACGCTCAAACCCCACTTCTCCAACGCCCACTCCTCGCCCACCCGGCTCTCCAGCTTTTCCGTCACCACCGTATAATCGCGCGTCTCGCCGCTCCGCCGCACCGACAGCGTCAACTCGCTCCCCACCCGCCGGCTCGCGATCAAATTCTGAATCGCCGGCAACTGCTCCGGAAACCTCCCGTCCACTTTCACGCCGTCGATCGCGAGCAAGATATCGCCGCCGCGGATCCCCGCCCGCGCCGCCGGCGAATCCCGGTCCACGTGATTGATCAACATCCCCGTGTTCAACGACAGCGCGTAGAACCCTTCGAAATCCTGCAGATCCCTCGGCACGATCCCGATGTAGCTCCGCGCGATCTCCCCGTCGTCCACGAGCCCATCGAGCACGCGCTTCGCGATGTTCGCCGGAATCGCAAAACCGAGATTGTCCGCACCCGCATAACCCCGCGAATTGATGCCGACCACGCGCCCGTCCGCCGTCACGAGCGGCCCGCCCGAATTGCCCGGATTGATCGCCGCATCCGTCTGCAGCCACGTGTTGAACGCCCCCGTCTCATACCCCTTCACGCCGCGCGGATCTTCGAAATAGCGGTTGTTGTTCGAGATGATCCCGCGCGTCGCCGTTCGCGTCAGCCCATACGGCGTCCCCACCGCATACACCGTCTCGCCCACCTCGAGCCGGCTGCTGTCGCCAAACTCCGCATGCCGAAACTTCAGCCCGCGCCGCTTCACTTCCTCCAAATCCAGCCGCAGCACCGCCAGATCCGTCCAGTGATCCCAGCCCACCAGCCGCGCCTTTACCCGCTCGAGATTCGCCAGCGTCACCGACAACTCCACCGCGCGCGGCGACGCCACGTGCGCATTCGTCAGCACGATTCCGTCCTTCGACAAAATCACCCCCGACCCGATCCCCGACGTAAACCGCCGCGCGCCCGCCTCAAACGCATGCTCGCGCACATCGATCCGCACCACCGCGTCCAACAACTGCTCGAACCCCCGGCTCAACGCCGCGTGCGCTGGTGAGACGATGGTTAAAATGCCGGCGCCCAGCGCGAAGATTGACCGTGCAGCGAAAGATTTCACAGTGGCGAGTTCACACGCGAATGGCCACCAGCAGCAAAGATTACAACTTCCAAGAAATCGAACCGCACTGGCAGAATTTCTGGGAGCAAAACCGCTCCGCCCGCGCGGATAACGTCTCGAGCAAATCGAAGTTCTACGTGCTCGACATGTTCCCGTATCCGTCGGGCGCCGGCCTGCACATCGGCCATCCCGAAGGCTACACCGCCACCGACATCGTTTCGCGCTACAAACGTGCCAAGGGCTTCAACGTCCTCCACCCGATCGGCTGGGACGCCTTCGGTCTCCCTGCCGAACAGCACGCCGTCAAAACCGGCACCCACCCCGCGGCCAACACGCAAAACAACATCGTCAATTTCCGCCGCCAGATCCGCGCGCTCGGCTTCTCCTACGACTGGGACCGGGAAATCGACACCACCGACCCGAAATACTTCCGGTGGACGCAGTGGATCTTCCTGCAGCTCTTCAAACGCGGCCTCGCCTACGTCGACGAACGCCCCGTCTGGTGGTGTCCCGAACTCCGCACCGTTCTCGCCAACGAGGAAGTCGTCGACGGCAAGAGCGAGGTCGGCGGTTTCCCCGTCGAGCGTCGCAATCTCCGCCAATGGGTCCTCCGCATCACCGCCTACGCCGAACGCCTGCTCGCCGACCTGAAAGACGTCGACTGGCCCGACTCCACCAAGCGCATGCAGGAAGCGTGGATCGGCCGCAGTGAGGGCGCCGAAATCCTCTTCGATCTCGAAAACAAATCCCTCGGCCAGCTGAAGATCTTCACGACGCGCCCCGACACGCTCTTCGGCTGCACCTACATGGTGCTCGCGCCCGAACACCCGCTCGTCGACGCACTCACCACGCCCGACCACAAAACCGCCGTCGACTCCTACAAGAAACGCGCCGCCGGCAAAAGCGACCTCGAGCGCACCGATCTCGCGAAAGAGAAATCCGGCGTCTTCAGCGGCAGCTACGCGATCAACCCCGTCAACGGCGCACGCGTTCCCATCTGGATCGCCGACTACGTCCTCATGGGCTACGGCACCGGCGCCATCATGGCCGTGCCCGCGCACGACGAACGCGATTACGAATTCGCACAGCAATACGACCTGCCGATCATCCCGGTCATCGCCAACGACGACGGCGAACAAAAGCTCCCCTACACCGGCGAGGGCCACCTCATCAACTCGCCCGGCTACGACGGCCAGAAGTGGGCCGTCGCCAAAACACGCATCACCGCCGATCTCGCCGCGCGCGGCGTCGGCAAACCGACCGTCAACTACAAGCTCCGCGACTGGCTCTTCTCGCGCCAGCGCTACTGGGGGGAGCCGTTCCCGATCGTCTGGGTCAACGAAGCCGACTACCAGCGCGCCCTCGCCTCGCGTCGCGCCGATCTCCCACCCGAGCCGATCACGTTCACCAGCGAAGGCGTCACCCACTACGCGCTGCCGCTTCCCGCCACCGCGCTCCCGCTCGAACTGCCGACCGTCGAATCCTACCTTCCCAGCGGCAACGGCGAGAGCCCGCTCGCCAACGTCACCGACTGGCTCGAGATTTGGTTCAACATCGACACCGGCGCTTGCGTCCCCGCGTCACAGCCGCGCCCCGCCGGCGACGCCTGGGTCCGCGGTCGCAGAGAAACGAATACGATGCCGCAATGGGCCGGCTCGTGCTGGTATTACCTGCGTTTCCTCGATCCGCAAAACGCCGACGCCTTCGCCTCACCCGAAGCACTCCGCTACTGGGGCACGCCCGACCTCTACATCGGCGGCGCCGAACACGCCGTGCTCCACCTCCTCTACGCGCGTTTCTGGCACAAGGTGCTCTTCGACCTCGGCGTCGTCCCCCAGCACGAGCCGTTCAAAAAGCTCTTTCACCAGGGCATCATTCTCGGCGAAGACGGGGAAAAGATGTCCAAGAGCCGCGGCAACGTCGTCAGCCCCGACACGGTCATCGCCTCCCACGGCGCCGACACCCTGCGCCTCTACCTGATGTTCCTCGGCCCGCTCGAGGCGATGAAGCCGTGGAATCCCCGCGGCATCGAGGGTGTCCATCGCTTCCTACAGAAAGTCTGGCGCAACTGCATCGGACCCGAAGGCGGCCTCCATCCCAAGATCTCCGACACCGCCACCGACTCGCCCGAAGTCGACAAGCTCCTGCACAAGACGATTCAGAAGGTCGGCGACGACATCGAAAACCTGCGCTTCAACACCGCGATCTCCGCGATGATGGAGTTTAACAATGCCCTCCAAGCCGCGCCTGCCATCAACCGCAGCACGATCCTCTCCTTCCTCCAACTCCTCGCGCCCTTCGCCCCGCACCTGGCCGAGGAGCTCTGGGAACGTTTCGGCCAGACGCCATCCATCCAAGCCGCGCCCTGGCCCAAGTTCGATCCCGCCAAACTCGCCGCCACCGAGGTCAAACTCGTTTTCCAAGTGAACGGCAAACATCGCGGCGACGCCCTCGTCGCTCCCGGGATTAACCAAGCCGACGCCGTCGCCCTCGCCTCCGCTCACCCGAAGGTTTCCCCCTTCATCGCCGGAAAGGCGTTCAAACGAATCGTTTATGTGCCAGGGAAAATCCTCAATTTGGTCGTCGAGAATTGAGTTGCATCAGGCCTGGTGACTTCTAGGTATTACACCCTAGAAACTAGGCCTGATCCCACCTCAACTCTCGCGTCCATCATGAAGCCCACATCCGCGCTCCCCTTTTTCACGCTGATTCTGGTGCTGCTCTCGGCCGCCACCACTCACGGCGCGCTCACCGGCCGACAGAACAATCTCCTCGGAAAATTCTTCGTCAGCAGCGTCGAGGGCGAAGTGATGTGCGTGAGCGACGGACGCATTTTCAACCTCAAGAAGGGCGACACGATCATGGCCCGCGGCACGGTCATCGAGACCAAGGAGGACGCCAACGTCACGATCGTCTTCTCCAACGGCACCGGCGTTTACACCGACGAAAACACTCGCTTCGAGGTCGAGAAATTCGACCAGGAATTCTTCGCGCCCAACAACAACCTGAAAGTCGAGCCGTCCAACTCCTCCACCCTCATCGCCCTGTCCACCGGCCGCGTCGTCGTCAGCACGCCCCGCCTCCTCAGCGGCACCACGATGGTCTACAAGACCACCCACGCCGCCGTGGGCATCCGCGGCGAAAAACTCCTCATCGAAGCCGACGAAAAGCAGACGCACGTCGCCATGATCGCCGGCAACGCCACCGTCAACGTCCGCAATCCCGACGGCACCTTCGTCTCCATCGGCAAGCGTCTCGTCACCGGTCAGGAAGCCTTCGTCAAATACGCGATCGGCGGCGACCAGGGCGGCCTCGTCCTTTCCGACGAAACCAATCCTCTATCCCCGATCGCCGCCCATTCATCTGCCGTCGCCGCCGACACCTCGACGCCCACCCTCACCGGTAATCCGATCACCTCCGAAACCGACGCCGTCGTCCTTCGCCTCACCGGCGGCGCGCGCATGCAACTCCCCGCTTCCAGCGCCCAGGTCGCGATCGCCGAGGGCGCCAAACTCCCCGCCGGCAGCACGGTGTTCACCGACGCCACCGCCGAACTCCATCTGCAACCGTTCGAGGGCACCATCGCCACGCTCCGCCCCAACACCACCCTTCAGATCGAAAAACTTTCCGTCACGCGCGACGGCACCGTCACCACCAAACAAACCGCCCTGCTCGCCCTCAAAGCCGGCACCGTCATTTCGACCATCGATCCCGCCAAGTCCGACATCAACGACTACGGCGTCCGCACCCCCAAAGGCATCGCCACCGCCAAGGGCACCTCGTTCGCCGTTTCGGTCGACGACGACGAAGGCTTCACCGTCACCGCGACCGCCGACACCGTCACCTTCCTCACCCCCGCCGGCGTTTCTTACTCCATCGCCGCCGGCAACGTCACCATCACCCCCGCCGGCGGCGAACCGCAACCGCCCGTCGCGCTCGCCACCGCCATCGCCACCCACGCCGGCTTGGTCGACATCGTTCGCACCGCGCTCAACACCGTCACCAACGTCGTCCAAAACAACGTCGGCTCGCTCCCACCCACGTCCGCCAGCGACCTCATCACGAAGGTCGCCAGCACCGCCAGCGCCGCGCTCCCCGCGGAAGCCACGGCCATCGCTTCCCAAGTCGTCACCGCCGTCACCTGGCCTTCCTCCGCCACGTCGACGATTGCCGCCAGCGCCGCCGCCGCCGT
>JAEZAD010000298.1 GCA_023430565.1 Verrucomicrobiota bacterium
TGAGGCCGATGTCAGAATGAGATTTGGGCATAAACAAAGAGAAAGACGTAATTACGCCTCCGCAGGGCTAAAAACCACCCCGTTTTTGCCACCCGGTCATAAATTCCACGCTCGTCGTTGCGCGCTGAGTTCGACTGCGCCCAAACGCCATCAGGCCGACGCAGCCTACGCCAAGCAGGGCAGGGGAGTCGGCGCGTGAAACGCCCCCCCCTTTTTCCGGCTCAATCCGCGTCGTAAACCTCGATCAGCACCACGCCCGAGGTGTTGTTGTTGCCGCGGACGACAAACGTGTAGGCGCCCGGCTCCAACGTCGTCAAAAGAGCGGCAGACTTCGTGTCGCCGCTGGCGAGCGGTGCAGCGCCCAGGCGGGCGGCGGTCGTGACAATGGCCGCGGCATTCGAATTCTGCCCCCAATCGTCGATCGTCGCGAGCGTGGCACTGCCGCGATGCAGCGTGAATGCAGGATCGCTCAACACCTCGTTTTGCGGAAGCCCCTGCGCCGTGAGAGAAGGGCCGACTGCCCGCATCAGGACCTGCTTCGCGTTGTTGCCCGAAATCACGAATCCCCCGATCGCCACGCCGTTCCCGCTCGTGCAATAAGCGCGCGTGGCAATCGCGATCAGGTTAGACGAAGATCCAGCCGACCGGTTTACGGTCAGGCTGGCGGGGTTCGAGGTCACGCTACCGTCGTTATTCCAAACCATCACGGTATACACACCGGAATCCGACGTTCGCGCCGGCGAAATCGTAAAGCTGGAGCTCGTCGCGCCGACGATCGCGACATCGTCTTTTTTCCATTGGTAGCTCAAACTCGGTCCGGACGTGGCGACGGAGAATGTCACCGACGCGCCCACGTCGACCGTTCGCGATTGCGGCTGCCCGGTGATGCGCGGCAAAGGGGAGGGCGGGTTGACCGTGAGTGACGCCGAATTCGACGTCGCGGAGCCCACGCTGTTGCTCACGACGACCGAGTAGCTACCCGCATCGCCGGTCTGGGTGGACGAGATCGAATAGCTCGAATTGGTCGCACCAGAGATCGACGCACCGCCCTTGCGCCACTGATAACTCAACGGAGCCGTGCCCGACGCGCTTACACTGAAAGTCACACCGTCGCCCGCCGTCACCGTCTTGCTCTGCGGGTGAGTCGTGATCGACGGCGCAGTCGGCACGGCCGCATTAAAGGAAAGCGGAGGCAGCGGCAAGTCGGTCGTCGGCGAACGATATTGCGCGGTCGTGATCGTGACCGTTTGCGCTCCGCTGCCGCCGGCCGGGTAGGACACGACAAACGTCCACGACAACTTATTCGCCGGAAATCCGGAGAAGGCCCACTCCAGGAGATTATCGCCGGCCAGGGGCGAGGCCGAAGCGGACAAGCCCGTGCCCAGCGACTGGCTGACGAAGGCCCAACCTGCCGGGAGCTGCACGCTGAACGCATACACCGAGGGTGTGAGCCCGGTATACGTAAGCGTTGACGTGAACGTCACCGTGCCGCCGCCCGGCTGATACGTGCTGGCGTTTGCGGTGAGGCTGGCGGACGGCTGGGCCGACGCTACGAGGGCTGCGGCGAAAAAGGCGAGCAGGCCGAACACCTGCCTGAAGGTTGGGAGCTTGGGCATGTTTTGAGATGAAAAGAGGCTTCGTTTGTTGTGAGGTGGGCGGGCGGTGAGTGGTCTTCAGGGTTCGACGGCGTAGCCGTCCTCGGATCCCGACTGCACCTTGTAGCGGCCGGCGCGCACGCCCGACGTGCGTTGGTTGTAGAGTTCGATCACGCGCGCCAGCTCGAGCAGGCTGAGCCGGCCGTTCCGATCGGTATCCGCACTGTGGTAGCGAGCGAGCGCAGCCGATGCGTTGATCGCGCGAGCCGGTTCCGGCGCGAAACCATCCTCGCTTCCGTCCAGCACCGCATAAGCACCAGAACGCGAGCCCCCGCTGCGCGTGTTATACAGCTCGATCACCCGCGCGAGCTCGAGCAGGCCGAGTTTCCAATCGCTATTGGTATCGGCGGAATGATACGATGCTCGTTCGTTGACAATCAGGGGATCCGGTTTCACCAGGAGCTGGACGGTGGTCCCTGCCGACTGCAGGCCGGCGATCGCGGCGATCTCCTTCGCGCCCGTGCTGTTGGCGGGAACGGAAAGCACATAGGTGAACGTCACCGGGCTCGGTGGTGGCGTGGTCCACGTCCATTCCAAAGTGCCCGTCGTGCCGACCGCCGGCGCCGACGCAGTGAGCGTGGCGGTGCTGGAAACAAAGCTCCACCCCTCGGGCAAAAGCAGCTGCCAAGTCAGCCCGGTCGGCGCGCCGGTATACGCGAAGGTGTTCGTCACCGAAACGGTGCCACCCGCCGTGTAACCGCCCGGCTCGACGGCGTGCGTCGCCGTGCCCGTAGGTCCGAACGTGATCGGCGTCGAGGAACCGGGCGGCGTGAGCGACGCCACCACTTGCTCTTCGCCAATCACCGCCGTCAATTGCCCGCCCGAAGCGGTGCTCGCCGACAGGCTGCCATCTGCAGAAAGCTGCCCGTTTGCGGCATCGATCGCGGTCGAAGCCACGGTCACGACCAGAACGCGTCCGCTCGGCGCGACGACCGCATAGATCGCGCTGCTGTTGCTGCTGTTGGTCGCCGAGTGAAAACCCACCGGTGCGGTCCCGGGCCCGCCTTCCACCAAGCCGCTGAAGGTTTCGCCAAAGCCGCTCAACTCGCCCGTCACCACGCCGGCCGCGATTCGACCCGAAAGCCGGAAATCGCCCGTCAGCGCAGATGTTTTCTTCGACGTGCCTCCGTTGGAGAGAGCCCGCACGATGGGCCGAACGGCCGGCACAATCTCGCCACTCCACACGCTGAACGTGCCGTCCGGCGCGACAGTGAACTGGACGTGAATCGCGCTCTTCCGCGCGCTGAGATACGCGATGTAAACGCCCGAGCCATCCGCGTTCACCTCCATGGCCCAGTGTCCACGATTGTTCATGAACTCGCCGAAATAGATGCCTGCGTGGGTGGGCAGCGGCTTCACCGTTAACATCACTGCATCGGAAGTGGCGCTGCCGTAAGCGTTCGCCGCGACGACACGGTAGAGATAACCGTTCAAGGAGGCTGTCGCATTCGTGATGCCCAGCGTCCATCCTGTCGGTCCAAGATAGGGAGAGCTGTTCGGCACATCCGTCCACGTGCTGCCGTCGGGGCTCACTTCCCATTTCAGCGTCGGTTCCGGCGTTCCGCTCACCGCGACACCAAAGCTGACACTATCGCCTGCATTGACCGTTTGTCCTAAAGGTTGCGTCGTGAACGATGGCGCAATGCCATTCACGATCAGTGTGGCCGCGTCGGAGGTCGCCACCTCAATGGCGTTCGTCGCGACCGCACGATAACGATAGCCGTTCATCGAGAGCACGACATCGCTGACGCTCAATGTGCTGGTGATCGTTCCGTCGTAGAGCCCGCCATCCCAGATATCGCTCCACGTGCTGCCATCGATGCTCACCTGCCATTGCAGCGTCGGCGGCGGCGCGCCGTTTGCCGCCACGGTGAAGCTGGCACTCCCACCGGCCGTCACCGTTTGTCCTGATGGCTGTCTCGTGATCGACGGCGCAATGCCGTTCACCGTCAGTGTCGCCGCGTTCGAGGTCGCCGTGCCGGCGCTGTTTGTCGCCACGGCACGATAGCGATAGCCGTTCATCGAGAGCGTCGCGCCGGTGATGCTCAGCGTGTTCGTCGTCGCTCCGCTATAGACGCCCGCATTCGCCACATCGCTCCACGTGCTGCCATCGGTGCTCACCTGCCATTGCAGCGTCGGCGCCGGCGCACCGTTCGCGGCAACGGCGAAGCTGGAATTCCCACCGATCGTCACCATTTGTCCGGACGGCTGCGTCGCGATCGACGGCACGATCCCGTTCACCGTCAGCGTCGCCGCGTTCGAGGTCGCCGTGCCGGCGGTGTTCGTCGCCACGGCACGATAACGATATCCATTCATCGCGAGCGTCGTTCCGATGATGTTCAACGTTTCCGTCGTCGCTCCGCCATAAACGCTGCCGTTCGCCACCTCGCTCCACGTGCTGCCGTTATTCGTGCTCACCTGCCACCTCAGGGTGGGCGACGGCGCCCCATTCGCGGCAACCGTGAAGCCGGCATTCCCGCCCATCGTCACGGTTTGTCCTGATGGCTGTGTCGTGATCGATGGCGCGATGCCGTTCACTGTCAGCGTCGCCGCGTCCGATGTAGCCGTTCCGGCGGTATTTGTCGCCACGGCGCGATAGCGATAGCCGTTCATCGCGAGCGTCGCGCCGGTGAGGCTGAACGTGTTCGTCGTCGCTCCGCCATAAACGCCGCCATTCGCCACGTCACTCCACGTGCTGCCATCGGAGCTCACCTGCCACTGCATCGTTGGCGCCGGCACCCCGCTCGCCGCCACCGTGAAGCTGGCATTTCCACCCGTCGTCACGGTTTGTCCTGATGGCTGTGTCGTGAACGCTGGCGCGACTTCAGAAATCTCCAACTGGAGAACCGCGTGAACCGTGCCATGGGCGTTACCCGCCGTCAAAGAGACCGGATACGTTCCCGGAAGAGCGTTAACCACCCCGGAAATCCGTCCGGTGGTTCCGTCAATAACGAGCCCGGCAGGGAGGCCAGACGCCCCGAACACATACGCGTCGTTGTTAGCCTCGACGCGATACTCGAACGCCTGACCGGACTGCGCTGTGGCTGACAACGATGACGTGATCACCGGAGGAGCGTTGAGCACGGTGAAAGTAACCGCACTCGATACGACGCTTCCACGCAAGCCGGTCACCACCACGTCGTAAACCCCACCGTCCGCCGCAGCGACGACCGGAATGAAATACCCCCCGCTGGTGGCTCCGGGAATTGGCGCTCCGTTCCTCCGCCACTGATAGGTGGACTCGCCCACATCACGGGCGATCACCTCGAATTGCGCCGTCCCACCCTTGTTGGCCGCGGGAGGAATCGAGAGCAAATCGATCTCCGGCACGCCGAGCACAATTTCTTTCGGTTCCGAACGCGACGCGACAATCGAGACGCCGAGCCGTCCGCGATAATTCGAGCCGGTGCTCCACAACGACCGGTCGTTCTTGATGATAAAGGTCGCCTCGGGAGCGGCTGAAACCGTCTGCACGCCCGTCGCCACCAAAATGGGCGAGAGCCGATTCTGGCGCGTGCCATCGCCCAACTCGCCGTAGGTATTGCTGCCGCTCGCCCAAAGGGAACCATCCGTCTTGAGGAAAAAGCTCGATTCGCCGGAAGCGCTGACCGCAACAACCCCCGAAGCTACTGGGATCGGAGTCAGGCGATCCTGGATCGTGCCATCGCCCAACTGCCCGGAAGCGTTGCCGCCCATCGCCCACAGCACGTTATCCCGCGTGACATACAGCGTGTGATTAGCGCCGGCCGCCATCGTAACGACATCTGTCGCCAATCGAACCGGAGTGGACGAATCGACGGGGGCATTACCGAGTTGCCCCCAATAATTCTGACCCGCACCCCACAACGAACCGTCCGATTTCAGAATCAGCGAATGCGCCCATCCACTCGCGGTGCTCCGCACACCTTCCAGGATCTTCACCGGGGTGGCTCGGTTCGTCCGCGAACCATCCCCGAGAATACCGTTATAGTTGTAACCCGTTCCCCACATCTCCCCCATTGTCTTCACAAACAAGGTGGCATCCCCTCCCGTGGTCACACTCGCCACATCGGCAGCGACCTGCACGGGAGCTCGGATGGACGACTCGCTACCCCCGATCTGTCCGTCCGCATTGTTGCCCATGCCCCACAACGTTCCATCCACCCGAAGGAACAGCGTGTAATACGAGCCGGCGGCCACCTCTTTGACGCCGTCAATGCCGGGCACCGCCTGGACGTCGAGCGAGCCTCCATAACCGCCGCGCTGCCCGCTATAGGGATCGCCCATGCCCCACAGAGTGCCGTCGTGTTTCGCGAAAAGCGTGTGGTCACGAGCACCTGACACACGCACGGCATCGTTCGCCACCTTTCCAAAGTGGCTGACTGCCATTGAGGACTCTCCTAACTGCCCATATGAGTTGTCCCCCGCCACGGAGACTCGCCCGGAGGAATCGATCAACAGCACGTGAGTTCTCCCGCTCGCCGCTCCCACCATTTGCGACGCGACCTTTTTCGGCGTCCACCCGGTCCAGCCCGCAACCCCATTATCGCCCATGGCCCAGAGTTCGCCCGTTTGGGTGAGGAACAGGCTCCCGTGATTGCCCCAGGCGTGAACCACCCCGTCGTGGATATGGACGGGCGTCGAGCGCGACACGTTGGTCCCATCGCCAAGAAGGCCCATAAAATTAGATCCCGCGGTCCAAAGCGAACCATCGGCTTTGACGATGAGGGTGTGGCTTTCTCCTGCTGCGACGGAGCGGACACCTTCGGCCACCCTGACAAACGTGTGCCGATCCGTAGTCGTGCCGTCGCCCAGTTGTCCGTAAGCATTCCTGCCCGCCGCCCAGAGAGAGCCGTCGCGCTTAACAAAGACGCTGAAGTCCCATCCCGCTGCCACGGATGTGACATCTTCCGCAATCTCGATCGCGGTAGTTCGTGCGACAGTCGTTCCATCTCCCATCTGACCCGACCGGTTTTGGCCGCGAGACCACAACACCCCGTCCCAATCGATGAACACGAGATGGCTTGTCCCCACCGCCATGTCGCGGACGCGTGACGCGATCTGGACCGGCTCCACCTGAGTCGAATTCGTTTCGAAAATCGGCAGGTAGCCGACGAACCACAGTGTTCCATCGGCTTTCAGAAAAACGCTCACGCCGGAAACCGCGTTCACCGCCACGACATTCTCCGCGAACGGTCGGGGCGAAGAACGGGCAATCCGCGACGGACTACCGAGCTGCCCGTATTGGTTGGCCCCCATCGACCAGAGCGTGCCGTCGGCGTCGACGACAAGGCTGTGTCCGTCTCCCGCTGCGATCCCCTTCCAAATCGGAAGCACGATCACTTGAAGTTCAGCACTGCCCGCCCCGCTCGCATTGGATGCGGTAACGGTCGCCACGTAATCTCCCGGTGCGGCCGAGACGGTTCCGCTGATTACGCCCGTAGCCGGGTTAACGGTCAGCCCCGCTGGCAGATCGTCGGCGGAAAAACCGGTCGGAGTATTGCTCGCCGCAATCGTGTAGTTCACCCGCTGGCCCTGCCGAGCGAGCAATGTCGTGGCACTTGTGATCGCAGGCGGCGCCTGGCCCGTTACCGTGATCGTCAACGTCGCCGTCGTGCTGCCGTTCACATTCGTCGCGGTCAGCGTCACGGGCACCGCCCCGATCTCCGATTCGATCCGTCCCGAGATCAAACCCGTGGTCGCATCCAGCGACAACCCCAGCGGCAATCCTTCGGCTGCAAAGCTGGTCGCATCGTTGTTCGCTTGGAGGTGGTATTCGAAATCGTCGGACAACCGCGGCACCTCCACTGCCAAGCTGCTGCGGATGACGGGAGCGGCATCGACCACCGATACGTTGACCGCCGTGCAGGCCCTGCTCCCGAGCGCGTTCGAAACCACCACATCATACACCCCGCCTTCCGGCGCGGTGACTCCGCTCAACAGCCAGCGGGAGCTCGTCGCGCTCGGAATCGCCTGGCCGTCCTTGCGCCACTGATACGTGAATGGCCCGATGCCCGCGGCCTCGACGGATAACTCCACGACCTGGCCCAGCCGAACGGCATAAGGAATCGACTGTGATTGGATCGCCGGCGGTCCAAATTCGATTTCCTTCGGCTCCCATTGCACGAGCCCGGCACCGTTCCCCAGCCGCCCATACATCGCCTGGCCCATCGCCCACAACGAACCGTTGTGCTTCCGATAGAGCGAATGATACCCGCCCGCCGCGACATGGGAGACGCCCGTTGCCACCCGAACCGGTCGATACTGCGTCTGCGGCTGCTCGGTCTGCAGGTATGCGCCTGCCGCCAGGCCGACCATGGCGTGCCGACCCTTCTCGGCGGGAGCTTGCGCTGTGATCGCTGGCGGCAAACGAGGACGCTCGCCCGAGCTCGTCAGCGCGATGCCCGTCGCCTGATCGGCTTCAATCTTCACGACCCGCGGCGCGAGCGAGCCGTCGCCGCCTGCCGCCGGCGCGCCAACTCCGTTTTCACGTTCGATTCCTTGCGCTGCCACTCCGTCGCCGAGCTGCCCAAAATCGTTCCGGCCCGTCACCCACAACGTCCCATCCTCCTTGATATACTGCGTGTGGTAGATTCCCGGGGCCATCGACCGCACATTCGAGTCCATCAGGATCGGCGTCGGCCGATCTGTCGAACTCCCGTCACCGAGCTGACCGAGTTGGTTATAGCCCATGCCCCACAGCGTGCCGTCCGCCTTCAGGAAAAGGCTGTGCCAACCGCCCGCGGCAATCCGCGCCACATCGGTCATCACCTGCACCGGTGCGTTGCGGCTCGTCGTGGTCCCGTCTCCGAGCTGGCCCGCTTCGTTGTCGCCCGTCGCCCAGAGCGTTCCGTCCACTTTCAAAAACAGCGTGTGCTTGGCCCCCGCAGCCACCTCGATCACGCCCGACATGACCTGGACGGGCGTGGTTCGCTGCACATTCGTGCCGTCGCCGAGTTGCCCCTGCCCATTCCATCCGATCGTCCAAACCGTTCCATCTTTCCTTAGCACCACCGTATGCCAGACGCCGGTCACCGCGGACTTCACGTTGTCCATCACGCGACGGGGCCGGTTGATGCCGCTGGAGTCGAGGCCACCCGTCCCGAGCTGACCGTCGCCGTTGTTTCCCATCGCCCACAGCGAGCCGTCCTGCTTCACGAAGACACTGTGCCAGAAACTCGTCGCGACATCCGCGACGCCTTCGGCGATCTTGACCGGCTCGCCGCGATCGACATTCGACCCGTCGCCCAGACTGCCGAGTGCGTTGTAGCCCACGCCCCACAGTTCGCCGCGGTTCGTGAGGAAAAGGCTGTGCCCGTCGCCGGCGGCCGATCGCACGATGTTATCCGCCACCTTGACGGGGATCGTTTGCAGCGCATCGAAACCGTCCGCCAGTTCCCCCGCACTGCTCGTGCCGAGCGCCCACATGCCACCATCCGTCTTTCGAAATACGCTGTGGTTATAGCCGGTAAACGCGAACGCCACGTCCGCGGCTATTTGCCTGGGCCCCGTTTCGTATAACTTCGTTCGATCGCCGAGTTGCCCCCACCAGTTCAATCCTCGTCCCCAAAGCTCAGCGCTCGTCGTCACGTAAAGGACCTGGTTGGCGCCGGCCGAAAAGCTGGCCACATCATCCGCCAGCTTCACCGGTGTTGGCTCCTTGTAATCGTCGCCGTCGTCAAGCATCCGCAACTGGTCGCCGCCATTGAACCCCATCCCCCACAACGTCGCGTCCTTTTTCAGGAACAGCGTCAACGAAAGACTACCCTGAACAGCGCTCACGTCGGAAGCCACCAGCACGGGCGAGGAGCGGTTTTCAAACGTGCCATCGCCCAACTCCCCATCGTAGTTCGAGCCCGTCGCCCAGAAGGTCCCGTCCGACTTCACCAAGTAGGTGGATTCGCCCGCCGCGCCGACGGACACCACCTCGCTTGCAATCATCACCGGCTGGAGCCGGTTTTGCGTGGTGCCGTCGCCCAATTGTCCGCTGTTGTTGCGCCCCACGGTCCAGGCTGTCCCGTCCGATTTCAAAAACACGGAATGCCCCAAGCCTGCGGCCACGCCGATCACATCGTTCCGGATCAACGCGGGCGTGCTGCGCTCCTGCGTGTCGCCAAACCCCAGCATACCTCCAGCATTCCAACCCACGCCCCAAAGCGTCCCATCCGTCTTGATGAACAGAGCGTCGGTCGTGCTCGTGGCGACCGAGACCACGTCTTCTGCGATCGGCACCGGCACGCTCCGGTGCATCGTCGTGCCGTCGCCGAGCTGTCCAAAATCGTTTTCGCCAGCACTCCACAGCGTCCCGTCGTCGTCGATGAAGAACGTCGATTGGTAGCCTGCCGCGCGATCTTTAGCCTCCGGAAGGACTGCGAATTTGACCGACATCGCCGCCGTGCCGCCCTCGTTCGTTGCGGTCAGGTTCGAGGAATAAATCCCCGGCTGCGCCGTCGGCGCGCCCGAGATCAATCCCGTCGCCGCATCGACGGACAACCCCGCCGGCAACCCAGTCGCTCCATAACTCTGAGGCGATCCCGACGCCGTTATCTGCATCCTGAATGCGGCACCCCGCCGGGCCACCGCCGTGCGCGAGTTCGAAATCGTCGGCGCATTCGCACCCGACAAAGTGATCGTGAGCGAACCCGTCGCGCTGCCATGCGCGTTGGCGGCACCCACCGTAACAGTATAAACCCCTGCGCTGGCGGTCGGGGTGCCCGTGATCGATCCGTCCTCCGCGTCGAGTGCGAGCCCCTCCGGAAGACCGCTCGCGCTGAATGAGGTCGGCTCGTTGGTCGCCTCGATCCTGAACGCAACGGAACCGAATCGCGCCGCACTCCAGGTCGACGCCGACACGATCTTCGGCGGCGCCCCCAGAATCGTGAGAGAGCCCGCCGCCGAAACGACGGAGCCTACGGCGTTCGTGACCACCACATCGTAAACACCGCCATCCGCACCTTGAACGTTGTTCAGCGAAAAGCTCGAACCCGTCGCCCCTTCGATCGCGACGCCATCCCTGCGCCATTGATAACTCAGCGGGCCTTCTCCGATCGCGGTGACACTGAAAACGACGGCCTCTCCCGGGTTCGCCTCGAAAGGCAACGTCACCGCCTCAACCGCCGGGCGCCCGAACTCGATTTCAACCGGCGAATCGTAGAATAAGACGGTCCCATCGCCGAGCTGACCTATCTCATTGTCGCCCAGTGCCCACAAGCTCCGGTCCTTCCGGAGAAACAGTGCGTGCGCTCCTCCGCTCGCAACCGACATCACCCCTCGCGCGATGCGCGTCGCCGTCTTGGCAAACCCGCGTCCGATCGCCCACAGGTAACCCTCTTCGGTGACATAATACGTCCCAAAGTCGGTGGCCGCGGCATCGACCACGCGCGAAGCGATCTGCAGGGGCGAATTCCGTGGGTTCGTGGTGCCATCGCCCAGCTCCCCATACGAGTTGTTGCCGGTCCCCCAAAGCGTGCCATCCTGCTTGATGAAAAGACTGTGGTAGTAGGAAGCCGCCGCCTTCGCGACATCCTCGGCGATCGGGAGCGGGGTCGAACGACTGGTGTTCGTGCCGTCGCCTAATTGCCCAGAGGTGTTGTTGCCCGTGCCCCACAACGCGCCGTCGGTTTTCTGAAACAATGCGTGCGCGCCACCAGCAAACACGGCCTCCACGTCGCTGGTCACGAGGATCTCTTTCCGACGCTCGGTGGTCGTGCCATCACCCAACTGGCCCAGATTGTTTCGCCCCTCGCTCCAGAGTGTCCCATCGGACTTGATCCACAGGCTAAACCCGCTGCCGGCGGTGGCGGCCGTCACTTGTTGAGCGATTCGCGTGGGAATGGTGTAGAACTGTCCATCCGTCTGAACCCCCATTCCCCAAAGTTCTCCGCCCGTCTTCAGAAACAGACTGTGACTGCTGCCCCCCGCCACCTTCACGACGTCCGTGGCGATCGGCACCGGCACACCGCGATTGATCCTGCTGCCGTCGCCAAGCTGACCCAAGGTGTTGTAGCCCGCGCCCCACAAGCTGCCGTCGCTCTTAACGAACAAGCTGTGCGAACCGCCTGCGCTGATCATTGCGACGTCGCGCGCGATCATCACCGGAATATCCCGCCGGGCGGGCGAACCGTCGCCCAAGACCCGGTTGCGATTCGAGCCGGCGCCCCAGAACTTCCCGTCGGCGCTGGCGTAGATCAGATAGTCGGTTCGCCCCGAGAACGAGACAACGGATGCCCCCACCTGCAGAGGGGTCGAATGAATTGCCTGCTGCCACTGCCCCAGCAGCCACAATTTCGAATCGACCGTGCGGTAGAGCGTCGTCGACGACGCCGCAGATCCCGCTACCACGCCCTCTCCCATCTTCACCGGGAGGACACAACTGATCGGATTCCCGCCACCTAATTGATGCTGTCCATTGTAGCCCATGCCCCACAGCGATCCATCGGTTTTTACGAAGAGCGTGTGCGATCCCGCAGCGGAAACCGAGAACACGTCCTCGGCCACCCTGACCGGAACGCTCTGATCGTTCCTCGTGCCATCGCCCAGCTCGCCTGACTCGTTATCACCCGTGGCCCAGAGCGATCCGTCGGCTTTGATCCAGAACGACTGATTCCCTCCCGCGGCCATCGCCACGACCTCCGAAGCGATCTGAATCGGGATCAAACGTCGCGTCCTCGTGCCATCGCCAAGCTGCCCATTCTCATTCGCCCCCATGCCCCACAGCGTCCCGTCCGCTTTCAAGAAAAGGCTGTGGTAGTAACCGACGGCAACCGCGGTCGCTCCCGTTGCCACCTGCACCGGCAGTTTACGGCTGATCTGCGTTCCATCCCCTAACTGCCCGTAACCGTTATGGCCCATTCCCCAAACAGTCCCGTCGGATTTTAGGTAAACGCTATGTTGGGTGCCCGTCGCCGCCGACAGCACATCGCTGGCGACCTTGATCGGCGTGCTTCGCGTCGACGTGGTGCCGTCGCCCAGTTCCCCGGAAAAATTCCAACCTGTGCCCCATAATGTCCCGTCCCCCCGCACCATCAGACTGTGGCTGTCTCCCGCCGCGATTCGCTGCACCGTGTCCACCACGACGAGCGAAAACTCCATCTCCCCCGTCCCAGCCGAATTTGTGGCCGAGACCGTGACGGAAAACACTCCCGCCGCCGCCGGCGTGCCCGCAATCAGACCAGTCGCCGGATCGATCGTCAGTCCGCTCGGCAGACCGGTCGCCGCATACGCGTGCGGCAGCGCCGTCGCCTGCACTTGCAATTCCATCGGCCGGTTCAGCCGCGCAAGGCTCATGGCCGATCCGGAAAGCGTCGGCACCGGTTGAGCGGACAGAGTGATCACGAACGACCCCGTTCCGCTGCCCAACGCATTCGTCGCCGTCACTGTCACCGTATAGGAACCCTCCGCCGCCGTCGGAATTCCGGAAATCACGCCCGTCTCCGCATTCACCGTCAGCCCCGCCGGCAAACCGCTGACCTCATACGCGGTCGGCGCGTTGCCCGCGCGGATTTGATACGTGAACGCGATCGTTCGCGCCGTCGTCACCGTGACATCCGTCGGGAAAACGGGCCGGCCATCGCCGACCGGAATCTCTCCCGAAATCGTGTAGGCGCCGGCGCTGCCATACTTCGAGTAGCCGTCGCTCAACGGGTCCCCGTGTCCCACTCCGGCCACCGCCAAATAATAGCTTCCGGTCGCCGGCAGGGTGAACTGGATCTCGGCCTCGAGATCGAGATCCGGATTCGCCGTCGCGAGCACCTGGCCTGCGGCATCACGCAGCTCCAAACGCACGTCCAGATTCGGCGAGACCTCCGCCGGCGTCGCCACGAGCCGCACCACGCCCGCCGGCGCGTCGAAACGAAACAGATCCGTGTCGGCTGCCGACTGAATCACTCCTTCGATGCCGACCTCGCCGAGCGTTCCCCCCACGAAGCCCATCGCCGTTTCCATCGTGTCACCCGCTTCATCCCCCGAGAAACCAAATCCGTTCACCGTCGAGGCGATCACGGCGATGTCGTCCTCCTGGTTGTTCGCCGCCGCATACTCGCCTTTGCTCCACTGCACCACGTTCTTGTAGTAGCCCACCCCCATGATCGGCGCCCAACTCAGCGCGCCGTCGCCATGGCCCTGAAAGTATTCTTCCGAGGGCGAAGTCCGGCCGTCGTGCCGCAATCCCAGCGTGTGGCCAAACTCGTGCGAAATGGCCTCGGCCGCGCCCACCACCCCCGGATTGAACACCCAACACGGAATCGTGCTGCTGAAGGTTTTTCCCGCCTCCGAAAAGCTGTTCAAATACGCCACGCCACCGGCGCCGCGCGCCGCGATATCGGTCGGCGTCACGATGCATCGCATCCGCCGTCCGACGGTGGCTGCGCTGTAGCGCCGCACATCCGTCGTCACATCGACATCGAAGCCGACGTAATCCTCGGAAACGCGCTGCCAGATCTCGACGATTTCCTCCGCGCTCAAACTGGCAGCTTTGGCCTGGATGGTCTGCCCGCCGTTCCAATTCGGGTCGCTGACGATTTCACCATCGAAGTCGATATACAGCACTGCCGTCGCCGCCGGCCGGCTGCTGAGCAACGGAATCGGCTCGGTCGACGTGCCGCCTGCACCGTCCTCCTCGCCCGCCTTTTCCGCGGATTCGAACGTCCCCGGCTCCATCGTCGGATACGGCGAGCACAGGACCTCGGAAATGGGCTTCTCCACCAGCCGAAGCTGCGACCCGCTCGCCGCGCGAACCGACTCCACCACGATCGCGAGCCTCTCCCCCGGGATAAGCAGGAAACCGTGCAAGCCCGACGCGCCGCGGCTGAAGGCAAAGGTGCCGCGGCGAGCCCCGGTTAATTCTCCGCCCACCAGCGCCAGGCCCGACGCTTCCGTCTGCCGCCGCTGGACCTGGCCGATCAAGGTTGCTCCGTCGAAAACCGGCATGAGCAGGTCGGCGCCTTCTTCCGCCCCCGCCAACCTCGCCAGACTTCGCGCTTCGACCTCCACCGTCCTGCCAACCCCACGCCAAACGCCGCCCGGACTCCCGGCCAACCGACCTGGTCCCGGCATTGCCGCCGGTCGGGTCCAGATTTGAAAGGGGGCTCGAGCCGTCGGCGCCTGCGCGACGCCCTCGTCTCGATCGGCCCCCGAGGCGGCATCGATCCGCAGGGCCGACGCGCCGTTGTCATCGTCCCGCCCGCTCGTGGCGCGGGGCTGAAACCAGCGCAGACTCGTCAGCAGGAGTCCGAACGCGACGACACCAACCACCACCAACCACCGGAACGTCGGAAGCATGGGAGAAACGCCTGGCGGCTAGTTGAGACTTCCGGACGGAATAGACTTCAGGCTTTCGCCTGAGAGCTGGCTGGGCATTGCACCCTAATAGCGTTTTCCCAAAACCGGCTTCAAGCGCAATTCCGCCCTCTGACGCACTCTGAAGCGGCGCCGCGCGCACGGGAAAGGTCTCTAATCGCGGAGGTCGGATTCCGGCGCAACCGGCTCACTTCGGTCCGGCCTGCTGGCTCTTCGCGTAACTGCCTTTGCTGGGCAGGATCTGCGCGAGCTTTTCGACGACGGGGGTCGCCCAGGCGGGCTCGTTGCGTTCGTAAACCCAGCTGAAACCGATCGCACTCGCCACGATCAGAACCACGACGATCAGCACAGCCTTGTTGACCTGCGCTAGCTTGCGCAACACGAGCACGACCGCGATCACGGCGACGACGGCGATGCCCACTTTCAGCCAGAAAGCGGGCGGGACGTCTTTCAATCGATCGAGAGCGGACCTTGTGGCGTCAGCGGCGGCCAACAGCAGCATGCGCGGAACTTGCTCGAAGGAACGCGGCTAGACCAGACGGATTCGCGGCGTAGGCGCAATTAACGCAATTTTCAGCGGTTAAAGAAATCCATCACCACCGAGGGAAACAGGCCCAGTGCCAGCAACAAGGCGGCCGTCACGACCAGCGTGAACGCCGCCCCGACCGGCACCGCGATCCGTTCCGCCCTCGCCGGATTCAGCGGCGTCACCCACGCCTGCTTCAATACCACGAGATAGTAATAGAGCGCGACCGCGCTCATCGCGATCGCCGCCACCGCCAGCACTCCCACCGCCGAGGCGATTCCGCCCGCCTGCAACGCACCGGCGAACACCACAAACTTGCCGAAGAATCCCGCGAGCGGCGGCACGCCGGCAAGCGACAGGAAAAACACGAGCAGGCAGCCCGCGAGCAGCGGCGAGCGCCGGTGCAGGCCGGCGAGATCGGTGATTCGCTGGCAGCCACCGCCGTTCGCATCGATCACGGCCACGACGCCAAACGCGCCGACGGTCGCGAGCCCGTAGGTCGCCGCATAGTAAAACAGCGGCGCGATGCCCACGCCCGTCCGTCCGGCAATCATCACGCCGAGCAGCATCACGCCGGCGTGTCCAACCGCCGAATACGCGAGCAGGCGGCGGACACTCGTCTGCGCGAGCGCCGCGAGATTACCCAGCAGCAGCGACGCACCGGCGATCGCAGCGACCGCGGTCAGCCAGCCGGGCTCGGACAACAACGCGAAGAAATCGCCCGACGCACCGGCGAGGCCCGGCCAGAGGAGGCGTGCGAACACGGCCACGCCGGCGAGCTTCGAAGCCGACGCGATCAGCGCGGCCGACGAGGGCGGCGCACCTTCGTAGACATCGGGCGCCCAAAGATGGAAAGGGGCCGCGGCGGCTTTGAAGCCGAACGCCACCACGATCATGACGAGAGCCACCAGCAACAGCGGACCGCCCCCGCCACCGTGCAGAGCACGAGCAATCACCGGCAACTCGATCGATCCGGTAAGTCCATAGAGCAGACTGAAGCCGAAGAGCAAAAACGCCGCCGACATCCCGCCAAAGAGAAAGTATTTCAATCCGGCTTCCGCGGATTCGGGACGCGTTTTGTCGAAACCAGCGAGCACGTAGAGCGAGAGACTCGCCAGCTCGATCGCGAGAAACACCAGCAGAAGCTGCTGTGCGACGGCCATCAGCGTGAAGCCGCACGTCGCCAGGAGCATCACAGCGACGAATTCCACGGGATGACGCAGACGCACCACCCCGGGCATCGCCGAAAGTGTGAGCAACGCGAGGAGCAGCACACCGAGACGCGTCATGAGCCCGAGCACGTCGAGATTGAGCACCGCGCCAAACGCCGGGCCAGGGGCGCCGAGCCGCACGGTGTTCCACGCCGCCGCGATGATCGCGAGTGAGCCGAGCAGCACGGCGGCCTGCAATCGCGCATCGAGCGGGCGTCCGCGTCCGCGCACCAGGTCGAAACCAAGGATCACGAGCGCTCCGATGACGAGCGAAGTTTCCGGCAGGAACGCACGGACAAGATCGAGGTAGTCGGAATTCATGCGCCGCCTCCGAAGGTGCAAACATCGGCTCGCTGGCGCTCGCCGCTACGTTCCGGAACGCGTTTCACAGCGCGCCTCCTTTCAACGCCGCTTGAAAGAGTGGCGACTGCAGAGCGGGTTCGATCCAGGCGAGCAACACGTCGGGGCGAAGACCGACGTAAAGGGTGGCCGCAACGAGCAGGAGCGCCCCGGCTTTTTCGGGCCAGGTGATCGGCGAAAGGTGGAGCCCGGCCGGGACGCCGCGCTCCACCTTACCGAAAAACGACACGTGAATCGCCCGCAGCGTGAACGCCGCGGCGA
>JAEZAD010000354.1 GCA_023430565.1 Verrucomicrobiota bacterium
GCCTCCAGCGTCAAACGGTCGCCGAGAATCTTCAGCATCCGCGCCCCGAGCGGAATCTTCTCCCCCTCGCAGCCATCCCCCGGAAACCCGCCGCCGTCGAACGCCGCATTCTGATAAAGAACCACCCGCGCCACACCGCCCAGCCGCGGGATGCCCGCCAGCAAATCGTGCCCGATCTGCGGCACCCGCCGCAGGATCGCCTGCTCGTTCGCGCTCAACTCGATGCCCGCGCTCAGTCGCTGCAACAACCGCGTCGGCAGCGACGCGTATCCAATCGGCGACAACAACGCCGCGACTTCGAATTCCCACGCGGGCTTCGCATCGATCATCCGCGCAAACGGCCGCATCGATTCGCGCAGCCGCTGCCCGCGGCCCAGCGCATCGGGCGCCACCATGCCCAACACCTCCGCCATCACCTTCACGCTGCCCGTCAGTGTGCCTTCGAGCAGCTCCCGCTCCATCCGCTGAATCTCGTAATGCTTCAGCCCACTCTCGAGCGTCGGCACGAGAATTTCCGGCGGACACGGTTTGTTCAAAAACCGAAACACCTCGCCGCGATTCACCGCCTCCACCGCCGTCTGCTGATCGGCATTCCCCGTGAGCATGATGCGCACCGCGTCCGGCAGCAGCTTCCGCGCATGCTCGAGAAACTCGATCCCATCCATCCCCGGCATGCGCATGTCCACCAGCAGCAGCGCGTAGGTGTTGCCTTTGCGCAACAGCTCCAGCGCCTCCTGACCGCCCACCGCCGTGTCGAACGTGAACTGCTTCCGCAGCGTCCGCTGAAAGGCCGCCAGGAGATTGGGATCGTCGTCAACGAAGAGAAGTTTGTGCGATGTGCTCATGATGAAAATCGGTTCGTCCGCGCGTGGTTCAGATTCCGCCCTCCGGCGTGTGCACCATCGGCAGCTTGATCACGAACTTCGTGCCGCGTCCCGGCTCGGTGACCACGTCGATCGTTCCGTGATGATGCTTCACGATCACCGTGTGCACGATCGCGAGCCCCTGCCCCGTGCCCCTGCCGGATGACTTCGTCGTGAAAAACGGCTCGAAAATTCGATCGCGCACGTCCGCCGCGATCCCCGTGCCGGTGTCCTCGATCTCGAGCACCGCCCACGGCGCCTCATGCCGGGTGCGCACCGTGATCTGGCCGCGCTCGCCTCCTCGCTGCTTCAACGCATCGCCGATCGCGTGCGCCGCGTTGATGATCACGTTCAACATCACCTGATTGAACTCGTCCACCACGCACGGCACGTGCGGCAGCGTCGCATCGAGCTCCAGCGCCACGTTCGCCACGTATTTCCATTCGTGCCGCGAAACATCGATCGACGTCTCGATCACGCGGTTCAAATCCGCCGGCGTGAGGTCGGGCGAGTTCGGATGCGCAAATTCCTTCAACGACCGCACGATCCGCGTCACGCGCGTCAACCCGTCGAGCGTCTGCTGCAGGCAGCGCGGAATCTCCGCCAGCAGGTAGTCAATCTCCGCCTCCTGCTCCGCCGCGGCGACCGCCTGCACCTCCTGCGCACACGCCGGCTGCTTCGCCGCCACCTCGCGCAGCGCCCGAAATCGTCCGATCACCGCGTCGCAGCGGGCGAACGCATCCCGCAGAAAATGCGTGTTGTCCGCGATGAACTGCGTCGGCGTGTTGATCTCGTGCGCCACCCCCGCGGCGAGCCGCCCGATCGATTCCATCTTCTGCGCCAGTTGAAGCTGGATCTCCATCTCCCTGCGCTCCGACTCCGCCTGCTTCCGCGCCGTGATGTCGCGCGACACCCCAAAGGTGCCGATGAGCTTCCCCGCCGCATCGTAGAGCGGCAGCTTCGTCGTCGACACCCACGTCACCCGCCCGTCGGCCCAGGTTTCCTTCTCCTCCCGATCGATCACCGCCTGCCCGCTCCGCAGGATCTGCTGCTCGTCCGCAAACGCCGGCCCCGCGTGCCCCGCCGTAAAGAAATCGAAATCCGTCCGCCCGATCGCCAGCGCCGGCTCCGTCAGCCCGAACTTCTCCGCCTGCGAGCGGCTGATCCGGATGAACCGGCTCGCGAGGTCCTTGAAATAGATCCCGTCCGGCGCGTAATCGAGCAGCGCGTGCAACAGCTAACGATCGGTGAAACGCGCCCCGCCCAATTCCACCGCGAGTCCGTTCTCATGCGCGCACATCGCCAGAAATTTCTCACCCCCGCGCGAGAGCGACCGAAACACCGCGCGCGCCGCAAACTCACCGCCCCACACATCCCGCAGCTCGCAATCGCCCGACCACCGCCCCAGCACCCGCGTCTGCGGCAAAACCTCCGCCTCGAACCGCTGCCGCGACGACAGCCCGACCACCTCCCACAAACTCAACGCCGCCTCCGCCGCCTTCCCTCCTGGATTCAGCCGCTCGTTCGCCGCCCGGTTCAAATAAGCCAGCTTCAGGTCCGAAAACCGAAACAACGCCAGCAACCCCGGCGTGTCGTCGACCAGCTCCATCAACAGCTGCTTGCACTCCTCGCGATCGAACGCCTCCGCCGCCGACACGCCCGTGGCAGCATCGTCCGTCGCAAACGGAGGGGATGATTCGGTGGCCGACATGAATCTGTAGGAGAATAGCCTCCCCATGAGCACGCGGGAGCCCCTCCTTATCGGCACATCCGCCGCAAAGCTGCCGCCCGGCGGTCTACTTTGTCGCAAATTCTTCGCCCCGCGCTCGCCGCGAACGAGTTAGCGCGTCTCTCCGCCCATCCGCATCTTCCGCAGCCGCTCCTCCCTCACCAAGAACACGCAATCGCTCCCGTCCTCCGTCTCCAGCCACTCCGGCCGCAACGCGCCGAACTCCTCCTCCACCGCGCGCCTCAGCCCGCCCACTTCGACCACCACGATTCCACCCCGCGCCAACCGCTCACGCGATTGCCGCAACAGCTTCCGCACGATCGCCATCCCGTCGACGCCCCCGTCGTGCGCCATCCGCGGCTCCGCCGCAAACTCCGGCGCCTGCCCATCGACGTGCGCACTCGGCTCATACGGCGGATTGCTCAAAATCACCTCATACTTCGCCGCCGGCACCGCATCGAACACATCGCTCTCGAACAACCGCACGCGCTTCTCCAGCCCGTGCTCGCGCACATTGATCTTCGCCACCTCCAGCGCGTCGCGCGACAGATCGATCGCGTCCACCTCCGCCTGCGGAAACGCCTTCGCCAGCAACACCGCCAAACACCCCGAGCCCGTGCAAACATCCACCGCCCGCGTCACCGTTCCCGCGATCTCCAACCGCGGGATGATCTCCAGAAAATAACTCCGCGGAATGATCACCCGCTCATCCACGTAAAAGCGAAACTCCCCCAGCCACGCCTCCTTCGTCAGATACGCCGCCGGCACCCGCTCGACGATCCGCCGCCGAAACGCCTCCGCCACCTTCCCGCGCTCCGCCGCGCTCAACCTCCGCTTCAACACCCGCGCCTCGCTCTCGAGCGACAACCCCAGCGTCCTTAGCAGCAAATACAACGCCTCGTCGTGCGCATTCGTCGCCACCTGCCCCAGCGCCAACTTCTCGCGCCCATACGCCTTCTCCGCCCACCGCAGCCAGTCGCCCACCGTCACGAGCGCCTCGGTCCCGCGCAACACTCCCGCCGCCCGTTCCCGCTTTCCTGTCATTCTGGGCGAAGCGAAGAATCCAGGTGCACGCCCGCGCCCCGGCGACCGCAGAGATTGTCCTTCACCCGCGCGCTCATTTCTCCCCGCGCCCCTCCACCACGTGCTCGTGATTGAAAATGTGTTCCGGGCAATAGCACTGGTCGCCCGCGCATTTGGAGCAGTAGCGGAAATCCATCTCCGGATTCGTCAGGTCCGTCTTCCCGCACACATGACACCGGTGCCGCGGCTCCGCCGGCCGCTTCTCCTCCGCCGCCCGCCGCGCCTGCATCGCCATCGTCCGCCGCCGGAAACGGATCGTGTTCACGATGTCCGGCCCGAAAAACAGCAGGAAGTTCGCGACCGACGCCACCACCAGCCAGCGCGTGCCCCAGTCGCCCCGCACGAAGCGGTATCCGTAAAACAACCACGTCACCAGCGCCAGCCACTTCACCTTGATCGGCAGGATGAAAAACAGCGACAGCTCGAAATCCGGATTCAGCCACGCAAACGCCAGAAACACCGATCCCGCCAGAAACGCATTCGTCGCCCACGTCGTCGGCGCCAGAAACGCCGCACCGATCGTCAGCAACACGCCCACCAGCAGAAACAGGTTGTAGCGAAACGCCCCCCAGTAGTGCTCGAGCGCATTTCCCATCAGGAAAAAAATCCACCACGCAAACGGCAGGAACACCAGGCTCAGCATGCTGCTCATGTTCACCGGCGGCGGCATGAATAAAAACGTCACCAGCCGCCACCACTCGCCTTCCCGCACCAGCAGCCCCATCAGCGGAAACAGCCCCAGGTCCAGCAGCCGGAACATCGCCGCAAAAAACACGAACACCTGCCCGATGATCAGATACAGCGTGATATTCGAGATGGCCCACCGGCCGAACCGGCGTTCAAGAGAGTCGAGCAACATGGCAGGCGCGCAGCTTGGTAGCGTGATCCGCTCTTTGGCAACAAAGCCCTTCACCCCCGCACCGCTCTAGCAGGCCGCCGCTCCCCGGCGTCCGTTAGCCCCGCCCTCATCACTCCTTCTCCGCCCCTTCCCACTGCTTCAACAACTGCTCCTTCTGTCTTTGCAACGCCTCCTCCTTCACCTCCGCCAACACCGCCCGCCCTTCGTCGAACCGCTGCATCTTCCCCAACACATTCGCGATGTGCAGCCGCATCGTCTCCCGCTCCACCGCCGTCGGCGCGCCCGCCTCCAGCTTCTTCCACGCCTCCAGCGCCCCGTCCCAATCCGGCGGATCCTTGTGATAAAACGACTCCGCATGCCGATACGTGAACTCGATCCGGTCCGGCGCCAGCTCCGCCGCCTTCGCAAACGCCTCGTGAATCGCCCGGTCGATCGCCTCCTGCTTCCACTCGCCCGCTTTCAGGAATTCATCCCGTCCCTCATATAACAGCGTGCCGAGCTGGTAATGATAAAGCGGCTCGTCCGGCGACAACTTGATCGCCGCCATGTAATACGCCACCGCATCCAGCGGCCGCCCCTCCTCCGCCAGCCAGTTGCCAATCTGGTTCTTCACCAGCGGCAGATTCGGATCCAGCTGGTTCGCCTTCATCAGCATCGCGATCGCGTGCTTTCGCTGATCCAGCTTGCCCAACAAATACCCATACGCCGCGTAGCCCTCCGCATTCTTCGGATTCGCCCGCAGCCACTCCTCGTAGCCGCTCGCCAGCTGCTCCATCTGCAGCCGGAAATTACTCTCGTCGAAATGCGGATTCTCCTTCGCCGCCTCCGCCAGCAACTCTTTCTGCCGCGCGATCAACTCGTTCAACCGCCGGTCCGCCAGCGTCTCCCCCTGCGCCCACGCCGCCGCCGCCCCACCGATCACCGCCAAGATTACCAACAACGTTCTCATGAATCGCGAGTGCGACACCCAAGCCGCCCGCCTGTGCCAGCGCAATCCTTCGCTCGCCGTCGAATTTCCGGCCCCGGTTCTTCGCGTGAATTCGTGTGCATTCGCGGTTCTTCCATCCGCTTAGCCCACCCCCATCACGCGGGTTTGCTTCCCATCGAAAACGCTCCTCACGTGTTCGCATGAACACGTCCCCTTCCCCCACCGGCACCCCCGTCGCCGGCCGCGGCGCCGGCATCAACCCACCCAATCGCTTCGAACGCCTCCACCTCGAAACCGCCCCCGAATTTTCCCAGGACGACCCCGACGACGAACGCCCCTCGCCGCGCACCCAGTTCTTCCACGACGCCACCGAATCCCTCCTCACGAAAAACGACAGCCCCGACGTCGGCTTCGCCTACGGCCTCAATTGCTACCGCGGCTGCGAACACGGCTGCGCCTACTGCTTCGCCCGCCCCTACCACGAATACCTCGGCTGGAGCAGCGGCCTCGATTTCGAAACGAAAATCCTCGTCAAACTCCGCGCGCCCGAACTCCTCCGCCGCGAACTCACCGCGAAAAAATGGCAGCCGCAGCCCATCGCCATGAGCGGCGCCACCGACTGCTACCAACCCGCCGAACGCCACTTCCGCCTGACTCGCGCCTGCCTCGAGGTCTGCGCCGAACTCCGCCACCCGATTTTCATCATCACGAAAAACGCCCTCGTCACCCGCGACCTCGACGTCCTCTCCGAGCTCGCCCGCTTCAACTGCATCTTCGTCCACGTCTCCGTCACGTCGCTCGACACCGACCTCGCCGGCAAACTCGAACCGCGCGCCTCCCGCCCCGCCGCCCGCCTCCGCGCCATCCGCGAGCTCTCCGCCGCCGGCATTCCCACCGGCGTCATGGTCGCTCCGATCATCCCCGGTCTCACTGACCACGAAATGCCCGCCATCCTCGCCGCCGCCGCCGAAGCCGGTGCCCGCCGCGCCGGCCACGTCACCGTCCGCCTCCCTTTCGCCGTGAAAGACATTTTTCTCCAATGGCTCGACACCCACGCGCCCACCAAAAAAGCCCGCATCGTCGACCGCCTGAAAACCCTCCACGGCGGCAAACTTTATTCGAACAACTGGGGCCAGCGCATGCGCGGCGAAGGCATTTTCGCCGAACAACTCGACCTCCTCTTCGACACCACCACCCGCCGCCTCGGCCTCAACCGCACCGAACACACCCTCTCCACCGCGCACTTCCGCCCCCCCGCCGGCACCCAACTCACCTTCCTCTGATCCCTCCTTCACCCCCTCCGCCCCCCCAAACACATTGTCACTTAATAGGTGACAATCTCCTCGTTTCACCCGCCGTCTTTCGAGGTAACGCAAAATCCATTGTCACCTATTAAGTGACAATTCCCGTTCCCCCGTCGCCGGTCTCGTCACGACGCACTTGCACCGGACGTTCAGTCCGTTGTGCATCCACCCATGCAGCACATCCGCGTGATCGGCCTCGATGCCGACGACACCCTCTGGCACAACGAGGTCATCTTTGAGCGCGTCCACGAACGCTACCGCGCACTGCTTTCGCGTTACCACGACGCCGCCACCGTCGACCGCACCCTCCTCGCCACCGAATCCCGCAACCTGGAACTCTACGGCTACGGCGTGAAAGGCTTCACCCTCTCCGCCATCGAAACCGCCATCGAGCTCACCGCCGGCAAAATCTCCGCCGACGAAATCCGCACGCTCCTCGCCCTCGGCCGCGACATGCTCGACCACCCCGTCGAACTCCTCGCCGACGTCGCCGAAACCGTCGAAACCCTCGCCCGCTCCCACCGCCTTCTCCTCATCACCAAAGGCGACCTCCGCGACCAGGAACGTAAACTCCGCAAATCCGGCCTCGCTCCTCATTTCTTCCAAATTGAAATCGTTTCCGAAAAAGACCCCGCCACCTACGCCGCCGTCCTTCGCCGCCACCACGTCTCCCCCGCTGAATTCCTCATGGTCGGCAACTCGCTGAAATCCGACATCCTCCCCGTCCTCGAACTCGGCGCCTCCGCCGCGCACATCCCTTATCACCTTCAGTGGATGCTCGACCGCATCGACCAACTCCCCGACGCCCCCGGCCGATTCTTCGAACTGAAATCCCTTCGCGACCTCCCTCCGCTGCTCGGGTCCTGATCCCGAGCGGATCCATGGAGACGCGGAGTCCCACCGCGCCACCTTCTCACCCGCGTTGCCGCCCCGGCCGTTTATTTGAGGCTTGGTCCTTGATCCCGCGCTGGAGCTTGGTGCTTGGCCCGTGGAGCTTCCTTTCGCGCCAACGCGCGAAAGGACCTTGGCAGCGCACCCACCCTGTGCGACCTATCGCGCGACGCCCGTGAACCTCCTCGACCGCTACATCTTCAAGAGCGTCTTCTTCACCTGCACCGCCGCGATCGCGATGTTCGCTTTCATCGTGCTCGTGCCCAACGTCGCGCGCGATCTCATGGCCTACGTCCTCGCCGGACAACTCCCCGCCATGATGGTCGTGAAACTCATCACGCTCCTCATCCCGCACGCCGTCACTTACGCCCTCCCCATGGGCATGCTCACCGGCGTCCTTCTCACCCTCGGTCGTCTCTCCGCCGACAGCGAACTCACCGCCATGCGCGCGGCCGGCATCGGCATCCCGCGCGCCACCCGCCCCGTCGTCATCCTCGCCACGCTCTCCATCGCCGTCGGCCTCTACCTCAACTTCGAATGGATGCCCCGCGCCCGCGTCGAATACTACCGCTCCCTCAGCGCCGCCATCCGCGCCAATCCCCTCAGCCTCATCGTCCCGAAAACCTTCATCCGCGACTTCTCCGGCTTCGTCATCTACGTCGGCGAAAAAGAAGGCGACCTCATGAAGGACATCTGGGTCTGGGAACTCGACGAGGAACGCCGCGCCCGCCGCATCTACCACGCCGAATCCGGCCACATCGATTACAACGAATCCGAAAACGCCGTCATCGTCACCCCGCTCCGCGTCCAGGTCGAAACCCGCGACGCCAAAAACCCCGAGCAGCTCGCCGACCCGCAAATCGTCGTCTCCGTCGGCCAGTGGGAACCCCTCACGTTTTCGCTCGAACGCATCTTCACCCGCGCCGGCAGCGCGCGCATGAAACAGGAATGGCTCACCTACGAACAGCTCCAGGCCGAACGCCAGCGTCGCGACCGCGAACCGCTGCCCTCCGACCCCGCCGACGCCGCAAAAGCCCGCCTCGACCGCTTCAAACTCGACCTCATCTTCCACGATAAAATCAACACCGCCCTCGCCGTCCTCTCGCTCGCGATGATCGGCATTCCGCTCGGCATCAAAGTCTCGCGCCGCGAAACCTCCGCCAACTTCGGCGTCGCCGTCGGCCTCACCCTCACCTTCTACGTGATGACCCTCGCCATCAAGGGCCTCGACCGCCACCCCGAGCTGCGGCCCGACCTCCTGCTCTGGCTGCCCAATCTCCTCTTCATCGGCGCCGGCATCGTCCTCATGCGCCGCATCGAAAAACGGTAGAGATTTATCCGCGGCCACCTGCGTCACAACGCCGGCATCCGTCCCTCAATCATCCCCTCCTTCTTCCTCACTCGCATTCTCACGTTCGTCCTCGGCATTCAACGGAATCTCCAGCCCCACCACCCGCACTCTTTCCGCCGCGGGATCGTATCCACGAAACAACGCCAGCGCACCGGCCAGCGCCACGGCCGACCAAATCACGGCCGCGACGCCACCGTGCCGCTTCAGCCCGGCCTCCGTCGGACCTTCCTTCCGTCCATTCACCATGGACCACGCAATATTCTCGCGCTGCCGGATCGTGTGAACCGCGATTCCAGCCAGATGCAGCACGATCAGTCCGCCCAAGACATACGCCAGCACTTCGTGCACGTCCTCGAATTCCTCGCCGCCTGCGATCCCGGTCGCGATCAACATCCCTGTGAACACGAATACGCCCGTCGCCATCCAGGTCGTTCCCGGATTGTGCCCGACGTGCCTCGCCCCGCGCCCCGTCGCCACGTCCTTCGCATAGCGCACCAGCTCCGCCGGCGACCACACCCAGGTCGAAAATCGCGCATAACGTGATCCGATCACGCCGAGCACGATCCGAAGCGCCACCAGAAAACCCGCCGCCAGCCCGCACAACATGTGATACGCAAACAGCGGACTGTCGTCATCGACCCCCAGGCCGATCGCGAGCGCCGCCGTCAGCGTGCCCGCAATCCCGAAATGAAGCAGGCGCGTGGCCGCGTCCCAAACCAGAATTCGGCTCATGCCCCAAACCTACACCCGCCGGATGAAGTTCAGATGAACGCCGGATGAATTCTCGTTCATCTGCCAGGGCTGCGGACGCCCTCCGGCGCCGTCGTTCCGAGCGCCCGCCGCCACAGCAGAAACATCCACCAAGCCAGCAACATCGTCACCACCGTGTGGCTGAGATAATGCGCGCCTTTCGCCATCTGATAGCCGCCCATCGCGCCACCCACGCCCAACGCCAGCGCCAGCGCGATCCATCGCCCTCGCGTCGTGCGCGCCAGTCCGATCAGGCCGACCAGCGCAAACCCGCCGCTCGCGTGCCCCGCCGGAAAACACCGCCCGCGCCGCGCCGGCCGGTCGTCTTCGGGATATGGCGAGCACACCTTCACATACGGCGCGTCGCCGCCATACCGCCGGATTTCCGAGGGACAGAATGTATTCGAAATACTCTTACCCCAGCCAATCAACGCCGGCACCGTTCCCAGGGTCAAAAACGCGACGAACAGCGCCCGCCGGTCCAGCCCCCGTCGCCAACGCGCCGGCCCGTCCGCCAGCCCCAACACCGCCACACCGAGCGCAATGATCGCGACCTTCGGCGTATGGTAGAACCAGAACCGCGGCCCCGGAGCCTTTCCATCCACCCGCCACTGCTGCGTGGAAAAGTCGTAAAGCCGGTCCTGCACCGCGAGGTCCAGCGCGGTGAATTCAAACAGCGCCAGCACGGCTGCCAGCAGCACCAACGTCGGCCAGAATCCGCGATCAATCCTGTTCATCGCCGCGCCATCGCCGGCGTGCCTTTCCACTGCGTCGCCGCACCCGCATACAGCTGCTGCTCCTGCGGCGACAGCGATCGATACACCCCGTGGCGATACAGATAACTCGCCGTCTGGTAATACGCGATCGCCTCGCGCGCGAACGCCTCGTCTCCCTGCTCCGGCCGCAGCTGCTGGCTTTCGGGATGGTAGTGATAGTGCGCCTGCCCGCCCACCGGCTTCAACACCTGCAACTGGCCCGGTTCATACAATCCGAGCTGCTGGTAGTTGCCGATCAGCGCGCGGCGATCCCCGCCCGTGTGCATCACATCCCAGCCATAGAACCGCGACGCGTAACTCCAGTTCAACAAGCCCAGCAGCGTCGGAGCATAATCCACCTGGCTCATCAGGTCCGGCACCCGCCCCGATGCGATCTGTCCGCCCGGCGCATGGATGAACAGCGGGATGTGATAGTTCTGCACCGGCAGCTCGGCCTTGCCCGCCACCGATGCACAGTGGTCCGCCACGATCACGAACACCGTATCCTTGAACCAAGGACGCCGCGACGCCTCCTCGATCAATTGGCCGATCGCGTGATCCGTGTATTTCACCGCGCCGGCACGGCCGGAGACCTTTGACGGCAGGTCGATCCGCCCTCCCGGATACGTATACGGCCGGTGGTTCGATGTCGTCATCACGAAGAAATGAAACGGCCGGCCCGCCGCCTCCGCCGCATCCGCCTCACGCAACGTCCACCGAAACACATCCTCGTCGCACGCGCCCCACGCGTTCGCAAACGTGATGTCCTCCTTCGCCACCGCCGCGCGATCGACCACCCGGTAGCCGTTCCCCCCAAAGAACGCGTTCATGTTGTCGAAGTAGCCGTAGCCGCCGTAAATGAACGCCGTGTCGTAGCCGCGGCTGCGGAACACGCTGCCCAGGGTGAACAGATCCTCGTTGCGCGGCCGCTTCACCAGCGAGCGCCCCGGCGTCGGCGGGAGCGACAGCGTCAGCGCCTCCATCCCGCGATCGGTGCGCGTCCCCGTCGCGTAGAAATTCTCAAACACGAGGCTCTTCCCCGCGAGCGCCTCCAGATGCGGCGTCAGCCTCGAAGCCGGGTTGAACGTGCTGAGGAACTCCGCGCTCAGGCTCTCCACCGTGATCTGGATCACATTCAGACGCAGCTCCGGCCCGGGGTGCGCCGCGCGGACGAACCGCAACGTGTCGCGCTGCGCCTTCGGCGGCACCATCCCATGCTCCGCCAGTTCGGCGTGCAGCCCCGCGAAAGCGTCGTCGATCGGCAGCGTCGAATAGAACTGGTCGTAATCGAGCTCGTTGTTGCGAAACGCCGCGAAAAGCGACCACCCCCCATTTTTCGCCAGCTCGCGATGATAGTTGTTCGCAAACTCCGGCAGCATGTCCGTCTGCAGCATTCCGCCCACGAGCGCGATCGCCAGCGCCCACCCCGCCGCTCCCGCTGCGCGGGCACGCCCGCCTTCGGCTGCATGGGCGAGCCAGCGCTGCATCCACCCTGTCCGCAACCAGAGGGCGTAGAGCAACAGCGTCGCTCCGATCAGCGCCGCCAGAATCTCGGGCAGCGGATAAGATTCGCGGATGTTCGCCAGCACCTCGGTCGTGTAGACGAGATAATCGACCGCGATGAAGTTGAACCGCGCACCAAACTCGTCCCAGAACAGCCACTCGGCCACCGCGCCAAACAGCATCGCATAAAGCGCAACCATCCACAGCGCGTGCATCAGCCCGCGCGCCCACCTCCGTTCGAAGAACGTCGCCGGCAGCAGCGCCAGCAGCAGCACCATCGGACTCGCCCACCACAGCGCCTCCGCGACGTCGAACACCGCCCCCCACGCAAACGCCCCCGCGAGGCTCGGATCCCAGTTCACGACCCATCGTGCCTGGATCAGCAGCGCCAGCCTCGTGAGCACGCTCACGCCCGCAAACAGCAGGACAAACAGGAGAACGCCACCATGCCGGCGTTCCAGAAGACGGGCGCCGAGCCCGCGAATTGCAGTGACCATCCTCGCGAGCATATCCGTTCGTTATGAACGCTTCATGAATCCGGCATGAATTTTCATTCATCCGCTGGACGCACCCGCCAGCCGCCAGCGCCCGCCAGGCCCTGACCTCCGCCCTCCTCGAATTTTTTGTCGCCCTTCCCTTCCGCTCCGCGCCAAATCCACCGCTCCGATGGCCGCCGCCGCGAAAAATTTCACCTTCATCTGCGGTCCCGACGACTTTCTCGTCGGCCGCCTCGGCGCCGAAAAATTCGCCGTGCTCGCCAAAGAAGTCCCCGACGAGTTCTCCCGCGAAGTCCTCAGCGGCTTCGCCGCCAACGTCGCCGAAGTCGAATCCGCCATCAACCGCTTCCGCGACTCCGTCCAGACCGTCTCCATGTTCGGCGGCCGCCGCGTCGTCTGGCTGAAAGACATCAACTTCCTCGCCGACACCGTCACCGGCCGCGCCGAAAGCACCCTCAAACTCCTCGAGGACCTCCAGGAAATCCTCGCGAAACTCGACCCCGCCGAAACCGCCGTCCTCCTCACCGCCGCCCCCGTCGACCGCCGCCGCGCCTT
>JAEZAD010000004.1 GCA_023430565.1 Verrucomicrobiota bacterium
GCGAAGGCGCTGAAGACCCAGCTCATTTGCTCCTTCGAAAGATCGAGGTCGCGCATGATGTCGGGGGCGAGCGCGCCGAGGCAGGCGCGGTCGAGGTAGGTGATCATCGCGAGTGCGACGACGAGGGAGACGACGCGAAAGCGGACGCGCGTGGGGCGTTCGTTTGCGGAGTTGGCAGCGGGGGAAGCTGGGGCGGGTGGGTGGGGTGACACGAGGGGGCGTGTGGGTTGAAAAAAAAGAGCGAGCCGGAAAGCAGATGGGCGCGGCGGGCGGAAGCACCGCAGGACCGCGCGCGAGGATCAAGCGGCGTCTGCGGCTTGTTGGGCGAGGGTGGAGAAGGCGGCGCGAAGTTGGTCGGGGGTGCCGTCGGCTTCGATGCCGATGTGACCGGTGTAGCCGCCGCGGGCGAGGGCGGCGAAGTAAGGACGAAAGTCGTCGCCGGCGACGCCGGGGAGCGTGCGGTTTTGTTTTTCGGCGAGTTCGACGAGGCCGACGAAAGGCGTGGCGCGGGCGAGGTCGGCGGGGGTGTCGCCCATCACGGCCATGTGGTAGAAATCGGCGAGAACGCGGATGTGCGGGTGGTCGGCGGCGCGGACGACGTGGAGGACCTCGTCGAGGCGGTTGAGGTAATTGCACTCGGCAGTGCGTTGTTGTTCGACGGATACGACGATGCCGTGTTGGGCGGCGAGGGGACCCATGGCGCGGAGGAGCGCGATGAATTGTTCGTCGGCGCGGGCGCGGGGCCAGTTGGGCGGAATTTGGCGGGACGTGTTGCTGCCGAAGCCGATGAATTGGCCGCCGACGGAGGCGAGGCGGCGGAAGGCGGTTTCGGCGAAGGCGAGAACGGCGGCGTGGTCGGCGTCGGGTCCGGTGCAGCGCAGGCGCGGATGGCGAAGGAAGACGTTGCAGCCGAGGACGGGGAGCGGGGAGGCGGCGGCGAGGGCGTGTTGGGCGGCGAACTCGGAGTCGGGCGAGTCGGGCATCAAAAAGCCGGCGACGGGCGGGACGATGTAATCGGCGCCGGCGGCTTTCATTTCGGCGGCGCGGGAGAGCGGGGCGGTGATGCCGAAGCCGGCGAAAGGATGCTGGCGGGTGGTGGGCGAGGCGGCGCGGAGGAGTCGCGGTGCAACTGAGAATGCGGCGGCGGCGAGGGTGGTGTGGCGGAGGAAATCGCGGCGGTTGGGGTGGGGCACGGGGGCAGGACGCAGCGACCGGGCGAGGGATGCACGGGCCGTGACGGCGCGCTGGCGCACGCCGCTGCGGTGGGAGGGAGGCAAAGGGGGTAACAGGTTGGTTACGGAATGCGGTTTGGCGTTTGCAAGGGAGTGGCGAGGGTGGCCGCACCCCTATGAAAATTCCGACGTTGGTTGTGTTGCTTCTTTCCCTGTTGTGGTCGGCGACGGCGCGGGCGCAGTTTTCGTTTCGCGGTATTGGTGGTTTGGAGACGGCGCCGGTCGTCAGCTCTGCGCGGGGCGTGTCGGCGGACGGCGCGGTGTTCGCGTCGAGCGTGCTCGTGAGCGGCTCGTTTCGCGCGGCGCGTTGGACGGGGGGCGGCGGCTTCACGCTGCTCGGCGATCTGCCGGGAGGGACGATCATTGGGATTTCGAATGGGATCTCGGCGAATGGGCAGGTGATCGTGGGCTCGAGTGGAAGCGCGAATGGGACGGAGGCGTTTCGCTGGAGCGCGGCGACGGGGATGATCGGGCTCGGCGATCTGCCGGGCGAAGGCGTTTTTTCTTCGATGGCGCGGGCGGCGTCGGCGGACGGCGGCGTGATTGTGGGATTCACGCAGCGGACGAAGAACGGGGTTTCGCGCTACCGGGCGTTTCGATGGGCGGGCGGGACGATGGCGTCGCTCGGCACGTTGGGCGGAGCGGAGGATTTCAGCGTCGCGGTGGATGTCTCGGCGGATGGGACGCGGATCGTCGGTGACAGTGTGAGCGATCGCGGGCGCGAAGTGTTTCTTTGGACGGCGGGGGGTGGGATGGTGGGGCTGGGGGATTTGGCGGGCGGAGGGTTTTCGAGTTCGGCGACGGCGATCACGGCGGACGGGCGGGTGGTGGTGGGGTCGAGCCACAGTGCGCGCGGTTTCGAGGCGTTTCGTTGGATGGCGGAGACGGGGATGGTGGCGTTGGGGGCGTTGCCGGGACCGAGTTTTTCGAGTGTGGCGAACGATGTGTCGAACGATGGCAACGTGGTCGTGGGACTAGGATCGGGCGCGGGCGATGCGGGCGACGGCGTGGCGTTTGTTTGGTTTCCGGCGACAGGGATGCTGGATCTGCGGGAGTATTTGTTGGCGCATGGGGTGAGCGCGGTGAGCGGCTGGCAGCTGTCGGAGGCGATGGCGGTGTCGGCGGACGGCAGGACGATCGTCGGGCATGGGATCAATCCGGCGGGATCGATCGAAGGGTGGGTGGCGACGATCGAGATCGATACGAGCACGCCGCCTCCGCCGCCTCCTCCTCCGCCGCCGGCGGATGTGGCGGAGACGTTTGGGCCGAATGCGTTTTCGGTGACGGCCGGCACGCGCGGGAGCGGAGGATTGAGCGAGCTACAGACGAGCAATAATGCGTATGTGACGCTGAGTTCGCGGGAGCGTGCGACGATGCAGATGACGGTCGATGGGCGAGCGGCGCGCGATGCGGCGGGGGTGTTGGACTTTGTGGTGGAAGCGGCGGCGCAGGGCAGCACGACGCGGCAGGAAGTGGCGTTGTTCGATTTCGAGGCGGGTGCGTGGGTGGCGCTGGATTCGCGGAACGCGAGTTCGGGGGATGCGGTGACGACGGTGCGCGTGACGAGCAATGCGGGACGGTTTATTCAGGCGGGCACGCAGACGGTGCGGACACGGCTGACGTGGTTTCCGTCGGCGAAGAAGAACAAGTCGACGACGGTGAAGATCGATCGCGTGAGCTGGACGCGGACGCCGTAAGGGCGGCGGAGATGCGGTGGGGATTGGGCGAAGGAGAATTTGGTCCGCGACCTCCCGGTGCTCTGGCTCGTGATCGTGCTGTTGCTCGTGATCTTGATCGTGCTCGTGATCGCTGGGGTGGCTGCGAAGAGCACGAGCACGATTACGAGCACGACCAAGGGGCCGGAGCGGGTTCGCGCTGGATCGATCAGTTGGGGAAGAGGGAGGCGTCGAGGCCGGGGATGAGGCGGAGGGCGTTCTTGTAGTAGATTTTTTTGAGAATGTCGTCGGGAAGGGCCATGCCATACATGGCCCAGAAGGCGTGGTATTTTTTGTGATACGGGAAGTATTCGTCGTCGGTCTCGAGCACGCGGAAGTAGGTCTGGTATTCATCGGGCACCCAGCTGTCTTTGCCGAAGAGGATGCGGTCCTGGTATTTTTCGAAGAAGGCGCGGGCGGCGCGCGGCTGGCGTCCGAGTTCGGCGATGATGGCGCCCATCTCGATGTGCATGTTGGGGGTTTCGTCGAGCCAGCGGCCGAGGTTGGCGAGGTTGTTGGCCTGCCAGGCGAAGTGGGCGGCGATGAAGTTCGTGCGCGGGTGTTTTTTGAAGAGGTTGCGCTGTTCGCCCATGATGACCTCCCAGGGCGCGGGGTGGGTGGCGGTGCGGCGGCGGTTGGGGCGGAGGACGAGCTCGAGCCAGCGTTCGTTTTTTTCGTCGACGGGGTCCCAGAAGGATTTGGGCGCGCCGGTGTGAATGAGAACGGGGATGCCGAGGCGGGCGCAGGTTTGCCAGATGGGGTCCATGCGCGGGTCGTCGACGGGGACGCGGGCGCCGGTGGGATCTTTGACGGTGAGGCCGTAGCTCTCGAAGAATTTGAGGCCGCGGGCGCCGGCGGCGACGTCGGCTTCGAGTTGCTGGACGGCGCGATCGATCCAGTCGTCGGTGCCGTAGCCGTCGAAGTTGATGTTAGCGAAAAGGACGAGGCGTTGGGGGGCGTGGGATTTGCGGATGCGTTCGGCGGTGCTGGCGAGCTGGGCGCCGGAGCGGCCGGAGAGGTTGACCATGATGGTCATGTTGAGCTCGTCCATCTGGCGCGTGAGGGCTTCGAGGTCCTGGGTGAGCATGTTCCACTGGTGATTGTGGACGTCGATGAACGGGAACTTGGCGCGGGTCAGTTTGTGTTCGGGGACGACGAGGGTGGACGTGGGGTTGTAGGTCTCGAAGTCCATCGATTCGCGCTGAGCGAGGGCCGTGGACGGCGCGAGCGCGGCGAGGGTGAGGGCGAAAAAGGAGAGGGCGCGAAGGGGACGGTGCATGAGGGGATTCGGGGGATGTCGCGGGCCTGACGAAGCGTGGCGGGAGTGGTCACGCATGGGCGCGGAGAATTTTCGGCGCGCGAGGGGAGCGAGGCGTCAGGCGCGCGGGCGATGCGGCGCGGTGGGGGTGCCGCGCCTCCCTCAGGCAGTCACGGGCGGGAGGGTTTTTCGCGCGACGGCGAAGATGGAGGTGCCCCAGGCCCAGGAGCCGTCGGCGCGGAGCCAGGCGTGTTCGACGGCGGCGAGGGCGCCGAGGGATTTGTTGACGAGGGGCGGGTAGTCTTTGACGTCGGAGGTGTCGCGGGACGTGCGGAAGAGTTTTCGTTTCGCGAACGCGAGGGGGAAAGGGAGGGCGTTGAGGTGGGTGAGGCGCGAGGGAGTGAAACGTTGGGCGTGGAGGAGGGCGGCGATCTCGCGGCGGTTGAAGCGGTGTTTGGTGTGAACGGCGTCGTCGTGATACGACCACATCCACATGTAAGCGGGGACGTTGAGGACGAGGAGCCCGCCGGGGCGGAGGACGCGGGCGAATTCGGCGATGGCGGGTGACGCGTCGTCGATCTGGCAGAGGACGTCGGCGGTGACGAGGGCATCGAAGGAGGCGTCGGCGAACGGGAGCGCGGTGATGCTGCCTTGGTGGATCGGGACGGCTGGGCCGAGGCGTTGGCGGGCGAGGTCGCAGGCGATGGCGGAGTAGTCGAGGCCGGTCCAGCGGCGGTGCGGGGCGAGCGGGCGCAGGCGAAGGACGAGGCCGCCGGTGCCGCAGCCGGCGTCGAGGATTTGGGCGTCGGGCGGGAGGCGGGCGGCGTCGAGCTCGCGTTGGAAATGTGCGTGCAGCGAGCGGAAATACCACATGCGGTCCTCGATGGCGGCGAGTTTGAGGTATTCGTCGGGTTGCATGCGCGCGGGAGCGGAAAGGCGCGAGAGTGCGAGGGGAAGCGGGGCTGCGGCAAGCAAGCAGCGGCGGGGGCTCGGGCTGGGGGGCGGAGCGGAGGGGTCGTGATATTACCTCCCGCGAAACACGCGAAAGGACGCGAGAAGCTGAAGGCGGATGTTTCGAGGCGAGGCGCGGAGGAGACACGCGAAGAGGCGCGGGGTGGGACGGACGATGAGGAGCGCGACGGTGGAGGGATGCTCGCGGGCACGGAAGGGCCAGCGAGCGTGCGTGGCGCAGAGGCGCCCGCGGGCGGCGGGCTACTCGGAGCGTTTCGAGTTTTTTCGAACGCGGGTGGCAGGCGCCGGGGCGTTGGTGCGCGGAGCTGGCGCGGTTATTCGGCGGCGATGGAGCTGCCGGTGCGGAGGCCGAGGGTGTGCTCGCGGCCGTTGACGCGGATGACGGCGCGGTCGGCGTCGGGGTCGTAGCTCACGGCGGTGATGCCGGCGACGGATTTGCCGACGGGAACCCAAACGCTGCGTTGATCGCTGCGGCGGGTGATGCCGAGAAGGGTGTTGTTGCCGAGGGCGGACATGCCGACGAGTTCGAAGTCGGCAGAAACGGGCGACGCGGACTCGGGAAGAGGTTCGGCGGACACGAAGGGAGATTCGGACGCGGAGTCGGGCGAACGCTCGGAGGCGGAGTCGGACGGCAGGGACGTTTCGGGAATCTCGGAGGGAGCGAAGGTGGAGCGTGGTGCGGTGGCGGACGCCGGGGAAGAGTCGGCAGAGGTGGATGAGGCGAGGGAAGCGGAGTCGGCGGCGGGGCGGTTGCGCACGACGATGAGAATGATGACCGCGAAACAGGCGAGGAGGACGGCGGTGTTGATGACGGCGAGCGGCACCGACTGGAGCTGGCGCGAGTGGCGGCGTTTTTCGGCGCGGTATTTCGGATGCTCGACGGGGAAACCGGCCGCGCGGGCGGCGGCTTCTTCGGCGCGTTCGCGCTCGGCTTTGATGAGGGCTTCGTTGATCAGGCTCATGCGTGCGGTGGTTGGGCAGGGGCACGTCGCGAGCCGGAAAGCGAGAAGCGCCGGGGTGTTGGACGGCGGAGTAAGGTGGCGGTTCCAAAGGTTTACGGCCGTGGGAGAATCGGCGCGGGTATTGTAATATAATGTATTACAATGGGCGGTTTGCGTGGGCGTCGGAAAGGAGGGCGCGATGGCGGATGAAGGGAGCAGACGCTGGGAAAAAGGGTGTTGAAGGGAGGGAGGGACGGGAGAAGGGGACCGAAGGGATGTAACGTAATACGTTACAAGTTGGTTTGGGGCGTGAGGGCTGGGGGGATGACGGGGTGGGGGCTTGCGGGGAAGGGTGGGTTGGGTTGGGGTCGACGGATGGCTGATCAAATGGACGAGAAGGTGGTGCGGTGGGGGATTATCGGGTGCGGGGATGTGACGGAGGTGAAGAGTGGGCCGGGGTTTCGGAAGGCGAAAGGGTCGAAGCTCGTGGCGGTGATGCGGCGGAATGGGAGGCTCGCGGAGGATTACGCGAAACGTCACGGGGTGCCGCGGTGGTATGACAATGCGGCGAAGCTGGTGAACGATCCGGAGGTGGATGCGGTTTACGTGGCGACGCCGCCGGGCGTGCATCTCGAGGGCGTGCGGCTGGCGGCGTCGGCGGGGAAGCCGGTGTATGTCGAAAAGCCGATGGCGCGGAATGCGCGGGAGTGCGACGCGATGATCGCGGCGTG
>JAEZAD010000151.1 GCA_023430565.1 Verrucomicrobiota bacterium
GCCCGCACCCCCGCGCGTAAAGCGTCCAAGGGTTCCAAGGCGACAACGTCATCCCAAGGCGCCAGTTCCCCCGCGCTCCCTTCGGTCGTCAACGTCCACGCCGCCAAGACCCAGCTCTCGCGTCTCCTCGCCCGCGTCGAAGCCGGCGAGGAAATCACCATCGCCCGAGCCGGCCAGCCGTTCGCCCGACTCGTGCCTCTCGCTTCCCCGGCTCTTCGCGGCCCGCGCGTTCCCGGCCGCTTCAAGGGCATGTTCGGCCCACTCACCGACGACGAGGCCCTGGCCCCCCTTCCACCGGAATACTCCGGAGCCTTCCCCAGTCCCACCGATCCGCTCGGGCATCCGTGAATCTCCTCCTCGATACTCACACCGTTCTCTGGTGGCTCGAAAACAACCCCCGGCTCGGTCGAAACGCCGCCACCGCCATCGCCGAAATCGCGAATCGCTGCTGGCTGAGCGCCGCCACGGTCTTCGAAATCGAAACCAAACATCGCCTCGGCAAACTCACGCTCCCGGGGCCGCTCCAACCCGGTTGGGAAGCGACGCTCCTGGCCGAACATTGGGAGATCCTGCCGATCGCACTTCCCCACGCCCGCTACGCCGCGCGGTTGCCCGGTCCGCATGGCGACCCGTTCGACCGGCTCCTCGCCGCCCAGGCCGAAATCGAAAATCTTACTCTCGTCACCTGCGATCCCGCCTTCACCGGTTTCGGCACCCGCACGCTGTGGTGAACCCGCCCCCTGCGACTCCTTCTCCGCCGACCCGCGTCGAGCCCCTCCCGCTCTCCGCCCTCAACCATTTTCTCTACTGCGCCCGCCGCGCCTTCCTGATCCACGGCGAAGGCCTCTTCGTCGACAACGAACACACCGTCCTCGGCAACCTCGCCCACGCCGCCGTCGACACCCCCGGCTACGAACAACGCGCCGGCTGGGAACTCCTCCGCGCACTTCCCCTCTTCTCCGACACGCTCGGCCTCTCCGGCAAAGCCGATCTCGTCGAGGTCCGCCGCGACCCGGCCGGCTCGATCGTCGCCGCCCATCCCGTCGAATACAAAAAAGGTCCGAAGCGCCGCTTCGACAACGACGAGGTGCAACTCTGCGCCCAGGCTCTCTGCCTCGAGGAAATGTTCGCCGTTCCGATCCCCGACGGCGCCCTCTACCACGCCTCCTCCGCCCGTCGCCGGACGGTCGTTTTCGACGACACCCTGCGCGCCCAAACCCTGTCCGCCCTCTCTCACCTCCGCGCCCTTGTGCAAACCTCCGCCCGCCCGCCCGCCGCACTGAAGCCGCAGTGCGACGGCTGCTCGCTGCATCCCGTCTGCCTGCCCGAAGCTGCCGGCCTTCGCTCCACCCCACTTTTCACCCCGCGCACTTACGCCTGACTCCACCCCCGCTCCCATGGCGCAGACGCTGCACAACACGCTCTATCTCCTCACCCCCGGCCTCTCCGTCCATCGCGACGGCCTCGCCATCCGCATCGAGCAGGAACGCCAGCTCAAACTCTCGCTCCCTGTCCACAATCTCGAATCGGTCTTCGTCTTCGGCGCTGACATTTATCTTTCGCCCGCCGTCCTCCGCCTCTGCTGGGAAAACGGCGCCGCCGTCAGCTTCTTCACCGATTGGGGCCGCCTCGAGGCCCGCGTCGAAGGCGTGCCGCGCGGCTCCGTCCTGCTCCGCCGCGCCCAGCACCGCGCTGCCGACACCCTTGCGACCACCGCCGCCCTCGCCCGCAGCTTCGTCGCCGGCAAGATCCACAACACCCGCTGGCTTCTCAACCGCAGCGCCCGCGATGCCGCCGCCGAAGACGATGCCACCGCCCTGCGCACCACCACCGATCACCTCGCCTATCTCCTCCGCGAACTCGAACGCACGCCCGACGACGTCGATATCATCCGCGGTGTCGAGGGCCGCGCCGCCGCCCTCCATTTCGACGTGTTCTCGCGTCACCTCCGGCCACCGCTGCGCCCGCAGTTTCCCTTCGACGGCCGCAACCGCCGCCCGCCCCGCGACGCGATCAACGCCCTTCTCTCGTTTCTCTACGCGCTGCTCCGCCACGACTGCACCTCCGCGCTCACCGCCGTCGGCCTCGATCCGTTCGTCGGTTTTCTTCACGCCGATCGCGCCGGCCGCGAATCGCTCGCACTCGATCTGATGGAAGAGTTTCGCCCCTGGACGGAACGCCTCGCACTCACGCTCCTCAATCGCGGCGAGTTGAAACCCTCTCACTTCGAAACCCGCGACGGCGGCGCGGTCGAGCTCACCGAGTCCGCCCGCAAGCTGATCGTCGCCACCTACCAGCAACGCAAAGCCGAGGAGATCGTCCACCCGCTCTTCCGCGAAAAAGTGCGTTACGCCCAACTGGTCTTCATCCAGGCCCGCCTGCTCGCGCGCGCATTGCGCGACGGCGACGCCTACCCGCCACATCTTTTTAGCTGAAACCATGTTCCTGCTCGTCACCTACGACGTATCGACCGTTGACGAAAAAGCCGGCGCCCGCCGCCTTCGCCGCGTCGCGAAAGCCTGCGTATCCTACGGCACGCGCGTGCAGAAATCCGTCTTCGAAATGCAGCTCGGGCAGAAGGAATGGGTGGAGTTGCGCGCACGCCTGCTGCGCGAGATCGACGTCGAGCGGGATTCCCTGCGCGTGTATTTCATCGACCAGACGAGCCAGAACCGGATCGAGCACTTCGGTGTCCTGCGCCCCGTCAACGTCGTCGAGGATCCGCTCGTGCTGTAAGCCCTAAGGACCGCGAACCGGCAGCCTCGCCGCGCAACGCACCCTTTCGCAGCCGCGAAACGCACCTCGTCACAGAGTGAATCGGCGCACGAGACAGCTCCGAAACGCGTGAACGTTTTGTTCTTTGACAGGTTTCGCAGAAACCATGCCCTAACCCACTGGCACAATGTTGCGGAAACACTGCGCCATCGCCTCGCTCTTCGGAGCGAGGCGCGGATTGAAAC
>JAEZAD010000163.1 GCA_023430565.1 Verrucomicrobiota bacterium
CCAAGACCACAGATATCATCTCTCTGCTCCGAGCCGCAGCATAGAGATCAAATCTCTCATCGGAGCGTGCCTCCGCTCTCTCGGAGCAATCATAGCTCTGCTCGTCAATGAGGTGCCGCGTCGGACGTTTACTGCGCTCCCCGCGCCTCCTGCATCCGGCTGAACCGCAGCGCCCACAACGCCGCCGCCAGCCGGTTCGGCACCCCGATCTTTCCGAAAATCTCCTTCACGTAGCCCTTTACCGTGTTGATCTGAAGATTCAACGCGCTCGCGATCTCTCCGTTCGCCTTCCCGTCGGCCAATAACGCGAGCACGTCCGCCTCGCGCGGCGCCAGTCCCGCGCGCGTCAGCAACTCCGCCGACGCCCCCCGCCCGCCGCTCTCCGCCCGCGCCCACGCCAGATCGCGCGCATTGCCCAGATGCGCCTGCGCCACCCCGAGCAGTTCGCGCTCCTCCACCGAAAAATCCGGTCCGCCTTTTCGCTCGATTCCGAAAAACGCCACCTCGCGCGGCCCGCACGGCACGTGCACCGCACAGTGATTGTCGATCCCCAGCACCGCATAAACCTCCGCGAAAATATCCAGCTCCCGAAACTGCCGCACGCTGAAAAAATCGCTCCGACAAAACGGCCGGCCGCCATTCACGCCCGCATCCCAGCGAAACAACGTGTAGTTTCCCATCAGCTGCCCAAACGCCTCCATCGCCTGCCCAAACGCCGCCACCGGCTTGTCGAAGCCGATGTCCAGCTTCTGCGTCCGCACGTCCAGCGACCCAAACGCGATGAACTCCGCCGCCACGATCCGCTCCACGAACGCGAACGCCCGCTCCGCGTAATTCTCCAACCCGAGCCCCGGCCGATACAGCGACACGCACGCGTCGCTGAAATTCTCCATGTCGCGCGCGCTCGCCACGCCGCGACCCAAACACCTCACATCGATACTGCACGCTCAAATTCCGCCACGCCGAAAAATCCCCCTCCAAAGAGGGGCTTCACGCTCTGCGCGGCGGCTGTTATTCTCCCGCGGTCCCGCTCCTCTCACACCAGGTCCCGCCTCACATGTCCACTGCTCGAAAACACCCCTCCGTTCTCCTGATCGCCTACGCTCTCGCTTTCGCTCTTTCCCTCTTCGCCCCGCGCGCGGCCGCGCAATTCGCCGTCGGCGCCGACCTCAACGTCACACTCTCCTCCTCCGACAACTCCATCTATCTCGATTTCGACAACAGCAACGGCCAGGGCTTTCTCCACTACGATTTCGTGCCGGGCGACGACTTCGAAGTCGGATTTTTCAGCGACGAGCAGCCTTACTTCCGCTCCCATCTCGCCACGACCCTCGTCGATAGGGACTCTATCATCGACTATTTCTTCTTCGCGGGGAACGTAGCCAACCCCTTGCGCCACCTCGAACACACCGTCAGCGGCAGCCGGCCGATGGGTGGCGGCAACCAGAATGTCTATCTGGAAAATGGCTCGTTTGTCGGTGACCCCTATTGGGGCAACGGTGGCGCGTCCTCCGGCTACCTCGGCTTCAGCTTTCTCAACGGCACCACCAACCAAACCAACTACGGCTTCGTCGAACTCGATTACAACGACGCCGCCAATTCCCTCACGCTCGTCCGCTTCGCCTACGACAACACCGGCGCCGGCATCCTCGCCGGTGCCGAACTCTCCGCGATCCCCGAACCGTCCACCACCGCCGCCCTAATGGCCCTCGCCGCCGGAGCCGTCGTCCTCCTCGCCCGCCGCCGCCAGGCCGCATAGGCCGCGAGTTCGCTTCCCTCGAAATCGACCGGAGATCTCCGCTCCGCTTGTTTTGGGAGTTGGAGCTTTTCTGGAGCTTGGATCTTGGTCCTTGGAGCTTCCGCCACCGCCGCGGTGGCGGCTCATTCGCTCTTCAACCCCCGCGTCATCAGCGCCCGCAACGCCTCCCCCGGCTGCTTCCCTTCAAACAGGATCGCATGCGTCTGCGCCAGGATCGGCGCATCGATCCCCTGCTGCACGCACAGCTCGTGAAACGACTTCGTCGTCTTGTAGCCCTCCACGACGCTTTTCCGATCCTTCAACAACTCCGCGACGCCGCCTCCCCGCCCCACCTGCTCGCCAAACTCGCGATTGCGGCTCCACGCCCCGTGACACGTCGCCACGAGATCGCCGAATCCGCTCAACCCATAAAACGTCTCCGCGCGTGCGCCGAGCCTCACGCCGACCCGCACCATTTCCGCCAACGCCCGCGTGAGCAAAGCCGCCCGCGTGTTGTCGCCGAGCTTCAATCCATCCGAGCAACCCGCCGCGATCGCATAAACATTCTTCAAACACCCGCCGATCTCCACGCCCGCCAGATCGTCGCTCGTGTAAACCCGCAGCGTCGGCCCGCTCAGCGCCGCCTGCACCTCCTGCGCTGTCGCCCCCATCTCCGTGACGCCCAGCACCATCGCCGCCGGCAACCCGCGCGCGACCTCCGCCGCATTCGTTGGCCCCGTCAGCGAGCCCGCGACCGGTTTCTTGAAAACATCCGCGATCACCTGCGACGGACGCAAATGCGTTCCGAGCTCCAACCCTTTCGCCAGACTCGCCACCAACCGCACGCTCCGCCCCCGCAGCGCGTCGCACACGCGCACACACGTTTCGCGCAACGCCTGCGACGGGCACGCCAGCAACACCACCGCCGCCCCCTCCAACGCCTTCGCCAGATCGGCCTCCACG
>JAEZAD010000058.1 GCA_023430565.1 Verrucomicrobiota bacterium
GCGGAAACGATATTTCAAGTTGGCGTGGAACCCTGCGGGCGGGGGCGGGTTCTCACGGCATTGGCAGAGCGGGCGCATGGAGGAGATGCGTTTGCGACCACGAGCTTCGGGACAGCGTCGCTTAAGCGCATGAGTCGTGCGCCGGCCTGAGACGCGGTGACTCCCAGGTAAACACCAATCCGCCGCGTCGGAGATTTCCGGCGCGGCGGTTTGTCTTTCGGGATGGCGGACCAGCGGGCGGGGGAGAAGAGGCGGGAACCTGCCGGGCGGGGGAATGTCGCGAATTTGCGTCTCTGCGTCGGACGGGTTTTTCATCGTCAAGGCGCGCGGGGCGCAACAACGTGGCCAACCCTTTACCTCTATGAAACGAGTTTTCTTTTCCTCCGGAGTTCTGCTGGCGGCGGTGTGTGCGCTGGGAAGCGCGTTGCGTGCGGCGGAGCAGCCGAATACGCCGGCGGCCTTGGCGGCCGAGAAGAAGCAAGGTTATACGGTGCTGACGCAGATCAAGGTCGACGAGAAGGGCGAGACGACAGACGTCGCGGTGATCGAGTCGAACGACGCGACCACGGGAAAAATTTTGGAGAAGCTCGCGCTGGCGATGGCGGCGAAGAGCGATCTGCCGCCGCGGGAGAAGAATGGGAAGCCGGCGAAATACACGGTGCGGGCGCCGTTCTTTTTTCCGATTCAGGACGATGAGGGGCCGGAGTCGGACAACGGGCCGAAGCCGAAGTTGAAGCAGGCGGTGCAGCCGGTGTATCCGGAAAAAATGTGGCTCGATCATCAGGTCGGCGGGGCGATTTTCGAGTTGGTGGTGGACAAGGAAGGGAAGTTGACGCGAGTGACGCCGTTGCGGGCGTCGCATCCGGAATTTCAGGCGGCGGCGCAGGAGGCGTTGGAGAAGTGGGAATTTTCGCCGGCGAAGGACGGCGACACGCCGGTGGAGTCGCGGGTGCGGCTCGCGATCGTGTTCGAGGACACGGACAAGATGGCGGAGGTGCAGTGGCGGGTGCCGCCGCGGCCGATGCTCGGCTCGTGGTTTGTGCTGCGGTCGGACCAGCCGATCGAGGAGCTCGAAGGAGCGATGAAAGAGGCGGCGGACGGGGAGAATGCGGCCGAGGCGCCGCCGGCGGAGGCGGAGAAGAAGTAAAGCGCGGGCGCAGCGCGGAGGGGCGAAACGCTGGGGCGTTTCGCCTTCGGATCAGACGCGGAGGAAAATTTTCCGCTGGTGGAGAAAGCGTGCGAGCGCGCACACCAGTGCGAGGGCGACGAGCGCGACCAGGATCGCGCCGGCGCCCCGCGCGAGATGCATATCGAGCCAAGCGCGGATGCTGCCGCCGACGAGGCGGGAAGCGATGGCGTGGAAGGAGACGACGCTCGAGAGCAGGTAGAGCGTGATGGGGTTGAGGCCGATCCAGACGAACGGTTGGGACCAGCGCTGCCAGCCGCGGACGTCGATGACGTAGTAGAACGCGGCGAGGAGGAGAAAACTCCAGCCGCCGGCGACGAGGACGTAGGAGGAGGTCCAGAGTTTTTTGATGACGGGAAACTGGAAGTGCCAGAGCCCGCCGGCGACGAGGGCGATGGCGCCGGCGAGGAGCAGGCGGCGGACTTTGGTGCGGGGCGCGAGGTCGGTGCGCTGAAGAAGGAGGCCGGCGAAGACGCCGAGAAGACAGGTGGCGATGGCGGGGAGGTTGCTGAGGAGACCTTCGGGATCGTAGTAGCGATCATACATCCAGCCGGGGAGGTATTGGTAATCGACGTGGTTGGGGAGGTTGAGGCCGGGGTCGTAGCGGCCGGAAATGCGCGTCGTGGTGGAATCGAAAAGAGCACGGACGGCGGCGGGGTCGGGGTGACCGTCGGCGTTGCGGGGCGCGTCGGGGAGGGCGGCGACGAGGGTGGTGCGATCGAGGGCGACGTCGCGTATTGGGATTGTGGCGACGAGCGCCCAGTAGCCGAGGAGGATTGCGGCGGTGACGGCGGCGAGCGTGCGGGGTTTGAAATAGAGGAAGAGCAGGCCGGTGGCGGCGTAGGCGAAGGCGATGCGCTGGAGGACGCCGACGAGGCGGACGTCGGGCCAGGCGGCGGCGAGGCCCCCGTTGTAGAAGAGGCCGAAGAGGTAGAGGAGCGCGGCGCGGCGGAGGATGCGTTTTACGGCGGTGGCGCGATCGGTGCGGACGACGAGAGCGGTGAGCGAGAAGACGAGGGAGACGCCGACGATGAAAACGAAGAGCGGGAAGATGAGATCGTAGAACGCGAAGCCGGCCCAGTCCTTGTGCTCGAGTTGTGAGGTGACGGCGCGGACGGGCGCGGATTGGGTCATCGCGCCGAGGCCGAGGACGAGGACGTCGGCGCCGAGGATCCAGAACATGTCGAAGCCGCGGAGGGCATCGAGGGAGAGGAGGCGGGGTGAGGGGGCGACGGCAGATGGGGTGTTCATGTTTGGACGCGGGGAGTGGGCTGCGCCGGTCGTGCTCATAATCTTAATCGTGCTCGTGATCGGCAGGTGGTCTCGATGCGTGGGAGGGGAGCACGAGCACGATTACGAGCATGAGCACGGAGCACAGGTTAGGCGGAGGCGGTGCGGCGGAGGCGCCAGAGGAAGGCGGCCGCGGTGGTGGCGACGGCGGCGAGGAGGAGGCCGCGGGTGGTGAGGCCGTAGAGGAAGCTGCCGGTGGCGAAGAGGGCGGACCAAATCGCGGTGGTGCCGAGGGCGACGGAGAGGAGGCCGGCGGGGAGGTTGTCGGTGGAGGCGGGGAGGTTGGTCTCGTTGCGGATGGTGCGCCAGCCGGGGCCGGCGGGGCGGACGAGGGTGTAGAAATTTTTGAGCGTGGCGGCGGAAGTCGCGGGCGTGAGATAAGCGACGACGAGCCAGAGGACGGTGGTGAGCGCGACAGAGAGGACGAGCGTGACGTGGGAGGGCCAGCCGAGGCCGTGGCGTTGGGCGATGAAAAAACCGAAGGCGAGAACGAAGGAGCCGGCCATGGCGGCAATTTCGGCCCAGGCGTTGATGCGCCACCAGAACCAGCGGAGAAGATAGAGCAGGCCGGTGCCGGCGCCGATCGAGAGCATGAGATCGAAGGTGACCTTGGCGGACTCGAGCTGGAACGTGAGCAGGCCGGAGAGGATCATGAGCAGGCCGGTGACGAGGCGGCCGATCCAAACGTAATGGCGCTCGGAGGCGGTGGGGCGAAGGAAGCGGCGGTAGCAGTCGTGGACGAGGTAGGACGTGCCCCAGTTGAGATGCGTGATGATCGTGGAAATGTAGGCGGCGGTGAGGCCCGCGAGCATGAGGCCGGCGACGCCGGCAGGCAGGAAGCGAAGCATCGCGGGGTAGGCGAGGTCGTGGTTGATGAGGGCGGGGTCGACGTGGGGAAAGGCGGCGCGGATGTCGCTGAGTTCTGGATACACGAGGAGCGAACAGAGTCCGACGATGATCCAGGGCCACGGGCGGAGGGCGTAATGGGCGGCGTTGAAGAGGAGGGTGCCGCTGAGGGCGTCGCGTTCGGATTTCGCGGCGAGCATGCGCTGCGCGATGTAGCTGCCGCCGCCGGGCTCGGCGCCGGGATACCAGACCGACCACCATTGGACGGCGAGGGGGATGATGAGGAGGGTGACGACGAGGCCGGTGTCGGAGAAGTCGGGCAGAAAAGAAAGCGTGGCGGGGTCGAGTTTCGCGACGAGACCGTCGAGGCCGCCGACCTGGGGTTGTTGGAGGGCGAAGTAGGCGGCGGCGAAGGCGCCGGTGAGGGCGATGCCGAACTGGATGACGTCGACGACGAGGACGCCCCAGAGTCCGGCGGGGGCCGAAAATACGAGGCAGAGGGCGCCGCAGATGAGGAGGGTTTGGGCGGGCGGCCAGCCGAGGAGGATTTGGGCGATCTTCACGGCGGCGAGGTTGACGGACGCCATGATAACGCAGTTGAAAATCAGGCCGAGGTAGACGGCGCGGAAACCGCGGACGGCGGAGGCGGCGCGACCGGAGTAGCGGAGTTCATAGAATTCGAGATCGGTGAGGACGCCGGAGCGGCGCCAGAGACGGGCGTAGACGAAGACGGTCGTCATGCCGGTGAGGAGGAAGGCCCACCATACCCAATTACCGGATACGCCGTGGCGACGGACGATGTCGGTGACGAGATTCGGCGTGTCAGTGCTGAAGGTCGTCGCGACCATCGAGATGCCGATGAGCCACCAGGGTGCGGCGCGGCCGGACGTGAAGAATTCGGCGGTGTTGCGTGCGCCGCGGCGGGCGAGGATGAGCGCGGGAACGAGACAGAGGAGAAGCGTGGCGGCGACGATGAGCCAGTCGAGGGGAGTGAGGCGCATGGGGTGTTGAGGCGGAGAGGAGCGGTGGAGCTGGCGGGGCTCGTCGGGCTATCGGGCGAGCGGGAGTGGAACAACCCGACGAGGATGTCGGGTTCCACCTACAGAGCTTCGACGAGGCGGCGGACGGCGGGGATGAGTGGGAGGAGGAGGGCGTCGCGGGGTTGGGCGGCGGTGTCGAGGGCGGCGAGTTGTTGGGTGCGCCACGTGGCGTGGCGGGGCGTGCTGGTGTCGAGGGCGGCGAGGCCGATGGCGCAGGCGTCGGCGAGCGAGTGGGCGACGGGGGCGGCGTCGCGGCCGGCGAGGGCGCGGGTGGAGAGGAGCTCGGCGGAACGTTGCGCGGCGGATTGCCAGGCGAGGAGTTGGGAGCGGAGCGAGGCGAAGTCGGCTCGCTGGCCGCGACTTGTCGCGGCAGGCTGCTCGCCGCGACGCAGGGCCTTTTCCACTTGCGTGGCGAAGTTGCGGGCGGCGTCGGATTCGGGGCGGGCGAGGTCGGCGAGGGTGACGAGCGGGGAGTGTTGCGTGAGGTGGGCGTGGTAGCGGCCGCGTTCGTATTGTTTTACGGGTTCGATGAGGTCGACGAAGGTGCGAAGGGCGGCGAGGTCGGCGGGGGTGGCGTCCGCGCCGGCGAGGCGGCGGATCATGGCGGGGCGGTTGCGCTCGTGGTTGAGGCCGGCTTCCTCGAGGCGCTGGCTGACGAGGGCGAGGCGGCGATACATGTCGGGGACGTCGTTGACCTCGCGCGGGGACCAGAGGCGTTCGGCGATGGCGGCGGTGCGGGGCCAGATGCGGGAGT
>JAEZAD010000241.1 GCA_023430565.1 Verrucomicrobiota bacterium
GGGGATGCCGGTGCGTTCGGCGACGGCGATCCAGATTTCGGGGGTGAGGACGCCCTCCATGTCGAGGGTGACGATGCTTTGTTTCACTGGGGAGAGTGAACGGGAGGCGGGCGGACGGTGGCAAGTCCGGCCAAAGCCAAGCGGGGAACGGCTACAGCTGCTGGAGCTCGGTGACGCGGGCGAGTTGGTCCGGCCCGCTGCCGGCGTCGGGTCGGAGTTGCACGCCGAACCAACCGCCCGATTCCGGGAGGGCGGCTTCGAAGGTGGTCGAGATTTCGGTATGCGTGTCGACTCGTCGCTCGGACAGGATTTCGAAACGACCGGCTCGATACCAAGTGAGCGCGAGGACGACCATCGAGTTCGGGTGGGCAGCGCGGGAGAGGGAAACGGAACCGCGCACGCGAAAGGTGTCGTCGTCGAGGTGATGCCAGGTTTCGGAGGGTATGGGGAGAAAGTCCCGCTCATCGGGTGGCGCTGAGGCGGCGGCGAAGCGCAGCATTTTTGTCGGCTGCGGCTCGAGGTTCGAACCGTCGACGGGCACGAGACCGAGGAGGAAGGGAAGAGCGTCGGGATTCGCGCTGGGCCCCGATTGCGAAATGTGGAGCTGGGTCCAGCCGGCGATGACGTCTTCGCTGCCGGACACTTCCAACCGGAGCGGGAGGCCGTGAGCTTGGACCTCGAACGGAAGGCGAAAGTCCGAGCGATGGGGATCGATCGTGACGGGCTGTTCCCACAGGAGGCGTTCGGTTTCGTCGTGACCGGCAAGAATCCGGAAGGTGACCGATGAGCGATGGCCGGCGGTGGTCGCGCTGCGGGCGATGGCGACGCCGCGGAGAATGCGAACGGGCAAAGGCCAGGTCCACGACCAGCTGCCTGGCGCGCCCCAGAAGCGGCCGCTCGGCGCGGTGTGGAAGTCGGCATGGGAGTCGGGCTGGGTGGCGCCGAGGAGCAGGTTGCTCGCGGTTTCGGCGCGAAATTTCCATGGGTCGATCACGCGGGGCGGGATGGCTTTGCGCGGTCCGGGGGGAGGGTGGGAGGGGCGGGGATGATAAACGAGATACCGGTCCGCCATGCGTTCGGCGCGGAAGTTCTGGTCGATCCACGCCCGAATGGAGGCGGGCCAGTCTTCCCACAGCGGATGGGCGACGAGGCGGACGGCGCCGGCTTCCCGCAGGGTGGTGCTGAACCATTCGGCGTGATGTTCCGCGAGCGAGGTGCCGGCGTGATACCAGATCGGCATACCGCGAACGATGCAGTCGGGGTATGCACGTTCGAGCCACTCGGTGGCGGGGCCGAAGAGCAGGCCGGAAAGGCGGCCATCGGGAGCTTCCATCGATTCGAGTTTTGCGGCGAGCGCGCGCAGGGAGGGAAGATGATCGCGCTCGAAGCGAACGCCCTCGAAGTAGGCGAGCGGCCTGGGCGCATTTACGAGCCGCTCGTAAGCGGAACGTGGAGGTGGGTTCGGGCCATAGAGCACGCGAGAGCCATGCCACGCGGCGTAACTGCCGAAGACGGACCAGGCGAGCGACGCGATCAGAAGTAGGCGGCCGGTCCAGCGCGGGAAGCGCTCGGTGGCTTTTGCGTTCGGCAGGTGCAGGGCGAGCGCACAAATGAAGAACGAGACGCTCGTTAGGATCACGGACTCGTGGTTGGTCACGAGGAGCAGTGAACAGCCCGCGGCGCAGGCGAGCAGCAGGGCGAGTTGAAGGATTCGGCCGGCTCGCGGGTAAAGGCGAGGTGGCGGGGATGCGAAAAGCGACACGCCGACCGCCGCCAACAGCAGCAGCCCGAAACCGCCGATGGCGCGGAAGGCGACGTGATGGTGAAAGTCGTGGGGCGGTTCGAGGAGGAACTTTGCTTCCAAAAAGTGCTTCGCATATTCCCAGCGCGCGCTGGGACTGAGCACCACCTGTTCGAGCCATTGGGAGAACGTCGCCCCAGTCCACAGCAGCTCAAACGCCAGCGGGGCGGCGAGCCCGGCGAAGGCAAATACAACGATGTGAGAGATCAGCCCGCGCGTTGGGAGTTCGCCGGCCAACCAGGCGCGGAGGAGCAGCAGTCCGCCGATCGCTAACGCGAGCGCGTGAAAATTGAGCTTGTTGGTGCCGCTGACAAACAAGGCGGCGAGCGTCAGCCAAGCGTCGAGGGACTTAGGGGGCCACAGGGAAGGCGCGCGGCTCGTTCCGATCGCGATCAGGGCGAGGCAGATCAGCCCGATCGGATTGTAGAAAAACATGGTGTGCTGGATGAGCCCGCCGAGCGCGACGGCGCCGCCGGCAAGAACGCCGGCGAGCAGGCTCCAGCGGCGTTGGACCATCCAGCCGATGAGGAAGCCGCCGCCGAGGGCCTGGACGAGTCCGCCGAACGTCAGGCCGAGATAGGTGCGGCCGAAGATGCATTCGGTGAGCCAGCCGGTGTAGTAGACGGACGTCTGCATCGGCGAACGCACGCCGGTGTAGGGTTTCAGTCCGGCGTGAAGCTTGCCGGCGGCGGAGATCATCGTGGCGGGATCGAAGAGATCGCGGACGATGTCGCGGTTGCGGTGCCAAATCGCGAAAACCGCGCCGATGAAAATGACGGCGAGCACGGCCGCGCAGAGCCGGGAAGTTGAGAGCTGGCGCAAAATTCGAGTCAGAACGCTGGTGTGCCGCAGCGAAAATGGGTCGTCAAGTTCTGCACTCGATTGGCGAGGGGCAGGCTGGCCGGGAGAGGCGAAGGGCGGTTGGAGACGCCCCCTACTGGCGGGCATGACGAACCGTGCAAACGTGCGGGAAGGTCATAATTTCTTTGCTGGCGTGGGGCGGGCGAATTCCTTGGCGGGATGCTTAAACCGACTTCGGTGAAAGAGGCGCTGCACAGTGAGGCGGCGCGGGATGAGATTTTTGTGCAGGGGTGGGTGCGGACGCGGCGGGACGCGAAGGCGTTTTCGTTTATCGAGCTGAACGACGGCTCGTGTTTGAAGAACCTGCAGGTGATCGCGCCCGCGACGCTGGCGAATTATACTGCTGTGCAACATCTGACGACGGGGGCGTCGGTGAGCGTGCGGGGGAAGTTGGTGCCGTCGCAGGGCGGCGGGCAGAAGTGGGAAGTGGCGGCGGAGGAGGTGAACGT
>JAEZAD010000252.1 GCA_023430565.1 Verrucomicrobiota bacterium
CCCCTCCCTTCAGTTCCCCCCTCACCCAATCCGACTTGTAATACATTACGTTACAAACGTTGCCCCTCCGCTCGCCGCCATTCTGCGTCCTTTCCGAGGAAATTCACCCCTTCGCCTCGTGTTTGCCGGCCTCCCCGACCCCGTTTGTAATACATTACGTTACAATCTTCCCGCCGTTCTTGCGCCCCCCGCGAGCGAGGAACTCATAACTCCCCTGCCTTCGTGCTCCTTTGCGTCTTCTGCGCCTCTCTGCGGCCATCGCCGCGCTACCGTAGACCTACTCCGCCCGCACATTCGCCGTCCCGTCCCCAAACTCCGCGCTCAACCGCTGCCCCGCCTTCACATCCTTCCGCTTCGCCACCGGCCGCCCCGCCTCATCCCGCAAAATCACAAATCCCCGGTTCAACACCGATTTCGGACTGGCCGCCTGCAATCGCTTCCATAGCGCCAGCAAACGATGCGACTCCACCTGCACGCGCCGCTCCGGCGACCGCTGCGCGAGCAAACCCTTCGCCTCCGCCAATCGATGTCGTCGCTCGTGCACCGTCGTCCGCAACGCCGACCCCAGCCGGCCCGCCAAATCATCCAGCCGCAAAAATCCCTGCTCCACCTGCGCCGTCGGCGACAACAACCGCAGCCGCGACCGCGCATGATCCAGCCGTGCGCCCGCCTCGTCCACCGCCCTTTCGCCCGCGCGCACCATCGCCGCGCTCGCGCCCACCGCGCGCTCCGCCGCCGCCACGAAGTGACTCGAGATCAACTCCGCCGCCGCGCTCGGCGTCTCCGCGCGCACGTCCGCCGCGAAATCGCACAACGAAAAATCGATCTCATGCCCCACCGCCGACACCACCGGCACGCCACACGCCGCCACCGAGCGAACCAGCACTTCCTCGTTGAACGCCCACAAATCCTCCAAACTTCCCCCGCCCCGCCCAATCACGATCAGATCAAAAATCCCCAGCCGCTCCGCCAGCGCGAGCATCGCCACCATCTCCTCCGCCGCCCCCGCCCCCTGCACTTTCGCAGGCAACACCACCACGCGCCCGCGCCAGCCGCGCCGCTTCAAAATCCGCAGGAAATCCTGCACCGCCGCACCCGTCGGCGAAGTCACGAACCCCACCGTCGCCGGCATCTCCGGGAGCGCCCGCTTCTTCTCCGCCGCAAACAACCCCTCCTCCAACAACCGCTGCTTCAACGCCTCGAATTCCCGCCGCAGCCGCCCTTCCCCGTCGTCAATCACCGCCCGCACGATGAACTGATACTGCCCCCGCGCCTCGTAGACGCTCACTTCCCCGAACACCACGATCTGCGCGCCATCCCTCAACTTCACCGTCTGCCGGGCCGCATCCCCGCGAAACAGCACCGCGTTCAACGTCGCCCCCGCGTCCTTCAGGCAGAAATAAAAATGTCCGCTCCCCTGTGCCCGAAGATTGGATACCTCCCCGCGCACCCACCCCGGCCGCAGGCCGCGCTCCAGCAGCATCTTCACCCGCCGCGTGAACTCGCTCACCGACTCCACCCGGTCGTCCGCCTCGCCGAACAACGACTGCTCTCGCGCACTCATTCTTTCCTTCTGGTCGGTCGAACCGTCCCGGTCAGCCGCTCCACCCCCGCCCGCTTCACCGCCCCACCCCCGCCTTCTTCTTCGCGAAATGCTTCCGCACCCAATGCGTCACCACCACCGCCACCACCAGCAAACTCGCCGCGATCATCACCATCTTGCCCTTCCCATGCAGCAGCGCGTCGCCGAATAACACGAACGCCGGCGTGTAAATTACCTGCACGATGAACGACACCAGCAGGTATTTCCCAAACGGCACCCCCGCCAGCCCCAGCAAATAGTTCTGCACCGGAAACGGCGACCCCGGCGTCACCCGCACGATGATCGTCAAATCCGTCATGTCCTCCGGCGGCACCTCCGGCAGCTTGTAGCCCAGCCGCTGTATCAATTTCTCCAGCACCGGCCGCAACGCCCGCCGCGCGAGAAAGTAAGTCATGACAATGTTGAACATCATCGCCGCCACACTCAACACCACCACCAGCGGCATCCCCAGCTTCGGCCCAAACACCGGCCCCGCCGTCAACGTGAACACCGACGCCGGCACGCCCACCGCCGGCAGCAACGCCATCGCCCCGAAAAACGCCACCGGCCCCGCCCCGCGAATCGTCTCCAGCCCCGCTTCGATCGCGCCCCGCACATCCACCCCGCGCAATAACACGAGCGCCGCCACCACCAGCACCACGGCCACCACCGCCAGTTTCATCACCGGCAGCTTCCGCGTCTTCTGTTCTCCAACGGTTGACATCCGCGCGAGCCTGCCCCCCGCCAACCGACCGTCAACTCCGCGAAACGCGCCCACGAGCAGCCGGCCCCGACCTGTCGGAGTGAGCGCGTGGATGCGCATCGCCGCAGCGGGCGCCCGCGCGCCGATCGCGTCAACATCCCATAAATCCTTCACCCATCCCGCTCCACGCCGCCCCTAAGCTTGCCGCGCCCTCCTCCCCGCGTTGTCATCCGCCGCACGCATGCGCGAACCTTTTCCCGCCATCGCCCCACGTCTCGTCCGACTCCTGGGCCTCGTCGCGATCGCCTGCGTGATTCTGCTCACCCTCATCGACAACGGCGCCACCCGCGCCCACTCGATGCCGTGGTCGTTCCTCCTCTGGCTCGCGCCCGCCGCCGTGCTCCTCGCCTTCGCCGCCCGCGCCTGCGCCTTCGAACCGCTCGTGCTCCCTTCCCGCCCCTGGACGCTCACCGCCGCCACCTTCGCCGGCGCATTGCTGCTGTCTTCCCTCCTCAGCCAGGACCGCGGCCCGAGTCTGCTCGTCACGTTCGTCCCGCTCGGCGCCCTCGCCACCTTTTTTCTCCTGCACGATTTTCTGCAAACGGACTCCGACGCCCGCGACCGCACGCTTCTCGTTCGCCTCGCTCAATTCCTCGCCGCCGTCGCCGCCCTCAGCGTCGCGCGCTGGCTCCTCGACCTTTTCGATCCGGCCCACACCAGCCCACTTCTCTCCCGCCTTCACGCCCGCAACCCCCACCCGCTCGGCCACTCCAACTACACCGCCGGCCTCGCCGTGCTCGCGCTTCCGCTTTTCGCCGGCCTCGTCTTCTCCTCACCCCATCGCCGCACCCGCCTCGGCTGGCTGCTCGCCACCCTTCTCGCCGCGCTCATGCTTTTCTCCAGCGGCAGCCGCTCCGGCGTCGTCGCCCTCGCCGCACTCGCCGGCCTCGCGCTCCTCTACGCCCGCCTTCCCCGCAAACAGCTCCTCTACGTCTGCGCCGCCGGCGGCGCACTCCTGATCGCCACCGCGCTCGCGCACCCGCGCACGCGCGCCTTGCTTTTCGATTCCGAAACCTCCCCCGCCGCCCTCGCCCAAAGCGACCGCCAGCGCACGTCGATGGCCCACGCCGGTGTGCTCATGGGCGCTGATCGTCCGCTCCTCGGCTGGGGCCCCGGCACCACGCCGCTCGTCTTTCCCCGCTATCGCGCGCAAGTCGACGGCGGCGTCGAAAACGTCCTCCAGCTCCACAGCACCCCCGTTCAACTCTGGGCCGAAACCGGCGCCGTCGGACTCCTCTGCGGCCTGGCCTTCTCCGCCCTCCTGCTCCGCTCGCTTCTTCGCCTCCGCCCCGCGCGCGGCGAACCTCCTTCACCGCCCGCCCTCGCCACCGTCGCCCTCGCCGCCTATCTCGTTTTCGCACTCTTCGATTTCCAGCTCGACGTCCCCGTCTTCGCCTTTGCCTGCGCCGCGCTCGCCGCCCTGATCGCGCGCGATCGCACGTCCCGCCTTTCGCGCGAACCCCAGCTCAACCTCGCCGCGCTCGCCACCCTCGCGCTCGCCGTCGTCCTCTGCTTCGGCGCCCCCGATCCGCTTCCGCTCCTCAACACCCGCGCCCTCGAACTCGCCGCCGATCCCACCAAGGAAAAGGAAGCCCACCAGCTCCTCAAAGCCTCCCTCGCTCAAAACCCCGTCCAGGAAATCGCCCACTTCAACCTCGGGTGGCACCTCCTCGTCTCCGACCCCTCGCGCGCCGAGCAACACTTCCGCTCCGCCGCAAAATTCGTTCCCGACAAAGGCGGTGTCTACTTCGGCATCGCGCTCGCCCGCCTCAACCGCGGCCGCGACGACGATCCGCTCGTCCCCCGCGCCCTCGCCCTCGAATGCCTCAACGACCCGCTCTTTCTCACCTCGCCGTGGTGGCGCCACGACTCCGTCGCCCCGCACCGTCTCGCCACCTTCGCGCAACTTCACGCACTGGGGCGGCGCGTCGCCGAAGCGCTCGAAGCCCGCGACGACCCCCGCGCCGAGACCGCCCGCTACATCGTCGCCCTCGCCGCCTGGATGGACGACCTCGGCCCCGCCTCCGCCGCCGCGTCGCACACCGACGCCCCCGCACGTATCCAGTTTCTCAATTCCAACGAAACGCCCCCCGACT
>JAEZAD010000257.1 GCA_023430565.1 Verrucomicrobiota bacterium
CCGCTCCTTGTCGAATCGCACGATCGTCAGGTCCGCATCGCGCCCGGCCACCACCGCGCCCTTCCGCTCCTCGATCCGAAACCGCCGCGCCACGTTTCCCGCCAGCACCGCCGCCAGCCTCGGCAAACTCCGCTCCCCTTCCGATCCGTGAAACGCCTCCCCCAACAACAACTCGAACCCATGTTGCACGCCCGCAATCCCGCCCCACGCCGCAAACAGATTCGCCGTGTCCTTCATCTCCGGCCGCGACGGCGAGTGATCCGAACCCACCGTCTGGATACGTCCCGCCTGCAGCTCCGTCCATAAAGCCTTTCGCCGCTTCTCGTCGCGCAACGGCGGCGCACACTTCGCGATCGCCCCCAACCGCGCCACGTCCTTCTCGTTCAACAACAGATAGTGCGGACACGTCTCCGCCGTCACATCCACGCGCAACGCCCGCGCCTCGTCGATCAGCGCGATGCCTTCCGGACTGCTCACGTGCACCACGTGCAACGCACACCCCGTTTCCCCCGCCAGCTCCAGCGCCTCCCGAATCGCGCGCAACTCCACCTCCACCGGCCGCGACGCCAGATAGCCTTTCGCATCGGTCCGCCCGGCCGCCTTCTCCGCCGCCGTCAACGTCGCCGCCAGCCGGTCATCCTCGGCGTGCACCGCCACGAGCATCCCCAGCTTCGCCGCCCGCTTCATCCCTTCCCGCAATATCCTCGCATCCACCGCCTCGAAGCTCGCGATCCCGCTGTTGCACATGAACGCCTTCAACCCGATCGCCCCCGCATCCCGCAGCGCCGCCAGCTTGTCCAGGTTCGCGGGCGTCAATCCGCCCCACAGCGCGAAATCCACGCACGCTTTCTCCTCCGCGATCCGCCGCTTCTCGCGCAACGCCGTCGCATCCAGCACCGGCGGCTCCGAGTTCAACGGCATGTCGAAAAACATTGTCCCGCCGCCCGCCGCCAGCGCCGCGGAACCGCTCGCCAGACCTTCCCAATCCTCCCGCCCGGGTTCGTTGAAATGCACGTGCGCATCGATGATGCCCGGCAACACGTATCCACCTTTTGCATTCACCACCTCCGCGGCCTCCTCCCCGATCTCCGCCGCCACGCGCACAATCTTTCCGCGCTGCACCGCCACATCCGCCCGCACCACGCCCTCGGGCGTCACGACCTTCCCGCCCCGCACCATCAAATCCAGCCGGCTTTCTGTATCTTCTCTTTTGCGCATCGCTTTTACCGGTTGGAAAACCCCAAGGACCGAGCTCCAAGCTCCAGAGAAGTCTCAAATTCCAAATCCCGAATTGGTCCTTGGTGCTTGGTCCTTCCCTGGAGCTTGGATCTTGGTTCTTGGAGCTTCCTCATCGCGCCATCCGTTCGAGAAAATCCTCCAGCACGCGCAACGCCACCCCCAAATCCGCGGGCGACGCATACTCGTCCGGATGATGACTCAACCCGTCACGGCAACGCACAAACAGCATCGCCGCCTCCGTCAGCTTCGCCATCACCACCGCATCATGCCCCGCCCCGCTCACCAGCTCGAGCGACCGCCCCTGCACCGCGGCCACGCTCCGGTTCAATAGCCGCACCAACGGCCGCGCGCAACGCGTCGCCGGCGACCGCATCGTCTCCTCCCACTCGAATCCGAGCCCGCGCATCTTCGCGATTTCCCGCCCGCGCGTGATCAACGCCTTCACCGCCCGCGCGCACGTCGCGTCACCCGGATGCCGCACATCGAGCGAGAGCACCGTCTCGCCCGGAATCACATTCGACGCGCCTCCCGACACCGCGATCGTTCCCACCGTCGCCACCAGCGAGGCTTCCCCGCGCGCCTGCTTTTCCACCGCCAGCACAAACTCCGCCGCGCCCGCCAGCGCGTCCTTCCGCAGCCCCATCGGCGTCGTGCCCGCATGTCCCGCCTTCCCGCGAAAAACGATTCGCCCCCGCGTCTGACTCGCAATCGCCGTCACCACACCCACCGCCAGCCCCTCCGCCTCGAGCACCGGCCCCTGCTCGATATGCACCTCCACATACCCCAAAAGCTCGCGCTTCGCATGCGCCGCCTTGGGCAACACGAACCTTCTCCCCGCATGCGCCTCGATCGCCTCGCGCAACGAAATCCCGCGCGCATCGCGCAACTGCAAATCCGCCGCCGTCAGCCGCCCCGCATACGCCTTGCTGCCGAGATACGCTCCCGCGAACCGCACCGCCTCTTCCTCCGAAAATCCCAACACCTCCACCGCAAACGGCAGCTCCACGCCGCGCCGCCGCAACTCCGCCAGCGCCACGATCGGCAACACCACGCCGACCGCCCCGTCGAACCGGCCCGCGTTTCGCACCGTGTCGAGGTGCGACCCCAGCAGCAGCGTCTTCGCCCCCGGCCGGGCTCCTTCGCTTCGCCCGATCACGTTGCCCGCTTCGTCCTCGCGCACCGTCATCCCCGCCGCGCGCATCCAACCCGCCACCCGCGCATTCGCCCGCGCCATCGCCGGCGAAAGAAACGTCCGCGTCAACCGGTCCGCCTCCTCCGACACCCGCCCCAACTCATCGAGCCGCCGAGCCACCAACCGGGCGCCGTTCGTCATCGTGGTCTTCCGCGTCCGCATCAGCTTCCCCGATACGTGCTATACGCCCACGGCGTCACGAGCAGCGGCACATGATATCCCGCCGCCGCATCGCTGATCGCGAAACGCACCGGCACCTCATCGAGAAAAACGCACTCCACTCCGCGCGCCGTGAAATATTCCTTCACGAAAAACACCAGCTCGTAGCTCCCCGCCACGACCTCCTCCGCGCTCAACAACGGCCCGTCCGTCCGCCCGTCCACATTCGTCGTCACCGTCTTCACTTTCTCCGTCCCGCCATCGCGCCGCCAAAGCTCGATCCGCATCCCCGCCGCCGGCCGCCCCGTCGTCAGGTCCAGAACGTGTGTGCTTAATTTTGCAGCCATCGGAGTTGCCCGCGAATCACGCGGATGGACTCGAATGATCCAAGCCAATTCCTTCGCGGCTTTTCGCGTGTTTCGCGGGAAGATCAGGTTTCAACGACATCCTCCAATCGCAACCAGGCAATCTTCTCGATCTCCGCCAGCGCCGCGGCCCGTTCCTGCTCCGCCGAATTTCCCATCCTTTCCTGCATCGCCCGAAAAATCGCCTCCCGCGCATTCAAGCGTGCACAAATGATGAAGGGAAAACCGAACTTCTCCCGATACGCCGCATTCAGCGCCTGAAATCGCGCCAGCTCCTCCGCACTCATCCGATTCAGCCCCGCGCTCGCCTGCTCCTTCTTCGACTCCGCCGTCAACTGATTCTGCTGCGCCAGCCGCCCCGCCAGATCCGGATGCGCCCGAATCAACGCCATCTGCCGCTCCTCCCCCGCCCCCCGCATCGTCGCACACAATTCCGCATGCAAATGCCCCGCATCCCGAAACGGCCGCCGCCCCCACGTCTCTTCCGCCACCCACGGCGAATGCTCGAACAAATGTCCCAGCGAGGCGGTGAAACTCATCAGATCAGCTGAGTTGATTTCCTCGATCTTCATACGTCTTCCCCGCCTCGAAGATCCAAGATCCAAGCACCAAGCTCCTGAGCATCTCCAGTCCTCCAACCCTCCGCTTGGTTCTTGTTCATTGGTGCTTCACTGGAACTTGGATCTTGGTGCTTGAAGCTTCTCCTGCCCGTCAGGGCAGGAGCTCATACGCCGGCAGCGACAAAAACTCGTCGAACTCCTCGCTCCTCACCATCCGCATAAACAACTCCGTCGCCTCCGGAAACCGCCCGCCCTCATACGCCGCCGTCCCATACTCCTCGCGAATCTTGGCCAGCTCCTCCGTCAGCAGTTTCTCGTAAAGCTCGATCGTCACCGCGCGCCCATCGTCGAGCTTCGCCCCAAATTTCAACCACTGCCACAGCTGCGACCGCGAGATCTCCGACGTCGCCAGGTCCTCCATCAGATGATGAATCGGCTCCGCACCCGACCCGCCCAGCCACGCCTCCAAATAGCGGATACCGACATGAATGTTCCAACGCACGCCGTTCTCCGTGATCGGCCCGTCTAGCGGCGCCAACAAATCCGCCGCCGTGATCTTCACGTCGTGCGTTCTCTCCAACTGATTCGACCCGCGCATGTGCTCCGCAAACGCGTCGATCGCCGTCTGCACCAGTCCCGGATGCGCCACCCAGGTCCCGTCGAAACCATCGCTCGCCTCGCGCAACTTGTCCGCCCGCACCTTCGCCAGCGCCGCCGCATTCGCCTCCGGATCGTCGCGAATCGGAATCTGCGCCGCCATCCCGCCCATCGCATACGCGCCGTGCCGATGACACACGTTGATCACATGCAAACAATACGCGCGCAGGAACGGCACGTTCATCGTGATCAGCGTCCGGTCCGGAAACACATGCGCCCGGTGATTCCGAAATTTTTTCACCATGCTGAACATGTAGTCCCACCGCCCGCAGTTCAGCCCCGACGCATGCTCGCGCAACTCATACAGAATCTCCTCCGCCTCGAAACACCCCGTGATCGTCTCCACGAGCACCGTCGCACGCACCATCCCGCGTGGAATCCCCAGCTCCCCCTGCGCGTGCACGAACACGTCGTTCCACAACCGCGCTTCGCGATGACTCTCCAGCTTCGGCAGATAAAAATACGGCCCGCTCCCCCGCGCGATCAGCGCCTTCGCGTTGTGAAAAAAATACAGCCCCCAGTCGAACAGCGACGCCGACACCCGCTGCCCTTCCATCAACACATGCTTCTCCTCCATATGCCACCCCCGCGGCCGCGCCACGATCGTCGCGACCTTCTCCTTGAGCGCATACTCCTTCCCCTCCGGCGACGTGTAGCGAATCGTCCGCCGCACCGCGTCGCGCATGTTGATCTGCCCTTCCATCACGTTCGCCCACGTCGGCGAATTCGCGTCCTCGAAATCCGCCATCCAGCACTGCGCCCCCGAGTTCAGCGCATTGATCGCCATTTTCCGCTCCACCGGTCCCGTGATCTCCGTCCGTCGATCAACCAAATCCGGCGGCACCGGCGCCACCTTCCATTTGCCCCCGCGGATGTGCGCCGTTTCCGGCAAAAAATCCGGCAGCTTCCCCGCGTCGATCTCCCGCTGACGCTCCGCGCGTCTCGCCAGCAGTTCGCTCCGTGGCCCGCCGAATTTCCGGAAAAGTCCCCCGATGAAACGGCACGCCTCCGGCGTGAGAATCTCCGCATACCGGTCGTTCATCGGCCCGACGATCTCGAGCCCTTCGATCACAACAGATGACATGGGAAAGGATGTGCGTGTCTGCCTCTTGAAAGATACCCGGCACCACTGCCTGTCAGCCGTATTTTGGCAACAAGCTCGCCAGCGGGCCCGCTCGTTGCAGAATTCGCGCCACTCATGTCCCAGGAAACATTCATGCGCGAAGCGATTCGCCTTGCCGACGAAGGCATGCGCACCGATCGCGGCGGCCCCTTCGGCTGCGTCATCGTGCGCCGCGGCGAAATCGTCGCCCGCGGCAACAACCGCGTCACCTCCACCAACGACCCCACCGCCCACGCCGAGGTCACCGCCATCCGCGAAGCCTGCCGCACGCTGAACACGTTCCAACTCGACGACTGCGAACTCTACACCAGCTGCGAACCCTGCCCCATGTGCCTCGCCGCGATCTACTGGGCCCGCATCCCGTCCGTCTTCTACGGCAACACCCGCGCCGACGCCGCCGCGATCGGCTTCGACGACGACTTCATCTACCAGCAAATCCCGCTCCCGCCCGAGCAGCGCACCGTCAAGATGACCCCCCTCCTCCGTGACGCCGCCCAATCCACCTTCCGCACCTGGTCCGAAACCCCCGACAAGCTCCGCTACTGACGACAACAACCCTCGTTCCGTCCCAAAAACGGCCGTGAGCCGCCCGCTCCTGGCCAACACCTGGTCTACGCGCCAGATCCCTTAGTGTCGCGAGACGGGCGCGCAGGCTCGGGCAACCCAGCTACGCCCCCTCACCGCGGCTGCGTCGGCGGCGCCAGGGTCGTCGGCAGCGGGGTCGCTCCCGCCGCGGTCGGCGTCGAACCGGGCGGCGGCGCGCCCGGCGCCACGATCGTGCTCACTTTCGCCGCACGCTTTCGCGACGGATTGCGCGCCTCGTCACCCGTGCCCGTCTCCTGCTGGAAGAGCGCCATCGAATGCGCCGGCAGCACGTGCGTGTCGCCGCCCTGCCGCAACACCCGCGGCTCGTCGATGAAGCCCACCTCCGCCGCCGTATCCAAAATCTGGCGCCACCGCACCTGCACCTCGCTGGGCAGCGTCACCTCGACGTTGTCGTTGTGCGCGTTGAAATAGAGCAGAAAGGTGTCGTCCTTCACCCGCTCGCCTTCGAACGTGCGCAGATCGAGCGAGTCGCCGCTCAACACCACCCCCAGCACCTTCGCGAAATCGGCCGCCCAGTGCTCGTCGTCCATCTCCGACCCGTCGGGATTGAACCACGTCAAATCCTTCATCCCCCGCCCGCGCAGCGCACGTCCGCGAAAGAAGCTCGAGTTGTGAAAGATCGGATGCGCGAGCCGGAACCGGATCAGCCGGCCCGTGAAATCCGCCAGCCGCTGCGCATGCGCGTCGCGCAGCCACGGCAGCCAGCTGATTTCGTTGTCCTGGCAATACGCGTTGTTGTTGCCGCGCTGCGTCGCGCCCGCCTCGTCGCCGCCGCGAATCATCGGCACACCCTGCGATAGAAAAAGCGTCGCCAGAAAATTCCGCTGCATCCGCCGCCGGATCGTCAGCACCGGCTCCGGCGCATCGAGCCCTTCGTGCCCCCAGTTGAACGAGTTGTTGTGGCTGTCGCCATCCTGGTTGTTTTCGCCGTTCGCCTCGTTGTGCTTGTCGTTGAACGAAACCAGATCGCGCAACGAAAAGCCGTCGTGCGAGGTCACGAAGTTGATGCTCGCCGCCGGCGTCTTGCCGCTGCCCTGGTAGAGATCCGAGCTGCCGCACAGCCGGAACGCGAAATCGCCCATGTGACCCGAGTCGCCCTTCCAATAGCGCCGCACCGTGTCGCGATACTTCCCGTTCCACTCCGCCCACAACACCGGAAAATTTCCGACGTGGTAACCGCCCTCCCCGACATCCCACGGCTCCGCGATCAGCTTCACCTGCGAGATGATCGGATCCTGGTGAATCACGTCGAAAAACGACGACAGCCGGCTCACCTCGTGCAGCTCGCGCGCGAGCGCCGGCGCCAGATCGAAACGAAAGCCGTCCACGTGCATCTCCGTCACCCAGTAACGCAGGCTGTCCATCACGAGTTGCAGCACCCGCGGATGCGGCACGTTGAGCGTGTTGCCCGTGCCGGTGTAATCCATGTAGTAGCGCGGCGTGTCGCCCACGAGGCGGTAGTAACTGGCGTTGTCGATGCCTTTGAAACTCAGCGTCGGCCCGAGGTGATTGCCCTCGGCCGTGTGATTGTAGACGACGTCGAGGATCACCTCGAGCCCCGCCGCGTGCAGGCTGCGCACCATCGTGCGAAACTCGTCCACCTCCGACGCGATCTCGTCCGTGCTTCGATACGTCGGCTCCGGCGCGAAAAACCCGAGCGTGTTGTAGCCCCAGTAATCCGTCAGCCCTTTGTCGAGCAGGTGCTTCGAGTCGACGTGCTGGTGCACCGGCAGCAGCTCGATCGCCGTCACCCCCAGATGCTTGAAATACTCGATCGCCTGCGGGCTGCCGATCCCCGCATACGTGCCGCGCAGGTGCTCGGGCAACTCTTCCCACAACTTCGAAAAGCCTTTCACGTGCACCTCGTAGATCACCGTCTCGTGCAGCGGGCGGTTCGGCCGCAAATCCAGACCCCACGCGAACGCCGGATCGACCACGACCGCCTTCGGCATCAACGCCGCATTGTCCCGCGTGTCGATCGAGAGGTCCGCGTCCGCATGCCCGATCGTGTAGCCAAAATTTTCATCCGCCCACTGCACCTCCCCCGCGATCGCCTTCGCGTAAGGATCGATCAGCAGCTTGTTCGCGTTGAACCGATGCCCGCGCTCCGGCTCATACGGCCCTTCGACGCGATAGCCATAAAGCTGCCCCGGCCGGATCTCCGGCAGGAAACAATGCCACACGTGATCGCTCCGCTCCCGCAGCCGGATCCGCGCGACTTCCGCCTCGCCCAGCCCATCGAAGAGGCACAGCTCCACACCGGTCGCGTTTTCCGAGAACAGCGCAAAGTTCACGCCGTTGCCCGTCCACGTCGCACCCAAAGGATAATAATGCCCCTTCCACTGCTTGGTTGGCTTCATCAGGAGCTCGCCGCCGACAGGAAAACGCCTGCCGCGTTCCAGTCAGGATCCCCGGTCCCGGCGTCTTGATTTTTCCCAATACCCGCTAAACTAGCCGGCTCTTCACTTTTAAGCTCTCAACGCTCAACCCTCAGCTCTCAACTAACCCACCCAACATGTCCACCTCCGCACCGCAAAAGTTCGAGTTCCAGGCTGAGATCAAGCAGCTGCTCGATATCGTCATCCACTCGCTCTACACGGAGAAGGAAATCTTCGTGCGCGAACTGGTGTCCAACGCCTCCGACGCCCTCGAAAAACTCCGCCACACCCAGCTCACCGAAAAGGAGATCTTCGACGATAAACTCGACCTCGAGATCAACGTCACCACCGACGACAAGGCCAAGACCATCACGATCCAGGATTTCGGCATCGGCATGACGCGCGACGAGCTCGTCAAGAACCTCGGCACCATCGCCCACTCCGGTTCGAAGCAATTCCTCAAGGCCCTCGGCGAAGGCGGCGCCAAAAACGCCAACCTCATCGGCCAGTTCGGCGTCGGATTCTACTCCGCCTTCATGGTCGCGAAATCCGTGAAGGTCTACTCGCGCTCCTGGAAAAAAGACGAGCCCGGCCACGTCTGGACCTCCGACGGCTCCGGCAGCTACGAAATCGAGCCCAGCGAGGGCGAACGCCGTGGCACCAAAATCATCATCGAGCTCAAGGACGACGCCACCGACTTCGCCCAGGATTGGAAGGCGAAGGAGATCCTCGAGCGCTACAGCGCGTTCGTGTCGTTCCCGATCAATCTCAACGGCAAACGCGTCAACACCGTCCAGGCCCTCTGGCTCCGCAGTAAAAACGAAATCAAGGACGAGGAATACACCGAGTTCTACAAGTTCCAGGCCCACGCCTACGACGAGCCGCGCCTCCGCCTCCACTTCTCCGCCGACGCCCCGCTCGCGATCAACGCCCTTCTTTTCGTCCCCAAGGAAAACACCGAAAAGCTCGGCTTCGCCCGCCTCGAACAGAGCGTCTCGCTCTACTGCCGCAAGGTCCTGATCGACGCCAAACCCAAAGCCCTCCTCCCCGAGTGGCTCCGCTTTTTGAAGGGCGTCGTCGATAGCGAAGACCTTCCGCTCAACATCTCGCGCGAGACGATGCAGGACAAGGCCCTCATCGAGAAACTCAACAAGGTCATCACGAAACGCTTCCTCAAATTCCTCGACGAGGAGGCGAAAAACCGCACCGACGCCTACAACGAATTCTTCGCCGAATTCGGCATCTTCCTGAAGGAAGGCGCCGCGATGGACTTCACCCACAAGGACCAGCTCGCGAAGCTCCTCCGCTTCGAATCCTCGCTCACCGAAAAAGGCAAAACCACCTCTCTCGCCGATTACGTGTCGCGCCTGGGCACCGATCAAAAAGAGATCTACTACATCGTCGGTCCCAACCGCGCCGCCATCGAAAGCGGCCCGTATCTCGAAGGCTTCAAAGCCCGCAATCTCGAGGTCCTCTTCTGCTACGAAGCCGTTGACGAATACGTGATGAACAGCGTTCGCGAATTCGACGGCAAGAAACTCACCGCCGCCGATCACGCCGACGTCAAACTCTCCGACCTCCCCAAACCCGAGGGCGCGCTCAGCGAAGACGACACCAAGAAACTCACGAGCTGGCTCAAGGACACGCTCGGCGAACGCGTCGCCGAAGTGAAAACCTCCGACCGCCTCGTCGACTCGCCCGCGCTCGCGCTCAACGCCGACAAATTCATGTCGCCGCACATGCGCCGCATGATGAAAGCCATGAACAAGGACGGCGCCGACTCGCCGCTGCGCGTTAACCTCGAAATCAACCCGCGCTCGCAAGTCATGAAGCGCCTCTTCGAAACGCACACCACCGCGCCCGACAAGGCGAAGCTCGTCGCCGAGCAGATCCTCGACAACGCCCTCATCAGCGCCGGCCTCCTCGACGACGCCACCCCCATGGTCGCTCGCCTCTACAAACTCCTCGAGTCAGTCTAGCCCGCCGGAGAGACCGTCAGGTGGAGCCCGCCGTCCCCGGCGGGCTTTTTTATTCCCCACCCTCCCTTCGTCCGCGCGAAAAACGACATTGTCACTTAATAAGTGACAATCTCCCACCCTTCCTCCCGAGCGGAAACGAAATTGTCACTTAATAGGTGACACTCTACCTCCGCGTCAGACCTTTCCCCGCGGGCGTCCACCCGCTCGCGTTTCGTTCCCAAGCCGGCAATGTCGCCGCCATGACGCGTCGCACCTCCCCTCTCGCCGCTTTCCTGCTCCTCGCGTTCGCCGCGCTCGCCCACGCCAAACCCACCGCCACTACCGCCGACCTCTCCCACTGGGCAATCGAACAACAACCCGGGGGCACCGTCACCGCCCGCGACGGCGCGCTCATCATCGAGGACGCCGCCGGCTGCACCGCCTGGCTTCGCCAGAAACTCACCGCCCCCGTCGAAATCGTTTACGATGTCACCGTCGTTTCCCGCGGCGGCCCGCACGACCGCGTGTCCGACGTGAACTGTTTCTGGATGGCGTCCGATCCGAAAAATCCCGACGCGATCCCCTCCGGCCGGTCGGGCAAATTCGCCGACTACGACTCGCTTCGCACCTACTACGTCGGCATGGGCGGTAACGAAAACACCACCACCCGCTTCCGCCGCTACGCCGGCGACGGCACCAAGCCGCTCCTTCCCGACCACGACCTAAACGAGAAGAAATTCCTTCTCGAACCGAACAAAACCTACCGCATCAAACTCGTCGCCGCCGACGGCCGCGCCGAGTTCTGGCGCGACGGCGAAAAGATCTTCTCCTTCGCCGATCCCGCGCCGCTCACCACCGGCTGGTTCGGGATCCGCACCGTGAAGTCGCACCTCGAAATCCGAAATCTCCAGGTGACGACCCGCGCCATCAAAAGCGCTCGTTAGCAGCTGTCCCAATGAAAGCGTTAGATTCTCGTCTGTCATTCTGAGCGCAGCGAAGAATCCATTTGAAGCTTCCGCATTGGCAGCCCCGGCAAAGCGTCCACTGGATTCTGCGCTCCGCTCAGAATGACAGCCACGATGTGGCGCTCGAATCGCACCCAGACCGCAGCGCCTTTTTTTTGATACGGCATGTCCATTCCGCGCTCGTCCATTCGTTGGGTTGGAACCGATGAACTCTTATCGCTGGGTGATCGTTGCGGTTGGCGGGTTGATGGGCTGCGTCGCCCTTGGCGCGATGTTTTCGCTGGCCGTTTTTTTAGGGCCGATGTCGCTCGCCACCGACTGGAGCCGGGCGGGCATTTCCAGCGCCATGACGCTGGATTTTCTCGTGATGGGCGTCGCCGGTTTCGCTTGGGGCGCCATCAGCGACCGTTTCGGCGTCCGCGTCGTCGTGTTGGCGGGTGCCGTGTTGCTCGGCGCCGGTCTCGTGATCGCCAGCCGCGCCACGTCGCTCTTCACGTTTCAAATCGGCTACGGCGTCCTCGTCGGCCTCGCCGCCGGTGCATTCTTCGCACCCATGATCGCAGCGGTCACCGGCTGGTTCGAAACGCAGCGCGGCCTCGCCGTCTCGCTCGTCTCCGCGGGCATGGGCATGGCGCCGCTGACCGTTTCCCCGTTCGCGGGATGGCTGATCTCGAACTACGATTGGCGCACCGCGATGGGCGTCATTGGCGTCGTCGCGTGGACGTTGCTGATTCCTGCCGCGCTCCTGGTGCGCAATCCTCCGCGACCCAGCCTCTCCGCAACGCCCGCGCCCGTCGCAAATCCCAAAAACCCCGGCGCCGAACTGCGAAATGCGCTGCGGTCGCCGCAATTCTTCGTGCTCGGCGGCATCTACTTCCTCTGTTGCGCCGCTCATTCCGGGCCGATCTTTCACATGATGAGTTACGCGCAACTCTGCGGACTTTCGACGATGACCGCCGTCAGCGTCTACAGCGTCGAAGGTCTGGCGGGGCTCGGCGGACGCCTGCTGTTCGGCGTGGCCTCCGATCGGCTCGGCGCAAAACGCGTCCTCATCGCCGGCCTCCTGATCCAGGCGGTCGCCATCGCCACCTTCGTCGCAATCCGCCGCACCGGTGATTTTTACCTGCTCGCGATTGTTTTCGGCGCCGCCTACGGCGGCGTGATGCCGCTCTACGCCGTGCTCGCGCGCGAGTATTTTGGCCAACGCATCATGGGCGCCGTGTTCGGCGCGGCCACGATGTTGTCGTGTCTCGGCATGGCGCTCGGCCCCGTGGTCGGTGGTTGGATTTTCGATACGCTCCAAAGCTATCGCTGGCTCTACCTCGGTTCCGCCGCCGTCGCCGTCGGCGCCGCCGCGATCGCGTTCGCATTCCCGCGCATTTCGCGTGCGAACCTCGGCGCCGTGCCGGCGTAGGGGCAAGGCGGTGCCGACAAAGGCCCCGTCAACGACAGTCGCGACGTTCGCCCCATCCCTGCTCCGACGTGCGCCCATCGAGCCAAGCGGAGGGGCGTTGAATGCCCAAGGACGCGGCCTCAACAAAATCATTCAAGCGACCTTGGAAGACGCGGCTTTGCGCCCGGAAAGCTTCGGCGCCGCCGGCACCTTCGACGTCATCGAGCATATCAAAGACGACATCTCTTTCCTCAAATCGGTCCACCGACTGTTGCGCGTCGGCGGAAAATACTACGGGACCGTGCCGGCTCATCCCGCACTCTGGTCCGACGAGGACGACGCGGCCGGTCATTTCCGCCGTTATCAGACGCACACGCTGCGCACCGCGCTCGAACAGGGTGGATTCGAGGTGGAATTCGTTTCGCCCTTCTTCAGCTGGCTCGTTGTGCCAATTGCCCTTGCGCGCTCATTGCCGTATCGGGTCCGAGGCCGCGCCAACCCTCGCAGCCCCTCGGCCCGCACGATTCGTTCCGACCACACGCTTCCATCGGGACTTTCGGCACCGGTCCGATCAATCCACGCCTGGGAACTCCGCCGTCTCCGCGCGCGCCGGGCAATCCCGCTGGGCTCCAGCCTGCTGTGGGTCGCGCGCCGTCGATAATCATTCGCCTTCACTCGCCCCTCGGACGCGCTACTTCGCCCGGCGCCGCGCTTCGCTTTGCCGCACCATTTCGCTGAGGTCGGCGGCCGGGCGAATTTCCCATGGGCCCATCTTTGCACCCGGATGCTTCGAGATCAGCTCCACCGCGTGGTTCAGATCGCGCGCCTCGAGAATCATGATCCCGCCAAGCTGCTCTTTCGTTTCCGCAAAAGGCCCGTCCGTGGCGACCACCTTTCCGTTCGCATAACGCAGCGTCATCGCCGTGTTCGGCGGCTGCAGCGCTTCGCCGCCTTTGAAGTGGCCATTCGCTTTCAACTGCTCGTCGTAGGCGAAACAACTGTCCACCATGGCCAGTTGCTCGGCCTCCGGCACGGAGGCGAACGCGTTGTGATCAATAAAACCGAGGCAGATGTATTTCATGGCAGGTCGGAGTTGAGGTGAACCACAGAGACACGGAGGCACAGAGAAGGAGGGAAACCGGGTTCTCTCCCTGTCTCCGTGTTTCTGTCGTTCATTGATGTTTTCTCATCTAGCCGAATCAGCATCCCGGATTTCGACACGCCTCGAAATTTTTCCATCCCAGCTCGCGTAACCGCTTTTCCAAATAGCGTCGTTCCGGCTCCGACTCCGTCAACGTCAACGCCCGCTCATAGGCCACCTTCGCTTCATCCCGGTGCCCCAGCCGCCGGCAAAGGTCCGCCCGCGCCGCATGCGCCAGAGAGTAATCACGCAAATCACCCCGTGCGAGAATCGCGTCGATCAGCGCGAGTCCCGCCACCGGCCCTTCGTGCATCGCGGTCGCCACGGCCCGATTGAGCTCGATCACCGGCGAAGGCTGCATCGCCAGCAGCGCCGCATACAGCGCGCAAATCTGCCGCCAGTCCGTCTCCTCCGCCGCGCCCGCCTCCGCATGCACCGCCGCGATCGCCGCCTGCAATGTATACGGGCCGAACCGGCGCGTCGTCAGCGCCCGCTCCACCAGCGCGCCGCCCTCCCGAATCAGCGCTCGATCCCACGTCGACCGATCCTGCTGCTCCAGCAACACGATTTCGCCGTCGACGCCCACGCGGCCCGCCCGCCGCGCTTCGTGCAGCAGCATCAGCGCGAGCAGGCCCATCACCTCGGGCTCCGGCATCCGTTCGACCATCACGCGGCCCAGTCGGATCGCCTCGGTCGACATCTCCGCTCGCGTGAGCGACGGACCCGACGACGCCGAATAGCCCTCGTTGAACAGCAGATAAATCACCGCAAGCACCGCGCCGACTCGCTCCGGCAGTTCCGCGCCGGATGGGACCTGATACGGAATGCGTTCCTCACGAATCTTCGCTTTGGCCCGCACGATCCGCTGCGCGATCGTCGGTGCCGACGTGAGAAATGCCCGCGCGATTTCCTCGGTCGTCAACCCGCACACCTCGCGCAACGTCAGCGCCGCGCGCGCGTCCGCCGCAATCGCCGGATGACAACAGGTGAAGATGAGTTTCAGGCGATCGTCCGGCAACTCGCCGTCGCTGACGTCCACCCCAGCCCGCTCGCCCGCGTGCAGCGTCGCCGCGATCTCCTGCTGCGACGCATCGAACCGCGCACGCCGACGCATCGCATCGATCGCTTTGAACCGCCCCGCCGAAATCAACCACGCCCGTGGATTCGCCGGCACGCCCTCCACCGGCCAGCGCTTCAGCGCGGCATTGAACGCATCCTGCATCGCATCTTCCGCCAGATCGAAATCGCCGAGCAGCCGGATCAGGGTCGCAAGAACGCGTCCGCCCTCCGCGCGGTAAACGGCGTCGAGCTCAACGCGAATGTCGGCCGGAGCCTCTCCAGACATGATCGCGTAGAGAGTGGAACTTACCGACCGCGGCAAGTGCAACGGATCGCGGTAGAGACACGTAGCGGCCCGACCTGATCTTCCAAGGGCCGTTTTCACCGTCGTTTCTCGCTGCGTTCATCATCGCTTCACGCACGTGCGGTAAACCTGAGCCATGTCCGATTCCCCTCACCCGCGTTGGCTCGAAGAGCAGATCGAAACCTGGCGGAGCTATCTGCGCCGCCGACGGGGCGACCCGGCCCTCGACGGCAAACTGGAAGCTCAACTTCGCGACGAGATCGCCGCCCTCACGCGCGCCCGACTGGCCGGCGACGAGGCCTTTTGGGTAGCGGTGAAGCGCATCGGCGCCCGCGATACCGTCGCCGGCGAGTTCGCGCGCGATCACACCGACCGCATGTGGAAACAGCTCGCGGTCGCGCCGCCACCTTTCGACAAGCGTGGCGCGTGGGCTCGCAAGGACACGATCGTCGCCTTCGGCTTCGCGATCCTCGCCGCCACTGCGATCAAGTTGCCCGCGCTTTTCGGGATCAGCACCCAGAGCTCCGAAGATTTCTATATCCGCAACGCCAGTCTCTTCGGCCTCCCCTGCCTCACTGCCTACTTCGCGTGGAAACGTCGGCTCGCGCTGCGCACCATCGTCTGGCTCGTGGGCGCGTTTGTCGTCGCCGCGTTGTTCGCCAACCTGCCCGGGTTTGGCCGCGCGCCCGAATTCGAGGCGCTCACCGCCTTGCACCTGCCGATTGCGCTGCTGCTCGCCGTGGGCACCGCCCACGCCGGCGGTCGGTGGCACAACGTCGGCGGCCGCATGGACTTCATACGATTCTCCGGCGAGTTATTCATCTACTATGTGCTGATCGCGCTGGGCGGCGGAGTCCTGTGCGCGTTCATGGCGCTGACGTTTCAAAGCATCGGCCTCGACATCGAGCCGTTCTTCGAATCGTGGCTGCTTCCCTGCGGCGCGGTCGGCGCCGTCGTGATCGCCGCGTGGCTGGTCGAGGCGAAACAAAGCGTCCTCGAAAACATGGCTCCGGTGCTCACGCGCCTTTTCACGCCGCTCTTCGCGGCCATGCTCATCGCGTTTTTGTCGACGCTGCTTTGGACCGGACGCGGCCTCGCAATCGAACGGGACCTGCTCATCGGTTTCGACCTGTTGCTCGTGGTCGTGCTGGGCCTTGTGCTCTATTCGATTTCCGCCCGCGATCCACAGGCTCCGCCGGGCGCGTTCGACCTTCTGCAGCTCGTGCTGATAGTCAGTGCGCTGCTCGCCGA
>JAEZAD010000259.1 GCA_023430565.1 Verrucomicrobiota bacterium
CGCGCCGAGTTGAACTTCTTCAACGTCATCCGCGTCGGCGTAAACGGCTACATTCGCTCGAACGGCCAGTTCAGCATCACCGGCACCGCTTCGATGGACCTCGATCTCGGTCCGCTGCACTTTGAAGCGGGGATGTCGCTCACGTTCTCCGACAGCGGATTCAGCGGACGCATGTGGGGCTCCGTCGATCTCGAAATCGACTTCGGCCTCTTCGAAGTCGATATCACGCTCGCCGGCATCGAGGCGTTCATCGAGCTCACCGAAGTCAGCGCCTCGATGGGCATCACCGTCACGGCGATGGGCATCAGCTTTTCGGGAGATATCTCGTGGAGCTGGGGCGCACCGCCGGTCATCGCGAGCTACGTCGATGACGGCCAAGGCGGCAAAATCGTCTCCCTCCACATGGGATCGCTCGGCTGGAAGCGCGGCGACCTCTACACCGACATCATCCACGAATCTTACCGGATCACGAGCGCTGGCGGAAACGACATCATTGTCCACGCTCTCGGCCAGACGAAGCGATTCGACAACGTTTCCCTCATCCTCATCGACGGCGGCGACGGCAACGACTACGTGAGCATCGAGTCCGGCGTTCGCGCGAAGGTCCAGATCGACATGGGCGCCGGCGACGACGTCGTCATCGTGCGCGATGTCGCGGCCAACAGCACCGTCACGATGGGCGCCGGCGACGATTCCGTCTTCAGCACCGCCGGCGATCCGCCGCGCAATCAGCAAGGCGAAATCACCGGCCCTGCGACCGGTAAGTTCCATTTCGATCTCGGTTCCGGCGACGACCGCTTCAACGGCAGCGATGGCCACGAAGTCGTGAGCGACCTCTCCGGCGAAAACGAAATCCACACCCGCGGCGGCAACGACGAGCTCACGCTCCAGTTCGGCAAGAACAACGTCTCGACCGGCGAGGGCAATGACACGATCACGTTCAATGCCGGCCTGAACCAGACCACGCTCGATACGGGCGGCGGCAGCGACATCGTCATCGTCAACGGCTCCAACGGAACCCACACGATCTCCACGGGCGCGGGCAGCGACACCGTCACGATCCACGGCGGCACGATCACGCTCAACACCGGCTCCGGCAACGACACCGTCACCATCAACGCCGGCACGGTTAATCTCGATCTCGGCGCCGGCGACGACCTCGTGAATCTCACGTTCACGAATGGCAACGTCACCATCGAAGGTGGCAGCGGCTACGACCGCGCCTTGCTCCCTCTCCACACGGATCAATCGATTCTGCTGGCCGATCACCGTCTCACCTATCGCACTCAGGTGATCACGGTGCGCGACTCGCTCGACATGCTCGAGCTCACCGACACCGCCGCGCAAACGGTCTTCCAGAGCACGTCGGCGAATGGCGACAACTGGGGCTCCGCCGGCCTCACCGTGAAGGCGAGTGGCCTGATCGACGTGACCAACGCGAAGTTCGTCGCGCCGACCGCGCGCCTCGCGTTCTACGGCGTCGGCTTGCGCGGCACCCTCTACACCACGACCGACATCCTTACCGTGGTGAACACCGGCACCGGCGCCGACGCGAACATCGTCGTCGAAGAAGCCGACAGCCTTCAGATCGCCGGCAACTACAACAACGCCAACGGTCTCTACGCTCCGAACGGCCGTATCGATCTCCGCCTCGACGGCCGCAACGCTCTCCTTACGCACCGCTCTGGCGTCATCAGCACCGGATCGAGCGGCGGCAACATTTCGGTGGTGGCTGACGACGTCGACTTCCGCGCCGGTCGCGGCTCGATCCGCAGCACCGGCGCGTTTTCGCTCCGCGGCGCCAGCAATGCGCTCACCTACAAAGTCGGCGCCGCCGGCCAGGACGCATTCGGCAACGACTTCTCCGGCGGCCTGCCCGACGACTCCCTCGATCTGTCGATGCGCGACCTCGACGCGCTCGCCGACGGCTTCTCCTCGCTGTCGATCGGCCACACGCACGCTGCCGGCACCACAATGTATGTGGGCGATCTCGAGGACCGCACGTTCTCCAACTACCTCCGCGTCATCGTCGACGCCGACGGCGCCTTCGTCCCCAACGCCTCCGGCGGCCCGCAGGTGGTGCCGACCAGCACCACGTTCCAGGCGATGCTGCGCGATCGCGCCACGTTCACCGCCAGCCGTGTCAACGTTGTCGGCGACGTCCAGTCCAACGGCACCGTCGAATTCTCCGGCCGCCTCATCGAGATCAACCGCGCCAACATCAACGCTCCGCTCGGCGCACCCGACTCCGGCATCACCGCGCCGAATGTCATCCTCACCGCGACCGAGCAGATCCTGATCATGGGTTGGGTGCGCGCCGGCGACTCGATCCAAGTGAACGTCAACGGCACCACCGGCACGAACGCCATGGTCGCTTACGGCGACGGCCCGAACAGTCTCACCGCCGACGTCGGCAGCACGTTCACGACCTCGAACAACAATGGCTCGATCGTCGTCAACACGTCCGGCTCCATCAAGATCGCCACCGCCGTCGAGGTCTTCGGCACCGATTCTTCGATTTCATTCACGGCGGCGACCGGGTTGACGGTCCGCGGGGGCGGCCTCGTCGCTGCCCGCGAAGACGGCGGCTCGATCACGCTCACCTCGTCCACGTTCCTCCACATCGAGGTTGGCGCAGCTGTCACCGCGGGTGCTGAGTTCGTGGATACGGAAGAAGGCCCGCAGGCGGTTCAGACGGGCGAAAACACGGTCATCAATCTCTTCACCGACGGCGAACTGCTGCTCTCCGGTTCGGTCACGTCCGCCGGTGGCCTGAACTTCCGCGCCGGCAACTCGCTCTTCGATCACGCCGACTACTTCGACCTGATCCTCGCGCGCGAACTCGCGTCGATGGGCGTCACCGCCGCCGCACTCCAGGCGCTCAATTCCAACCAGCTCAACGCCGAACTTCTCGCGCTCTTCGCCAGCGCCAATCTCACGCTCGGGTCGACCGTCACGGTCGCCGCGGTCGGGAACTACACGGGTTTCGAGGATCTGACCGACGAACAAAAGGCGCTCGTCGCCACCGCGCTCGGTTATCAAATCATCGAAGGCCCGAGCTACTACAGCGCGAGCGCCGCGAGCGGCAAACAGCTCGTGACCGACTTCGTCCAGGGCGCGCTGCCCGACTACCAGAACAGCCAGATCGACTGGAGTGGAGTAGGGGCACCCGCCGCCAACGCGACTTTCGCGAGCCTCAACACCGCGCAGAAGGCCCGCGTTATCTCGACGCTCGGCTATACCGCCTACAGCGGCCCGATCTACTACAACCCGAACGCCGAACCAGGTAGGCAGATCGTCACCACCTTCGTCGCGGGCCAGCCCTCGGACTATTCGAACAGCGACGTCGACTGGGCCGACGCCGGCGCTCCCGCCGCCAACGCCTCCTTCGACAGCCTCACTGCCGCCCAAAAGCTCCGCGTCGCCGCGCACCTCGGCTACGGTTACGACGCCAACACCGGCAAATACTTCAACTACGCGGCGACCGACGACGACGACCGCATCCGCACCACATTCACCCAGGGCGGCACGTTCGACTATACCAACGCCCAAATCTTCTGGGGCTCCGCCGGCACACCCGCTGAAAACGCCTCCTTCGAAAGCCTCACCGCCGCGCAACAACAACGCGTCTTCGAGTCGCTCCGCTACACGAAGGTCTCCGGCAGCACGGTTTACTTCAACGCCAGCGCCCCCGCCGCGAAACGCTTCGTCACCGACTTCGTCCAAGGCGCCGCGCCCGACTACAGCAACGCCGCGTTGAACTGGGGCGGCGTGCGCGCCCCGGACGCCAGCGCCACATTCGCCCAGCTCACGCTCGAACAGCGCGCCGTTGTCGCGGCTTTCCTCAATTATCGCGAGTTCACCGGCACCGTTTATCTCAACCCGTCCGCCGCCGCGGACGCACAGTGGCTCGAGTCGCTCGCCGCCAGCGTGGACGGCTGGGATGGCATGACGCTCGACCAGCGCCGCGACGCCGCCGCCGATCTCGGCTACGTCGAATTCCTCGGTCGCGTATATCATAATTCCGACGCTGCGCCGCCCGCCCGCTTCCGCACCGAATTCACCGCCGGCACCGACTACAACCATGCCGACATCACGTGGAGCGAGATCGAGGTGCCGGACGACAACACGCCGTTCAGCCAGCTCTCCGACGAACAAAAGCGCTTCGTCGTCGCGCAGCTCGGCTACACGCTCAACGAAGGCACGATCTATTACAACGCCTCGTCCGCCACGAAGCCGCTGATGAGCACCTTCACGGTGGGCGTCGACTACACCAACGCCGGTGTCGGCCTTACTGGCGCGCTCACCAACACCCGCTGGATCGTCTCGGACGGCACGAGCCGTTACATGGTTTACGGCTACGACCCCGAGGGCGACGGCCTCTTCGAGGAACTCCAGATCCGCGAGATTCACCAGCTCTACGGCCACCGCGGCTTCGGCTTCTTGCTCACCGGCACCCTGACCACGCTGCAGGACAACAAGAACATTTCCGTCACCGGCGGCGAAGATTCGATCGTCCGCGGCACCTTCGATCTCCTCGGCGACAACTCCAGCCTCACCGTCCAGTCCGACAAATGGGTTTATTGGGAAGGCACCGCCAACGTCACTGGCAACCTTCGCATTTACGGGGGCATCGAACTCGATGGCAGCGCTCCGAGCGGCATGACGGTCCCGAACCTCAGCGTGTGGATCGATCCGACGTCGCGCCTCGTCACCCGCGAATCCGGCACGAGCATCACCATCCGCGGCGGCAAGGATGTCATGGTCGGCGGTCTCGTCCTCGCCGGCGGCACACCGACGAGCGGCCCGGTCGACTGGAATGGGGGAGTGGATTCCACCGTTGTCATCAGCGCCGGCCAGAAGCTCGTCATCGACACGACCGTGATGGCGCAGAAATCCGTCGAAGTCACCGGCGGCACGCCGGGCGCCGACGACGACGGGATCAGCCTGATCCTCGCGAGCGACGCGGGTCTCGTCGCGACGGGTGTCACTTCGAACAACAGCGGCGGCACGGTGCGCGTGCTCGCTTCCGGCGACATCCAGCTCATGGGCGGCATCCTCGCCGGCGGCACAAGCGCCAACGATGTCGTCACCTGGAGCAGCGAAAGCGGACGCATCCATATCGAAACCACCGGCCAGGCCTGGATCGGCGGCGAAACCGTCAACATCGACAACGAGCCCGTCGAAATCGGCGGCCGTCTCCAGGCGCTCAACCGGATCGACATCATCGGCGGTTCGCACGCCTCGGACGGCGTTGGCGTTCGCCTGCCGGGCTCCGCTTACGTTTCGACGCACGCCGCCGACGGTCAGATCAACATCCAGTCCACCCAGGACGCCGTCATCAACGG
>JAEZAD010000078.1 GCA_023430565.1 Verrucomicrobiota bacterium
GCCATGCCGTGGTGGGCCCTCGGTGCCTCCGGAATGGCCAGCAATCTCGATATCGCCGGCACCATGGCGATCGTCGCGCTCATCCACCTCTACGGTCTTCACGGCTTCTTCGTCGAATTCCGCGGCGGCGTCGTCCTGCCCATCGCCGTTTTCCTCGCCTTCATGGGCAAATGGCACCGCCGCAGCGCCGTCATGACCACCGCCGAATGGATGCTCCTCCGCTTCGGCCACGGGGTCCAGGGTCGTGCCGCCCGCGCCACCGCCGCCCTCACTTATCTCGTGATCACGGTCGCCATGATCGTGTTCTTCTTCACCGCCGGCGGAAAATTCCTCGCCGAATTTCTCCCGTTCTCCCCGCTCCAGTGCACCGTCGGCATGGCCGTCATCGCGTTCATCTACACGCTGCTCGGCGGGATTTACGGCGTCGTGTGGACCGACGTCTTCCAAGCCGCCATCATCGGTGGCGCCGCGATCTATATCGCCGTCATCGCCTCCCAACACGTCACGCCCGAGCTCCTCGCCGCCTGGCCCGGCGCCTCGCTCAACCAATTCCTCCCCACCCTCGGCAACAACCCCGCCCTCGCGCCCTACGAGCCCTTCGGCTGGTTCCTCGCCGTCTGGGCCGTGAAGGGCATCCTCGAAGGCCTCGGCGGCAGCGGCGGCTCCGCCTACATGGCCCAGCGCTACTACGCCGCCCGCTCCGACGCCGAATGCCAGAAACTCGGCATGCTCTGGACCGTCCTCTTCGCCTTCCGCTGGCCCATGGTCCTCGGCTTCGCCATCCTCGCCGTCACCCTCGGACTCGACGGCTCCTCCATCGCCGACGCGGAACGTGTCCTCCCCGTCGTCCTCCAATCCGACTATTTTCCCGCCGGCATCCGCGGTCTCGTCATCGCCGCCCTTCTCGCCGCCGCGATGTCCACCTTCGATAGCACCATCAACGCCGGCGCCTCCTACGTCGTCAAAGATCTCTACGAACCGCTCCGCCGCCACGCCTCCCAACGCGAGCTCGTCTTCGCCGGCTACCTCGCCTCCGCCGTGATCGTCGCCGCCGGCCTGGCCATCGCACTCCTCGCCGGCGCCAGCGTGCTCGGCGTGTGGGTCAGCATCGTGATGCTCCTCTTTCCCGCCTTCCTTATCCCCTTCGCGCTCCGCTGGTATTGGTCGCGTTTCAACGGCGCCGGCTTCTCCCTCGGCGTCGCCGCCGGTTTCGCCGCCGCCTTCGTCCTCTTCCGCCTTCAGCCGACAAATCTGAACGAAGCCCAGCAATTCCTCGCCATCGCCGCCGTCTCGCTCGCCTTCTCCCTCCTCGCCACTTGGGCCACCGCGCCCGTGGCGACCGACGCCCTTCGCCACTTCTACGACCGCGTCCGCCCGTTCGGTCTCTGGCCGCGCGACTGGCGCGCCGCCGACCGATCCGAACATCGTGCCGATTACCTCCGCCTCGCCGCCGCCCTCTTCTGGCAGGTCCTCACCTTCCTCATCCCCATGGGCGCCGTCCTCGGAATGTGGATACCCGTCACGATCGCCTCGCTGCTCTGGCTCGCCCTCCTCTCCCACCTCCTCCGCTCCCTCCCCAAACCATAATCATTCTCTTTCTCGTTCTCGTTCTCGTTCTCTTTCTCTTTCTCCCCGTCCGCGCCTCTGTCACTCGGATCCCATCCACCCCGCAATCTCCCCCGAACTCCGCGCCCGCTGCCCAAATTCGAACGTCCCTCCCACGCGCACCTCGCCCGCCGCCTCATACAACGCCGTCATCGCCGCCCGCCAAAACGCCGTCGCCACACTCACCCGCCGCACCCCGACCTCCGCCAGCTGCGCCACCGTAAACGGCCGCCCCTTGATTCCACCAATCCCATTCACCGGCTTCGTCACCGCCGCGCACACCACGCGATACGATTCCAAATCCGGCAGCCCCACCGGAAACAACACCTCCGCGCCCGCCCCCTCGTAAGCCCGCAGCCGCTTCACGACCTCGCCCAAATCCCTCACCCCGCGCGCGAACCCTTCGGACCGCGCCGTCAGCACAAACGGCCGCCCCACCCCGCACGCCGCGTCCGCCGCCGCCCGCACCCGCTCCGTCGCGAGTCCGATCTCATACGGCGCCGCATCGCCCGGCGCGTCCTCGATCGAACACCCCGCCAGCCCGATCTCCGCCGCGCGCCTCACGGTCTCCGCGACTTCCTCCGGCGAATCGCCAAACCCATTCTCCAGATCCGCCGACACCGGCACGTCCACCGCCTCGACGATCCGCCGCGCCATCTCCAGCGCCTCGTCCCGCGTCAGTCCATAATCCCCCCGGCCGAGCGTCCCCGCCGACGCCGCACTCGACGTCGCCAGCGCCTCGAAACCGAGATGCGCCAACACCCGCGCCGACCCCGCATCCCACGGATTCGCGATCACCCATGCTTGGTTCCGTGCGTGCAACCGCCGAAACTCCTCCGCCTTTTCCGCCGCAGCTTTCATCCCTTCTTTTGCTCTCACTTGCCCGCGGTCTGCCAGCCTGCCCTCGCCTCCCACCAGCACACCGCCCAACAATCCCTCCAAAACGCTTCCCCGCCCCACCTTCACCCTCCTCTCCCCCCTCGCCGCCGCCCCCCCACTCTCCCCTGATCCATTGTAACGTATTATATTACAAACCATCCGACCGCCGGTCGCATTTAGTCATACATTACGTTACAATTTTCACCGACCGCGTTCTCCCACTCTTCCCGCGCTTCCCACTCTTCCCGCGAATCGGCGGCGCCTCGAACTTCAGCACGTCGAATCCCGAGCCGACTCCATTCCCCTCGCAACGTCCCACCCGCCGCACCACCGCGCCCGACGCTACTCCACCCGCAGCGACCGCCGCGCCAGCGTCTTCGATCCCTGCCCCGCCACATAACGAATCTCCGCCGCGCCCGCCTCCTTCGGCGCCGCGATTTTGACCGGGGATCCGTTCTTCGCGTCAGCATACGCCGCATACCGTCCGTCCGGCGTTTCTGCAGGAACGATCGTGATGTAGTCGCCGCGATGATTCGGCCCGGTCCACGTCACCTCAACCGTTTCGCCCGCTTTGACCTCTTCCACCGCCTCCAGGCTCACCTCCGCCGCCACCACCCGAATATCCCGCCGCTCCAGCACGCGCGCGCCTTGTCCCGACATATACCGGAGCTCCGCCGCTCCTTCCATGATCGGCGCCGTCAGCTCCAACGGCGACCCATGCCGCGTCTCCCGATAATTCCCATATTGCCCGTCCTTCGTCTCCTTCGCCACGATCGTGACGTAATCCTGCGTGTTATTCGGCCCCGTCCATTTCACCTCGAAATCCGCCCCCGCCACGACCTCCCACGGTGCCGTCAATTCGATCTCCGGCTCCGTCACCGCGATCGCCCGCCGCGCCAGGATCTTCGCGCCCTGGCCCGTTACGTAGCGCAGCTCCCACGCTCCCGTCTCCGGCGGCATCCTCACCTTCAGCGGCGACCCGGCCTTGGTGTCCGTGTAGTTCCCATACTTCCCCTCCGGCGTGCCGTCCTTCACCACCGTGATATAGTCCTGCGTATTGTTCGGCCCGGTCCACCGCACCTCCACCTCGCCCCCCAACACCGCCTCCGCCGGCGCCTCGAGCGTCGCCTCCGCCGCCAGCACCCGCAGCGCCGCCCGCCCGAGCACCGCCCGCGCCTTCCCCGTCGTGTAACGCAGCTCCCACTCGCCCGCTTCGATCGGTGCCGTCAGCTCCAATGGACTGCCTCTCCGCGCGTCATCATAGTTTGAATACGCCCCGTCCGCCGCATCCGGCTTCACGATCGTGATGAAGTCACCGCGATTGTTCGGTCCCGTCCACGCCACCGAAAACTTCGCGCCCGCCCCCACCTCCCGCGGCGCCTCCAACGTCGCCGGCGTCAGCACCTCCTCCGCCTCCTCCTTCGGTTCCACCGGCTCCCCCGCCGCCGGCACCACGGCCTCGCCTTTGTCGCTCAACGCCTGCGCCGCTGTCGCCGGCGTCACGCCCGTCTCCTCGGGCCGACACCGCACCAGCAGCAGCAGCGCCACCCCTAGCAGTAGCACCAGCCCAATGACCAGATTCCGACGACGCGCTTCTTTGCTCATGCCCGCTTAACTACCGCGCGCACGGCCCCCCTCAACGTCCAACTCTCACTCTTCCCCTAAAAACGCCCCCTCCTCTCCCGCACCCCAAACTAATCGTTCTCTGTCTCTTTCTCTCCAACCCGCCCGCCCCCCTCAGCTCTCACCCCTCAGGTTTCAGCGTTTCAGCGTTTCAGTTTTTCAGCATTTCGCCGCGCCCCCCTCACCCATACGTCGGCCGCTGCGGCCACCCCTCCGGCGAATCCTCCCACTCCTCCTGCCGTCCATACGGCGTCAGATCCAAAAAGTTCGCCGGCAGAAACAGGTGATCCAGCCCGCGCGCAAACGCCGAATACGTGTGATACACCGCGTCGCCCTCGCGCACAAACACGCTGGCCACCGTCCAGTCGCCTTTGAGATCCTCCGCCTTGAAGCCCGCCGCGATCAGCTCCGCCTTGTTCCGATAATTGTATTCGATCGGCGCCTTCGCCTCATCGAGCGTCACGTGGAAGTCGTAGTTGAAATCGCTCCCTTCCGACGAATACCACGGAAAGGTCCACCCCTTCTCCTTCTGCCGCTTCTCGATCTCCGCGATCGGCGCCCGCGACACCGCCACGAACGTCACGTCCTTCTCCGCCAACTCCGCGCGCAGCTTCGGATTGTCGAATCCCGTGTCCGCCGCCGCCGTGCAGCCCGGACAATGCCCGCGCTCATCATTCCACATGAAATGGTGCACATACAGCTGCCGCCGCCCCTCGAACAACTCCACTAGGCGCACCCTCTTCCCGCCCGGCGCTGTGAACGCATAGTCCTTCTCGATCTTCACCGCCGGCAACCTTCGCCGCTTCGCCGCCAGCGCATCGCGCGCCCGCGTGAGTGCCTTCTCTTCCGCCAACAATTCCTTTCGCGCCGCCAACCACTCGTCACGCGACACCACTCTCGGCAAGGGAAACGTCAATGTGCTCATAATTCAGAAAATCCTCTCCCTCTTCGACGAACCATCCCCCGCAATCCAGACAGCCTCTCAAATTTCTTTCGCCTTTTCCTCCTACCGAACACCACCCCCAGCCCTCACCTCTCAGGTTTCAGCTCTCAGCTCTCCAGCACGTCAGCTCTCAGCCTCTCAGCTTTTCCACCACCGGATCCCCCCACCCTGCAAAATACGTCTCCCGCCTCACCGCCACCTGCTCCCCGCTCCCCGCATCCCTCGAATACGCCACTGTCCGCGTCACCACATAGTCTCCGCTCGCCGCCGCGCGCGAATCCCCCACCACGTCCAGCGTCTGCAGACTCACGCCAAACCCCGCGAAATGCCCCTCCAGCGCCGGCCCGATTTTCTCGATCACCTCCGCCGCCACACTCGCCCCCAGCGCCCCGCCCATCTCGCTGAAAAATTTCGCCCGCAACCTCGCTCCCGCCTCCGCGTAACC
>JAEZAD010000079.1 GCA_023430565.1 Verrucomicrobiota bacterium
GTAGCGCGGCGATGGCCGCAGAGAGGCGCAGAAGACGCAAAGGAGCACGAAGGCAGGGGAGTTATGAGTTCCTCGCTCGCGGGGGGCGCAAGACTGTAACGTAATGTATTACAAACGGGGTCGGGGAGGCCGGCAAACCACGAGGCGAAGGGGTGAATTTCCTCGGAAAGGACGCAGAATGGCGGCGAGCGGAGGGGCAACGTTTGTAACGTAATGTATTACAAGACGGATTGGGTGAGGGGGGAACTGAAGGGAGGGGTGGAATATTTGGGGGAGGTGGCTACTCTCAGGGGACGATGAAAACGTGGAAACTGGCGGCGGTGTTTTGGGGGGTGGCGGTGGGCTTGGCGGCGGGGGCGACGACTATGAAGACAACGAACAAGGAAATGACTCCGGAAGAGGCGGCGGCGTGTGCGATCGATGGGGAGAAGTCGGCTTGCGGGCTGCCTTCGAATGTCGTGATCGACATGGCGAAAACGAAGGTGCAGCGGAGCGACGAGGAGTGGAAGAAGCTGCTCACGCCGACGCAGTATCGCGTTGCGCGGAAACAGGGGACCGAGCCGCCGTTTCGGAATGAATACTGGGACCATCACGAGGATGGCGTGTATTTTTCGGTGTGCAGCGACACGCCGTTGTTCGACTCGCGGGACAAGTTCGAGAGCGGGACGGGCTGGCCGAGTTTCACGAAGCCGATTCAGAAGGAATTTGTCGGCGAGACGGTGGACTACAGTCATGGCATGTTGCGCACGGAGGTGCACAGCAACGTCGACGGCGCGCATCTCGGGCATGTGTTCAACGACGGGCCGCGGTCAAAGGGCGGGATGCGTTATTGCATCAACAGCGCGTCGCTGCGGTTCATGCCGCGGAAAGAGTATGATGCCTGGGTCGCGCGGAATGGGGCGCCGACGAGCGAGGCGGAGAAGGTGGCGGGGAAGTGAAGATGGGATAGGAGAGTCTCTGGACCAACCGTGCTGGCTGGGAGCAGGCGAGTGATACGCGAGTGAAGTGAGTGGCGGATGTCGCTCCGGATTCTTCGCTTCGCTCAGAATGACAAACACGGGTGACTACGCCGGGATCTTACTTCGCCGGGGCGATGGAAACGCGGGTGCGTTCGGTTTGGACGGCGGCGAGGGCGTGAGGGCGGAGGTCGGCGGCATCGTCGTCGGCGAGACCTTCGGGCGTGTAGTCGGTCGGAAGGGTGTGGGACTCGAAGAGGGTGAGATACCAGACGCAGGCGCCAAGGTAGCGGCCGGCGGTGTTGGCGTGGATGGAGTCGGTGCGGAACTCGGTCTGGCCCTCTTTGTTTTTCGTCCAACGCCAGCCGACGTTGAGGCTGGTGCGCTGGTTGGGGACCTGGTTGGCGGGCGGGTGGTTGAAATCGAAATTGGGGTCGGGCGTGTAGGTCCAGCGGGGCGTCTGGCGGGCGAGGTGGAAGGCGTCGCCGACGGGGATGAGGCGGAGGCCGGTGTCGGAGGCGAGGGCGCGGTAGGTGTCGCGAACTCCTGAATACATTTTCTGCGGGGTGAAGCCGTCGTTTTTCTGGAAGAGCGCGTGGTCTTCGCGATAGGCCCAGATTTCGTGGATCACGATTTCGGCGGTGGGGGCGTGCTGGCGGATGGCGGCGATGAGTTGGTCGACGTAGGGGTGGAAGGTTTCGGGGCGAAAGCTGAGGTGGCTGACTTGTTGGAGCGTAACGATGTCCCACGCGTCCGCTTCCAGCGCTTCGATGAGGGTGACGGAGCGTTTCTCGCCGGTTTTGGGGTCGACGAAGTTGTGATAGGCGCGACCGTTTTCGTCGCCGGCCTGGGCTTCAGCGAGGTGGCGGGCGTGGCGCTCAAGGGAGCAGCCGCCGATGCTGGCGCGGGCGAGCGTGAGGTCTTTGTTGGCGGCGTCGGCGATCGCGGGGAGGAACGCGGTGGCGTCTTCGGAGAAGCTGTTGCCGATGGCGAGGAGTTTGAGGGACTGGCGTTCGGCGGCGGAGAGGGTGAAGGGAAGGAGGATTGCGACGGCGAGAATGAGATGCCGGGCGAAGCGAGCAGGGTGGGGTGAGCGCGTCATGCGGGGAGATTGGGTGAGGTGGAAGAAGGGGAAAAGAAAAAGGCCCGCGCGGAGGCGGGCCGTGTTGGTTACGACGTAAAGCGTGCGATTACGCGGTGGGGAATTTGACCCACTTGGCGCCGGCTTTGGAGCTTTTCACCACGCTTTCGATAAAGGCCATGCCGGCGATGCCGTCGTCGACGGTGGGGAAGTCGTATCCATTTTTTGGAGTTTTGCGGCCGGCGATCTGGTCGGCGATCGCGGTGGCGGCGGAACGGTAGACGTTGGCGAAGGCTTCGATGAAACCTTCGGGGTGCGCGAACGGCGTGCGCGTGGCGCCCTGGGCGGCGGCGGAGAGGTAGTTGTTGCCGCGGCGGTGGACGACGGGCGGGGCGTCGGCGCGTTTGAAGACGAGCTCGTTGGGATTTTCCTGGTGCCACTCGAGGGAGCCCTTCGTGCCGTAGACGCGGATGTTGAGGTTGTTTTCGTCGCCGTTGGAAATCTGCGAGGCGTAGATGATGCCCTTGGCGCCCCCGGCGAAGCGGACGAGGCAGTTGCCGTCGTCGTCGAGCGGGCGTCCGGGGATGAAGGTCGAGAGCTCGGCGCAGATCTCGTCGATTTCGAGACCGGTGATGTAGCGGGCGAGGTTGTGGGCGTGCGTGCCGATGTCGCCCATGGCGTTGGAGACGCCGGCGACGGAGGGGTCCATGCGCCAGTTGGAGATGGCGCCGTCGCCTTTTTGTTCGAGGGCGGTGATGGCGTAGCCCTGCGGGTATTCGGCGACGATTTTGAGGATCTGGCCGAGCTTGCCGGTGCGGACCCACTCGCGGGCTTCCTTCACCATCGGATAGCCGGTGTAGTTGTGGGTGAGCGCGAAGACCTTGCCGGTTTTTTGAACGACCTCGCGGAGTTTCAGGCCTTCCTTGCGGGTGAAGCAGAGGGGCTTGTCGCAGACGACGTGGAAGCCGGCTTCGAGGAAGGTCTTCGCGATGGCGAAGTGGGTGTTGTTGCGGGTGACGATCGAGACGAAGTCGATGCGTTGATCGGCGGGGAGCGCGGCTTCCTTTTGCGCCATTTCCTCGTAGGTCGCGTAGACGCGCGACGAATCGAGGAAGAGGTCTTCGCCGGAGAGCTTGGATTTTTTCGGATCGGAGGAGAAGCAGCCGGCGACGAGATCGATTTCGCCATCGAGGCGGGCGGCCATGCGGTGAACGGAGCCGATGAAGGCGCCGCGGCCGCCGCCGACCATGCCCATTTTTAGTTTGCGATTGAGCTTCATGTTATGAGGTCGGGAGTTGGTAGAGAGGGAGGAAGGGGAAAAGCTCCAAGGACCAAGATCCAAGCTCCAATGAAGCTCCAAAATTCAAACTTCAATGGTGCTTGAGATTTGGTGATTCAATGGAGCTTGGTGCTTGGAATTTGGAGCTTTCGCGCTCGTCAGAGCGCGACGGGTTTGCCGGTGGCGGCTGACTTATACGCGCCGTCGATGACCTTCATGAGGGACAGGGCCTGGTCGGGGGTGTTGAGGGGTTTTTCTTTTCCCTCGAGGGCCAGGATGAAGTTGGTCGCGGAGCGGACGCGGCCCATGGGGTGGTCGGGCGGGACGCTGATGGTGCGGTTCACGGGGCGGCCGTGTTCGTGCGTGTAGAGCTCGCACGAATCGATCGCGGTGCCGTCGATGCCGTCGAGGGCGAAGAGGCGTTGGACGAGGCCACCGGCTTTGGTGCCCTGGAAGGTGACGGAGACCTCTTCGCGCTTGTTCATCTCGGCCCACGAAACCTGGAAGGACATCGTCTGGCCGGTTTTGAACGAAATGAAACCGTGCGCAGCGGCTTCGACATCGGTGAGGCCCTTGGCGACGTCGGGGATGCCCCAAGGTCCTTTGAAGGTTTTGTCGGTGATGTGGTCGCGATAGGTCTGCGCGAGGATGTGTCCAGGTTCCGGATACCCCATGAAATGGAGGCCGAGGTCGATCATGTGGACGAGATCGATGAGCGGGCCGCCGCCGGAGAGGGCTTTGGTGGTGAACCAGCCGCCGAAACCGGGGATGCCGCAGCGGCGAATCCATTTGGCCTGGCAGGAATTGATCCGGCCGATGGTGCCATCCTTCACGTAGTCCATCATCGCGTAGGACTCGGGGCGGGCGCGGTTGTTGAAGTTGAACATCAACGTGCGCTTCGCCTTTTCGGCGAGGGCCTTCATCTGCGTCATTTCGCGGGCGTTGAGCGCGGGCGGTTTTTCGCAGAAGACGTGCTTGCCGGCCTTGAGCGCCTGCATGGCGAGTGGGGCGTGGAATTTGTTGGGGACGATGATCGAGACGGCGTCGAGGTCGGGGAGCTCGCGGAGCATCTGGGCGACGTCGGTGAACGTGCGCTCGATGTTGTGCTTGGCGGCGGCGTTTTTGGCGGCGGCTTCGTTGACGTCGCAGAGCGCGACGATGTCGGCGCCGGCGTTGCGGAAACCGGTGGCGTGGTAGGCGGCCATGCCGCCGGCGCCGATGATGGCGATTTTGATGGGCATAAATGCAGCGATAAGCGGTAAGCTTTAAGCGGTAAGCGAAGGCAGGAGCTCCGAGATTCGGAGCTTATCGCTTACGGCTTACTGCCTCTTATTGGTTCTTTTTGTCGAAGGCGGCGTCGAAGGCGAGGGCGCTGCGGGCGAAGTCCAGTTTGCGGAGGAAGGCGCAGGATTCGGTGGCGCCGTGGACGCGGTCCATGCGGATGTCCTCCCATTCGACGGAGAGCGGGCCGCGGTAGTTGATGTCGTTCAGGGCGACGATGATTTCCTCGAAGTTGATGTCGCCGCGGCCGACGGAGCGGAAGTCCCACTGGCGGCGGGCGTCGCCGAAGGTGGTGTGGCCGCCGAACACGCCGACGTCGCCATTTCCGTGGCCCCACCAGACGTCCTTCATGTGAGCGTGGTAGATGCGGTCGGAAAAAGTGCGGAGGAATTTCACGTAGTCGACGCCCTGGTAGCCGAGGTGGGACGGGTCGTAATTGAAACCGAAACGCTTGTGGCCCTTCACGGCTTCGAGGGCGCGCTGGGCGCTGGCGATGTCGAAGGCGATTTCGGTGGGGTGGACCTCGAGGGCGAAGTTGACGTTGTGTTTGTCGAAGGTCTCGAGGATCGGGCCGAAGCGCTTGGCGAAATCGGCGTAACCGGCATCCCAATACGCCTGTGAGGTGGGCGGGAAGGCGTAGATCGAGTGCCAGATGGAGGAGCCGGTGAAGCCGTTGACGACGGCGGGGAAGTCGTCGGAGCCCTTGCGGCCGGGTTTGGCGTCGAAGAAGGCGCGCGCGGCCTTGGCGGTGAGGGCGAGTTTTTTCGCGGCGCGTTTGCGGACGCCTTCGGGGGTGCCGTCGCCCCAGATGTCGGGGGAGAGGATGGCCTTGTGGCGTTCGTCGATGTTGTCGCAGATGGCCTGGCCGACGAGGTGGTTGGAGACGGCGAAGCAGGTGAGGCCGTTATCGGCGAGGAGCTGCCATTTCTCGGCGACATATTTTTTCGAGGAGGCCGCCTGATCGACGTCGAAGTGGTCGCCCCAGCAGGCGAGTTCGAGGCCGTCGTAGCCCATTTTTTTGGCGAGCGGTGCGAGCTCGGTGAGGGGAAGATCGGCCCACTGGCCGGTGAAGAGGGTGACGGTTCTCGGCATGATGATTTCGAAGGGGTTGAGGGTGCGCAGCAGGACGCCGCGGTGGGTGTTTGGTTTCGCGCCGGGGGCGGCGGGCGGCAAGGGTGAAGTTGGCGGGGGCCGAAAGACGAAGGGCGGGGGATGGCAAAGGGCTTGCTGGGTAGAAGGGGCGCGAGCAGGGTCGCGCCGGTCCAGTCACACACATGCATCCCCTTTTTCGGTCGCTTCGACGGAGCGGATCCGTCGCGTTGGTTTTGTTCGCGAGCGCGGACGCGTTGTTTGCGCCGCCGTCGGTGTTTGCTCCGATCGTGCCCTCGGGCCCGAACACGTTTCGTTTCGATGATCTCGCGAACTGGACGGGTGGGATCGTTGGCAATGTGTTTCAGCACACGCCGGGTCCTGGGGAGGCGGTGACGTTTGGGGAGGACACGGAGATCGGTGCGGCGGGACTCACTTTCAGTTTGGGCGGGATCGGATCGAGCCTGACGTTGCGCAGTGCGGGGCCGGCGGATCATGCGTTGACGCTGTTTGGGGGGCTCACGCTGACCGGCAGCAGCAACGGGTCGACGGTGGTGTTCGGCAGCACGACGGCGGGCGAAGGGCTGGTGTTGGTGTTGGGTGACGATTTGACGTTCAGCGTGGGGACGAACGACACGCTGCGGATCCGCGGTGCGATCGAAGACAACAGCGACGGCTATGCGCTCACGAAGGACGGAGCGGGCGAGATGGTGCTCGAGGCCCAGACGAGCCACGGCGGAGGGACAGTGGTCAATGATGGGACGCTGCGAGTGGATGTGAGCGATGCCTTGGCGACGGAGGGGGCGGTATTGGTGAATTCGAGCGGGACGCTGTCGCTCCAGGCGAATCAAAGGGTGAGCGAGTTGAGCGGTCTGGGGACAGTGACGTTGTCGAACCAGTCGGTCCTCACGATCGATCCGGGAGCGGAGGCCGATGAGCTGTTTCAGGGGGTGATTCAAGGTGCGGGATCGGTGGTGAAAACCGGGTCCGGCACGCAGCGATTGGGAGGAGTCAACGGCTATACGAATGGCACGTGGGTCACTGGCGGCACGCTGGTGGTCGGGAGCGATGCGAACCTCGGTGCGGCGCCGGGGGGGCTTTTCTTCGATGGCGGCACGCTGCAGCTGGGTGGCACGTTTTCGTCGGTGCGCGCGGTCACGGTGAATTCCGGCGGAGGGAATATTGACAGCGACGGGCACGATCTGACGTTGAGCGGAGCGATCAGTGGAGCGGGTGAATTGCAGAAGACAGGAGCGGGCACGCTGACATTGAACGGGGGAAATAACAGTTTGGCCGGCTACACGACGATTGTGGAGGGCACGCTGAGAGCGGGGGCGCCGGGCTCGCTTTCGGCGAACAGCGTGGTGCGCCTCAATGGTGGGGCGTTTCTCGACATCGCGGCGAGCAGCACGATCAAGGGAATCCACGATCACGGGTGGCCCTACACGGGGGTCGTGACGATCGGGTCGGGGGCGGCGCTCACGATTGCGTATGGTGCGGAGGGGGCGTTCGAAGGAACGATCACGGGCGCGGGCTCACTGGTGAAAAACGGGGCGGGCACGCAGGTGTTTTACGATACGGATTACACGGGCGGAACGACGATCAACGAGGGACGGCTGCAGTTTGGGACGGGAGGCAGCCAAGGGTCGCTCAGCGGGGATGTGGCGAACAATGCGACGCTGGTGTTCGCGCGCGATTATTATGAGTTCGGCGGGGTGATTTCCGGGGGTGGCGACGTGGAAGTCTCGGGCGTGCTCGAGTTGACGGCGGCGAATTCCTACACGGGCGGGACGTTGGTTCGCGACTACGGGATGTTGATTCTGGGGAACGCGAGCGGTGAGACGCTCGCCGCGGGCGGCGACGTGACGCTGATGGGGGAGAGCACGCTGCGGGTCGATTACGACCAGACGATTCGCGGTTTGGACAGCGGCGATGCGACCAGTGCGGTGGAAATCGCGGATGGCAGGACGTTCACGGTGAATCTGCCGACCGGTGGAACGAGCACGTTCGCAGGCGAAATTTTCGGGGGCGCGGGGTCGGTGTTGAAGAAAGACGGGCCTGGAACGCTCTATTTTTTTGGCACGGCGAGCGCCCACCTCGTCAGCTCGTTCAGCTTCGAGTTGGAGCCGTCGGCGCCGTTTTCCGCGTGGGTGGCGGCCGGGACGCTGCAGATTGGAGACGGCGGGGTGGATGGAATTTTCCTGGGCGACATCACGGTGGATTCGGCGGGCAAGGTGGTGGTGGATCGCAGCGACGATAACGAATTTCCCTTCGGCTTTGCGGGCATGGGGGAGGTGGTGAAGCAGGGCGCGAGCAACCTCACGTTGACGGGGGAGAACACGTTCACGGGCACGCTGACGATCGAGGATGGGACGATCACGGTCGGGGCGGACCATGCGGCGGCGGCGGGCGTGCGCGTGGTGACGAATGCGGGCGGCACGTTTGCGGTCGGGGCGGGCGTGACGACCGGGATCACGGTGGCGGGTTTGACGGGAACGGGGGCGACGACGATTGCGGCCGGAAAAAAGCTCACGGTGGAAACGGTGGAGCCGCAGAGTTACGCTGGAGCGATCTCGGGCGACGGTTCGCTGCGGAAGCGTGGGACGGCAGCGTATGCGTTGAGCGGGGCGAACGCCTACCTCGGCGACACGTGGATCGAGAACGGAACGCTGATCGCGGCGGCGGAGGGGGCGTTGTCGCCGGGCAGCGTGTTTCGGGTGAACAGCGGAGCGACGCTCCAGGTGAACTCCAGCAATTCGATCGCGGGGCTGGACGACTTCAATCCGGGCGCAAGCGGCACCGTGAACGTGACGTCCGCGGCGGTGCTGACGATCGATAATGGAATTTCGAATACATTCAGCGGGGCGCTCGCCGGCGCGGGCGGATTGACGAAGACGGGGGCGGGCGTGTTGACGTTTGCCGGCGGCAGCACGTTTTCCGGGGCGGTGCGGATCGAGGAAGGCACGATCGCGGTGGGGGCGCCGGTGGCGTTCACGGCGGGCGAAGTCACGGTCGAGGCGGGGGGAATGTTCGACGTGGCGAACAGCACGTCGGTGGCGTCGTTGGCGGGCGAGGGCATGACGCTGGTGCGGGCGGGGGCCACGTTGACGCTGGCGGCGCCTGGTATCCTGGATTCGGATATCACGGGTGCGGGCGGGGTGACGTTGCAGAACGGAAATCAGAGCACGGCGGTGACGACGGTCATGCGAACGCAAGGCTTCACGGGTGCGACGTCGGTGGCGGCGGGGACGCTGCGTTTCGCGGGTTCGTCCGAAGCGGTCGGCGAGAACATTTACGGGAGCGATATTTCGCTGGGTGCGGGCACGAAGGTGGAATTCAGCCGGAGCGACAGCCTGTATGGTTATTCCGGAGCGATTTCGGGAAGCGGGAGCGTGGTGAAGGCGGGGGCGGGCACGCTGGTGTTATCGGGGGCGAGCAGTTACGGCGGCCAGACAACGGTGGGCGGCGGGACGTTGAAGGCGGCGGCGACGAATGCGTTGCCGGCGACGACGCGCGTGGCGGTGGCGAATGGAGCAACGCTGAATGTGGCGGCGGATCAGACGATCAACGGCTTCGTGAGCGGCGGGAGTTTTCTCGGATCGATCGTGGTGGAGGCTGCGCAGGTGTTGAACGTGACGCTGGGCGGGGCGGAGTGGGGGACGGAGTTCGGCGGGGTAATTTCGGGCGGCGGCGCGTTGAGGGTCGGTCGGAGCGACTTCGGGCATGCGGTGATGCTGACGGGCAGCAATACCTACACGGGAGGGACGACGATCGAGGAGGATGGCGCGCTGGTGTTGGGCACGGGGTTTTCGCCGGGCGGGAGCATCGTGGGGAATGTGGTGAACCACGGCGTGCTGACGTTTCAGCCGGGAAATAATGTGGTTTTCGGCGGGGTGATTTCGGGGATGGGGCGCGTGACTCACGGGCTCGCGACGGGCGGGCCGGACCTCGCCGAGACGCGTCTCACCGCGGCGAATACCTATGCGGGCGGGACGCGGGTGTATGGCGGGGTGTTGTTCGCGATGAATGCGAACCCGAGCGAGTCGGCGACCGGATGGGGGCTCGTGGAGGTGCTTGATGGCGGGATTCTCGCGGGGACGGGGCGCGTGGCGGGACCGCTGGTGGTCGATTTTGGCGGGATCGTCGCGCCGGCATCGGCGCTGGGAACGCCCGGAACGCTGCGGGTCGGGCCGACGACGTTTGGCGGCGAAGGGGAATTTATTTTCCAAATCGCCGATGCCGACGGAGTGGCGGGCACCGATTACAGTCTGCTGGCAATCAGCGGGCAACTGGCTCTTACGGCGACGGGCGCCGACCGGTTTGCGATCCAGATGTTTTCGGTCGGCGCCAGCGGTGGGGTGGCGAGCTTCGATCCGGAGCAGGCTTACAGCTGGATGTTCGTGACGACGACGGGCGGGATCTCGGGTTTCGATCCGGCCAAATTCGATTTCGACCTGGAGAATTTCTCCGTGGGCCTAACGGGGTCGTTCAGCGTGGGTCACGTGGAGAACAGCCTGTTGATCAATTACTCGCCGGCGGCTATTCCCGAGCCGTCGACGTGGGTGTTGTTGGGAGCCGGACTGGCGGTGCTGCTGCTGGTATTCCGAGGTCGGGTGCGGCGGGGATGAGCGGGTAGGGAACTCGCGCGGAAGGGTGCGCGAGTGAAGGGGATCGCGCCGGAGTGGTGTTATGCCGGGCAACTCTCTCCGAACATGAAAGCACGATTCATCACTTTGATTTTGGCAGGTCTTGGCTGCGCGGCGGCTGCGATCGCGGCGCCGGCTCCCGATCCGGCTTATCGGCCGATGCGAGTCGTCCAGACCGAGATGGTGGTTTATCCCCGTCGCGTGCTGGATCTGGGGATACACAACGGTTACGCGATGGTGACGGTGCAGGTGGACGAGAAGGGCAACCTGACGGACCATCTGATCACCGGCTACAGTCACGAGGCGTTTGCGGATGCGGCGTTGACCGCGTTGAAGCGCTGGCGGTATGAGCCGGCGTGGTTGAATGGCGCGCCGCATGGGGCGACGTCCGATCTGACGTTCAATTTCGAGAGCCAGGGTTTGGTCGTCGTGGATTTGTCGGTCACGCGGTATGTCGAGATCCGCGACTATCAGCTCCGGCCGAATCATTACACTTACGGCGTGAAGCGCATGAGTGAACTGGACCGGATCCCGACGCCGACAAAAGTGGTAACGCCGGTGTATCCGGTGGAGCCTTCACAGGCGCCGCGGGCGGCCAATGTGACGGTGACGTTCTATATCGATGAGAAGGGCCGCGTGCGGCTGCCGGCGGTGAGCCGTGCGTCGACGGAGAATGACGCGATCTTTGCGAGCGCGGCGGTCGACGCGGTGTCGCAGTGGGAATTCGAGGCGCCGACGTCGGGGGGTGTGCCGGTCCTGGTGCTGGCGCGGCAGGAATTCAAGTTCCGTCCGGATCAGCCGGTGGCGAGTGGTGGGATGACGGCGCAGACGCCGGCGCCCACGGCTCCGGTGGACGCGAACTGACGCGGCGGCGGCGAGCGTCGAGGCAAGGTCGAAGACCCGGTGCGAGAAGCGCCGGGTTTTTTTGTTAACCGCAGAGGACGCGAAGGACGCGGATGACGCGGCGGACGGAAAAGGGAAAGGCGGGCTGTGGCTGTATGCCACTCTGAGCGCAGCGAATCCATTTCGAACTACCGCGTTGGCGGTAACGGCGAAGCGTTCACTGGATTCTTCGCTTCGCTCAGAATGACAGCCACGCTTCGGCGCTCGACTACTTAACGTTTCTCGCGGGGCACCACTCTAGCAGCTGGAGGCTTCGCGGATGTAGGCGGCGAGCGTGACGCGGAGTTGTTGGCGGGCGCGGTAAAGGCGGGTCTCGACGCCGCGTTCGGAGCATTGCGCGATCTCGGCGATTTCGCGGTAGGAGAGGTGTTGGTAGTGGTGCAGCAGGATCGCGCTGCGGAGATCGGGGGGGAGTGAGCCGATCGCTTCGCGGACGGCGCGTTCGAGTTCGTCGCGGGCCACCGAAGCGCCCGGTTCGGGTTCGTCGCTGGCGAGGTCGGGAAAGGGCAGGAGGTCGCGGCCTTCGTCGTCTTCGTGCGAGGGCGTGTCGAGCGACACGGCGGGATGGCGGCGTTTCCAGCGGTGGTGGTTGTGACAGAGGTTCGTGAGCGTGGTGAACAGCCACGCGGAGAGGTTGGTGTCCTCGCGGAGGCGCGCGCGATTCTGGTAGAGGCGAACGAAGACGTTGGCGACGAGGTCGTGGGCGTCGGCCGAGTTCTGCAGGTAGCGATACGCGTAGGAAAGCAGCGGCCGCTGCCAACGGGCGATGAGCCGGTTCAGCGCGGTGGTGTCGCCCTGTTGAAGGGCGACGAGACTGGCGTGATCGGTGGCGGGGTCGGGGGACACAGGCGCTGGGGAGGGCGCTCAGTTGACCAGTTCGAGATTGGAGTCGGAACGTGCGACCATCCCGAGATAGCGGGTGCGCTGCTCGGGTGTCATGACGTCGGCGGTGGCGAGAACGAGACGGCGGGTGGATTCGAGGCACTCGCGGTTGATGTTGCGGCGGGTTTCGACGAAGCGGGCGAATTCGAGGAAATCGACCTGGTCGGTGTTGCGGCGGGTTTCCTCGAAGGCGACGAATTCGGCCTGCATGCGGGCGACGTCGGCGGCGAGGGCACGGAGGCGCGGGCTGGAGGCTTCGTGAAGCTCCTTGATGCGCGCGAATTGGTCGGCGGAGAGATCGAGCTCGGTGCGAATCCAGGAGAGCTGGCCGTCGAGCGAATCGAGGCCGGCGGGCCGGTGCAGGGCGTAATAGCCGAAGTGGGCGCCGGCACCGACGGCGAGGCCGACGAGGAGGGTGAGGGCGGTGCGGTTCATCGCGTCTGGGCGAAGGTGTTGTCGGCCTTCAAGAGGGGATCGATGAGTTGCAGGTAGCTGCGGGCGAGTTGGGCGCTGCGTTCGCGCTGCTGCTGGTTGACACGGACTTCGGCGAGGAAGAGTCCGAGCAAGGCGCAGCTGGCGACAAACATCGCCGCAAAGGGCAGGCGTGCAAACCAAGCGTCGACGCCGGCCCACCAGCCGCGGCGGCCGTGGCTGGCTTCCTCGGCGAGGGCGATGCGGCGCCAGACTTCGGACGTGAGGCGCGACGAAGGGTCGGGGGTGTTGGACCAGTGATCGAGGAGGGGATCGAGAGGGTCGGGGTTCGAATGCATGGCGGGACGTGGAGCGACAGCTCTGCGGTATAACACCGGTGCGCGGGAAAGCCCTTCGAAAAACGGGCGAGGCTCCCGCGAAGCAGCGATCGGGCGAAAAGCTCACGCTTTCCGCGACGATACGGGCCTTACTGGTAGAGCCAGTAGCGCTGGCTGGCTTTGCGGTAATTTTGGCCGCGGCGCTGCCATTCGGCGATCCAGGCGGTGACGTTGGTCTGGGCGCCGTTGCGCTGGAGGGTGCGGAAAAATTCCTCGGAGCCCATGTGCCGGAGGAAACCGCTGGCGGCGGTGTCGGTGACGGCGAACGGGTTTTTGCGATCGAAGCGGCAGCCCATGACCATCAGGTGGAAACTCAAGGCGGTCGGGTCCCAATCGTCCCAGTCGTTGACCTCGACGAAGACCCCGGTGGCGGGTTTGCCGTCGCGACCGGGCACGCTGACGCGGCGGAAGCCGATGCCGGGAATATCCAGCTGGCGCAACTCGCGTTCGAGGACGTCGCTTTTCACCGTCTTGTGCGAGAGGCCGCGAAAGGCGTAGTGATTGCCGACGCCGTGGCGAAAACCGATGTCGAAGCCGACGCGCGGATCGAGGTAGGTGCCGAGGCCGACCATGGCGTAACCGATGACGGCGGAGAAATCCTGGACCATCGGCGAGGTGGGGATCCACTGCAGGCCGGTCTCGGGCCAGCGCATGTTGCGCCGCCAGCCGCGCATGGGAACGACGGTCAGGCGGCCGTTGGCACGCGCGGTTTCGGGAATGGCGAGGACGCCGGGGAGTTCTTTCGCGATGCGGGCGAGCTCGGCGATGGTGAGGCCGTGGACATAGGGAACGCGGAAAGCGCCGACGTAGTTGTTGGTGGAATACTTCGCGTCGAGGAGCGGGCCGCTGACTTTGATGCCCCCGAGCGGATTGGGGCGGTCGAGGACGATGACTTCGACGTTGTGCTGGAAGCACGCTTCCATGGTCCACTTCATCGCACTGACGTAGGTGTAGCTGCGGGTGCCGACGTCCTGGAGATCGATCACCATGGCGTGAAGGCCCTGGAGCATTTCCTTCGTGGGACGGCGGTTCTTGCCGTAGAGGGAGTAGACGGGCAGGCCGGTGCGCGGGTCGGTGCGGTTGGGGATGAGGACCTCGGCTTTTTCGTTGCCGTAGATGCCGTGCTCGGGGCCGAAGAGCGCGACGAGTTTCGACTGCCGGGAGCGGAGCAGCACGTCGATCGTGCTGATGCCGTTGCGATTCACGCCGGCGGGGTGCGTGAGAAGGCCGAGGCGTTTGCCTTTGACAGCTGCGAAGCCGGTCGACTCGAGCACGTCGATGCCGAGCATGAGCTGCGCGGGCACGGGGGTGACATTTGGAGGCGTGAAACGGGTGGTCGTCGGCGGCGGGTTGACCGCACGGGCGGTCGCGGGACGGGTGGGTGGCTGGCTGGCGCTGCACCCCAACAAGCCGAGAAGCAGAGCGACGAGAGCGAGCGTGCGGTCGAGGGAAAAGAGACGGCGAATCCCAGGCATTGGCGGCTGACTGTGTGGGGCAGAGCGGCTCCGTCGAGAGGGAATGGCGGAGGAAGCGTGAGTGTTGCGCGAAAATCTTTTCGCGAGGGGCGCGGGTTGGAATCGCCTGCGAGCGGGCTCCTACGGTTGGTGGGACGGGGAGAACGTCGCGAGGAGGGCGGATGCAAGGAGCGCGGACGTGTGGCGAAGGGCGTCAGGGAGCGGAAGGTCGGGCGGCGTGATCGCGTGGAGCGAGGGATCGGCGAGTGCGAGGTCGGACGGAATCGCGCCGGCGAAAACGTGGACGGGCTTGCCGAGAGAGCGGGCGCGAAAGACGACGGCGCCGGGGCCTTTGCCGCCGAGCGAGGTGGCGTCGTAGCGGCCTTCGCCGGTGAGGACGAGATCGGCGGCGGCGATGCGCGCGTCGAGATCGAGCCAGGCGGAAACGAGCGAGAAGCCGGGCAGGAGTTTGGCGCGGGCGGCGCACATGAGTCCGAACGCGATGCCGCCGGCGGCGCCCGCGCCGGGGAGGTCGAGGAGTGCGGCGGGCTGGGCGTGATGATCGAGAAGAAGTTGCGCGAGGCGTGCGCTGGCTTGCTCGAGCGGGGCAAGGTCGGGGGGTTGAAGGCCTTTTTGCGGGCCGAACGTGGCGGTGCAACCGCGCGGGCCGAGAAGCGGATTGACCACATCGCACGCGATGCGAATCGGCGGGAGCGCGGGGTCGACAGCGCCGGTGAGACGGGCGATGTGCGGCCACTCGCGGGGGGCGGGAGCGGAGATGCGTTGACCGGTGGCGGTTTCGAAATTGAGACCGAGTGCGGCGAGTGCGCCGGCGCCGAGGTCGTTGGTGGCGCTGCCGCCGACGCCGAGGAGAATTCCGGCGGCGCCGGCGTGTGCGGCGGCGGAGAGGAGTTCGCCGGTGCCGGCAGACGTCGTGTGCCAGGGACGGCGTTCGCTGGGCGCGAGAAGGGCGAGACCGCTGGCGGCGGCCATTTCTACGATGGCGATGGGCGCGTCGGGCGACGTGGTGGAGGGCAGGTCGAGCAGGGAGCGCGCGGCGGCGGGAATTTGCCGGAACGGGACGAGTCCGAAGGGAGCGTCGACGGACTGGCCGCTTGGACCGGTGACGCGGCGGACCTCGAGTTTGCCGGCGGCTGCGTGCGTGAGAATCGCGGCGAAACCTTCGCCACCGTCGGTAAGCGGGGCGCGATCGAATTGCCAGTCGGGGTGAGGAGTGCAGAGCGCGTCGGCGGCGGCATCGCAGGCGGCGTCGGCGGGGAGCGAGTCCTTGAATTTGTCGAAAGCGAGGAGCACGCGCATCGGGTCGATGAAAAAGTGGGATGAGAGCGAAGCGACGGAAAATTTTTGTTGGAGCCGCACGGACCGAGGAGGGAGATGCGCAGAAATTGGCCGGGATGCTGACGCGTTTCCGGCGGTGATTTTCGGCGCGACATAAACGAAGCTACTTGGCGGGCGCGGTGTTCTCCTGCGAGGAGCGCCGCCGAGGCGAAGGGAGGGCGGGTTTCCGGCGACAAGATATGAGCCATGAAGGTGCGTTATAGTTGGGGAGGCACTACAGGTAGTGGTTGACGTGTGGGCGAACCACGACTGGTAGTGGACCTCTTGCCGGGGGAATTCGCGTGCTGCTGTGCTTTGTGGCGGCGTGTTGCCCCTCCTTTTCACCCTAAACTTTGTTCTCGGATATCCTTTGCCATGACTGTTTTGACCTCTCCTGCGAGCTCCGGCTCGGCCTCGGTTGGTGTGTTCCCGGCCCGTCGTGGCGCGCAGTTGCTCGATCGCGCGATCGCGCGGAACGATCGCATGGTGTTGAAGCGCGATGGGGCGCGGGCGCGGTTCGATTTGAACAAGGTCACGCGGGCGATCGCGCTGGCGTTTCACGAGGTCCGCACCGACAACGCGTCGAATCCGTATCGTGACGATCCGCTCGCGTGCTACGGGCTGGAGGCGGAGACGTTTCGCGAGGTGGCGCGCATCGCGGAAGGTGTGTCGCAGACGTTGGAGCTGTTTTATCGCGACGGGAAGCATCCGACGATCGAGCAGGTGCAGGATGCGGCGGAGAAGGCGATCGCGGCGGCGGGGCACTGGGAAGTGGCGCGCGCTTACATGTTGTATCGCGTGCGGCATGCGGAGCGGCGGCTGGTGAATTATTCGGACAACGGGATGTCCGACTACATCGTGATGGCGAAATACGCGCGCTATCGGCCGGAGCTGGGGCGGCGGGAAATTTTCACGGAAGGCGTGGAGCGGGTGCGCGACATGCATCTGGAATTTTTCGCCGAAAAGCTCGGGCGGTCGCTGCCGATGGAGTTGCCGGCCGACGTGGCGACGCTCGCGGGGAAGAACGCGGAGTTGCTGGCGCGCGCGCTTGGCGGCGTGCGGCTCGAGCAGATCATCGTGGAGGCGTTCGCGCAGGTGGCGGCGAAGAAGGTGCTGCCGAGCATGCGCTCGATGCAGTTTGGCGGGGAGGCGATCCTCAAGAACCACAGCCGGATGTTCAATTGCTCGTTCTCGAACGTTGATCGTGTGGAGTTTTTCCGCGAATACCTGTTCCTGCTGCTGAGCGGCTGCGGCGTGGGCTTTTCGGTGCAGAAGCATCACATCGCGCTGCTGCCGCCGCTGCCGGCGCGTGCGCACGAGGCGGATCTGCCGGTGACGCATTTTCACGTGGAAGACACGATCGAGGGCTGGAGCGATGCGCTGCACGCGCTGTTCGTGTCGTTCTACGAGGGACAGAAAATCGAGTTCGATTATTCGTCGATCCGGCCGCGTGGTGCGCCGCTCAAGACCTCGGGCGGGCGGGCGCCGGGGCATCTGCCGCTGAAGAAAGCGTTGAACAAGGTGGAGGATATTCTCGCGTCGGCGTCGGGTCGCGCGCTGCGTCCGATCGAGGTCTACGACATCAACATGTTCGTGGCGAAGGCGGTGCTGGCGGGCGGTATCCGGCGTTCGGCTACGATTTGTCTCTTCTCGCCGGACGACGAAGAGATGATGAATGCCAAGACGGGGAACTGGTTCGAGACGCATCCGCAGCGGTCGGCGTCGAACAATTCGGCGGTGCTCTCGCGCAGCGACCGGAACCAGGAGCATTTCAAGAAGCTTTTCCGGGCGCAGAAGGAGTTCGGCGAGCCGGGCTTTTTCTTCAACGATCACCCGGACGCCGGCTGCAATCCCTGCGCGGAAATCAACCTGCTGCCGGTGGTCGACTGGGAGTTGTCGGAAGAGGAGCTGGGGCAGCTTTATCGCTGGGGCTACAAGGGCGAGTTGCCGGGGATGACGCGGCTGTCGGGCTTCCAGCACTGCAATCTGACGACGATCAACGGTCAGGCGGCGACGAGCGAGGTGGCGTTCTATCGGGCGTGCATCGCGGCGTCGGCGATCGGGACTTTGCAGGCGGCGTATACGGACATGCCGTATCTGGGAGCGGTGACGCGGCTGATTAACGAGCGCGACGCGCTGCTCGGCGTGTCGATCTGCGGGTTCATGGACAATCCGTCGGTGTTGTTCGACCCGGAAGTGTTGACGCAAGGCGCGCATCTCTGCCGGGCGACGAACAAACTCGTGGCGTCGCTCATCGGCATCCGGCCCGCGGCGAAGCTGTCAACCTGCAAGCCGGAAGGCACGGCCTCGCTGATTCTCGGCGCGGCCTCGGGGATTCATCCGCACCATGCGCGGCGGTATTTCCGGCGGGTGCAGGCGAACCGGAAGGAGCCGGTGTATTCGTTTTTCAAGGTCGCGAATCCGCAGATGACGGAGGCGTCGGTCTACAATCCCGATACGGACGACGTGATCACGTTTCCGGTCGAGGCGCCGAAACGCGCGATCCTGCGGAAGGATCTGACGGCGCTGCAGTTTCTCGAGCTGGTGAAGCTCGTGCAGACCTCGTGGGTGATTCCGGGCGGCGATCCGTCGTCGCGGTCGCCGGAGCTGCACCACAACGTGTCGAACACGTGCACGGTGCGACCGACGGAGTGGGACGAGGTGCAGGAGTTCATCTGGAGCAATCGCGAGTATTTCACGGGGATCTCGCTGCTGCAGGACGCGGGCGACAAGGCGTATCCGCAGGCGCCGCGCGAGGAGGTTTCGACGGAGGCGGACGTGGCGAAGTGGAATGCGCTGCGGCCGTATCGCGTGGATTACACCAAGATGCGCGAGGACTCGGATGTGACGGAGCTGAAGGCGACGGTCGCGTGCGCGGGCGGGGCGTGCGAGATCGTGTGACGTTTGCGTTGGGCGCGTGAGGCGCGATAAAGCGCCTCACGTTTCGCTGACGAAAGCGAAGCGCGGGATGGGTTGGCCCGCGAACTCGACGGTGGAGCAGAACATCGTGAGCGGGCGGACCCACCAGCCCCGTTCGCCGTAGAGCGCCTGGTAGACGACGAGCGGCTCTTCGGTCTCGGTGTGTCGAGCGACACCGAGCACGAGGTAATCGTTGCCCTTGTAATGGCGGTAGCGGCCTGGCCGCGGGTGAACGGGAGGGAGGGAGGGCATGAGTGCGGTGAGGTTTAGGTTGGACCCAAAGGGCGGCCGAGGCAGGTTCGGCCGGATGCTGCACACCTGCCAGGCTGGATACGAGGCGTTGCTCGCGCGCGAGCTCGCGGAGCTGCACGGTGCAAACGCCGTGGAGAAAGGGCCAGGCTGGGTGCGGGCCGAGGACGGCCGGAGTGAACCGATGGCGTTTGCTCATCTTTCCATGGTCGAACCGGTCGAGGTGCGCGGCGAATCGGTGAACGCGCTGGCGCAAAAGGTGGCGGAGTTCTTTCTCGGAAGTTTGCGCGGCGAACGGATCGAGGCGGCGTGGCCGAGTGTGTGGGACGGGCCGGCGGAACTTGTGGGCCTCGGACGCCGGGTGTCGGCCGTGGAAGCGGCGTTTGCGGAAGCGCTGAAAAAGAAGCTGGCGCGCGTGGCGAAGCTGGCGCTGCCGGAGCGGCCGCGGCGCGTGGGTGCGGTGCGCGGGTTGTTCGTGTGGTTCGTGGATTTCGGGCGGGCGTTTATCGCGCGCGAAGCCTGGCTTCATGGCCAACGGCGGATGGCGGACGATCCGCTCGCGCCGTCGCGGAGCTTTCTCAAGGTGGAGGAAGCGTATGCGATTCTTGGATGCGAGCCGGGCGAGAGCGAGTCGGTGTGCGACCTGGGCGCCGCGCCCGGCGGATGGAGTTACAGCGCGGCAAAACGGGGAGCGCGCGTGGTGGCGATCGACAATGGGCCGCTGAAGGGCGGCGCGCTGGACCATCCGCGGATCGAGCATCGGCGGGAGGACGCGTTCGGGTTTTCGCCGGCCGAGGGGGGGACGTTCGACTGGCTGTTTTGCGACATGGTGGAGGACCCGCATCACGTGTTGCGCAACATCGTCGAGCCGTGGCTGAGCCGCGGCTGGTGCCGGCGGTTCGTGGTGAATCTGAAGTTTGGACGGGTCGATCCGGTCGGATTGTTGCGGGAATTGGAACGGAACGACGTTCTGCGGGGGCGAAGCGACGGGTGTGCGGTGCGGCATCTTTTTCACGACCGCGAGGAATTCACGATCGTGGGAGCGGCGCGGGGTTAACCGGCGAAAGCGATGGCGCGAAGCGTGGTGCTAAAGCCGAGTGTGCGGTGCGAGCGATGCCGGCTCCCACCGCGCTGGTGTGTGTGCGCGGCGGCGGAGTCGATCGTGACGCCGCTTGCCGTGGATGTGTTGATGCATTCGCGCGAGCAATGGCGCCCGAGCAGCACGGGGCATTTGGTGTGTCGGGCGGTCGCGGGCGCGCGATTGCATGTGTGGCGACGCGCGGAGCGGCCGGCGGCGGAAGCGGTGCGCCGAACGGAGAAGGAGTTGTGGATTCTGCATCCGGCGGGGGAACCGATGCCGGCGGCGGCGAACCTGGCCAATGTGCAGGTGTTGCTGCTCGACGGCGCGTGGCGCGAAGCGACGCTGATGGCGCAGGACATCGCGACGTGGGGGCGGCGCGTGCGCCTGCCGATGTCGGGAGAAAGCCGATACTGGCTGCGCACACAGCAAACGGGTGGCCGGTTTTCGACGGTCGAAGCGCTGGCGTTTTTGTTCGGCGCGCTGGGACTGGCGGACGCGCGCGCCAGGCTCGAGATGCAGCTCGAGCTGCACGTTTACGCGGGACTGCGGGCGCGAGGGCAGGTGGACCTCGCGGAGGAGTTTTTGCGCGGCTCGCGTCTGCGCGAGGCGTTGCCGGCCTTCATCGCGCAGATGAATGTGCGGCGACCGCGGTGAGGGGCGGAACGCTCGTGCGTTCCGCTACGAGTCGACTCGCCGATCAGGCGAGTTTCGCGTCGAGGGTGATGTCCGCTTTGAGCAGCCGGGAGATCGGGCAGCCGGCTTTGGCCTTCGCGGCGATCTCGTCGAATTTTGCCTGGTCGATGCCGGGGATTTTAGCGGACATCGTGAGGTGGGACTTGGTGACAGTCCAACCGGCGGGCGGGACCTGATCGAGGGTGACGTCGGCACGGGCCTCGACGCGGTCGGGGGTGAAGCCGGCCTCGCCGAGCATGGCGGAGAAGGCCATGGCGAAACATCCGGCGTGCGCGGCTGCGATGAGCTCCTCCGGGTTGGTGCCGGCACCGGATTCGAACCGGGAGCCGAACGAATAGGGCGTGTCGGAAAGTGCGCCGCCCGGGGCGGTGAGGGTGCCTTTGCCTTGTTTCAGGGAGCCGTTCCAGACGGCGGTAGCAGTGCGTTTCATACAGCGCGCAGTGTCGGTGGTGGCGTATATTTAGCAAACGGGTGCGTTACTTGGCGCATGGGCGTTTGGCCGGTTTTACTGGGGCGTATGGAGAATTCGGATGCACGCATGCGGGCCTCGCCCCAAGGATCGAACGGCAGAGCGTGCAAATGGGCTCCGGCTGGCGTATGCGGTCTCGGTAGGTTGGGAACCTTACCTCGAAGGAGGCGCCGCACCCCATGGCGACGGGAGCGGGCCGCGGTTAGGTTGCGCACACAGCCCGCGCCTCGGCGCGAGCTCAACCCGCGGGGAGACACTCCCCGGATTACCCTCAACCCTACCCATCATGAATTCACGTTCTCGTTCTCTCTTGATCGCAGCGGCGGCGGCCTCGCTGGTCGCCTTCGCCCAAGCCCAAAGCTCGACCGGGCAGTCGTCCGCCGGCGCGGGCAGCTCCTCCGGAGCCACTTCCTCATCGTCGACGGCATCGCCTTCGTCTTCGCCAAACTCGTCAACGATGCGAAACACGACCGGCGCCGACCGCTCGAAAACCATCACCTCCACCACGCACGCGAGCGCCAGCGGCACGGCGGGTATTTCGTCGTTGCGACGGGTCACGAAGGACTCGCTCGATGAGCAACTCACCGCGAAGGCGCTGATCGGCAAAGATGTGCATGACTCGGCGGGCGAGAAGATCGGCGAAGTGGAGGATATTGTCCTCGACGCGTCCGGCGTGCCGGAGCTCGCGAGTGCATTTATGAATCGTGAGGCCGACCGCGACGATCGCTCGATGTCGAGGCCGGTGGATACCACGGCGCCCGCGCCGACCGGTTCGGCGAGTGCGCGCGGCGTCGATAGCTACGCGGCCGGTGCGGCCGGTGACGGCGCGTCTGTCACGGCCCGACCGGATACGGATACGGGGCGTGTCGACATTGGCAGCCGGTTGGGTTCGGCAGTCGCGGGCGCGATGTCGGGCGGTTCGGCGGCGATCATCTCCGCGGGCGGCTTGATGGGTCTCGGTCAGGATCTGATCCGCGTGCCCTTGTCGCAGCTGCGCTACAACGCGGAGGAAGATCATGTGACGCTCGATGTTTCGCGCGACCAGATCAGCCGTATCACCGATTCGGATGCGGAGGACGCGAGCCGCCGGGTGGCGGAGTGAGCTTCTTTTGAAGTAACGGGTGGATTGTTCGAGCCGCGTCCGGAGAACCGGGCGCGGCTTTGCTTTGGTTTGAACGGACGTGGCACGCTGCGCGGCCGCGCGGGCTGCCTGGCGGAGCGATGCGCGGGCAAAAAAAAACGCGCCGCAGGCGCGGCGCGTGGTGGGAGGAGTTAAGCGTTCAGCGATCGCAGATCGTCGATGGCGCAGACGTTACTTACCCGTGGCGGGCCAGGGCGAGATGGCGTCGAGGGCGGGGAGGAGTGCGCGGCGCATCGCGAGAAAATCCAGCGAACCGGTCTGGCGGTAGATGACCTTGCCTTGCGGATCGATGAGAAGGGTATGGGGCAGGGCGCCGTTCCACTCCGGGTCGAGCGCTTCCATGAGCGCGTATTTGTCGGTGCTGCCGAAGATGAGGTTGCGGGTGGATGCTTTGTGATCCTGCAGAAATTTCAGGACCTTCGCTTCTTCGTCGGGGAATTGCGCGGCGAGCGTGACGAACTCGACCTCGCGCATGCGGAAACGGAGGTTCTGATCGACGAGTTCGTCGAACTCGGAGACGCACGGGCCGCACCACGTGGCCCAGACGTTGATGAAGCGGATTTTTCCGGTGCCTTGGTTGGCGCGGAGTTCCTTGAGGGCGGCGGCGTCGGCGTGCGTGAGCGTGACGGGTTCGCGGGCCACCTTCGCGAGCCAGCGTTGGTTGTCAGCGGCCTTGTCCTTCCACTTGATCGAGCACCCGAAGACCTTGGTTTTCGTGACGGGTGGCTCCTTGCCGGCGAGGAGAGCTTCGATGGCGAGGCGGGTGGTCTGCTCTTTCACCAGATCGGGACGCTCGGAATCGTCGATGCGGCCTTCGAAGCGGAGCTTGCGATCGCGATCGAAGACGAACGCATGCGGTGTGGCGACTGCGCCGAATTTTTCGGTGGTGGCTTGGGTCGGGCCGTCGTCGACGTAGGGGAAATTGAAGCTGCGGTCCTTCGCGCGTTCCTTCATCGCCTCGAAGCTGTCGTCGACATCCGTCCACGCCATCTCGTCGAGGCGGACGGCATCGGTGTTGTTCGGCTGGATCGCGAGGAACGCGACGCTCTGGCCGGCAAAGTCGGCGACGAGTTGCTTGAGGCGCGGCTCGTAAAGTTGAGCGGTGGGGCAGTGATTCGACGTGAACACGACGACGAGCACGTCGGCGGCTTTGAAATCGGCGGGCGTGTAGTCACGGCCGTCGATGCCGGGAAGTTTGAAATCGGGCAGCTGCGACCCGTGGGGAAGCGTGGGGTGGTCGGCGGCCGTTGCTGAAACGGTGAGCAAGCCGAGCGCGAGAAGGAGAATGGAGAGAGCGCGAGTCATGATGGGGGAGTGGTTGGGACGGCGGGAAGACGGTTCAAAAAAGGAAAAGGAGCGGGATTTTACACCGGTGGGGTGGCCGGGTCCGCGGCGATACATCGTAAAATCATGTAGTCGGCGCGTTTTCTTTTTGGAGTTGGACGCATCCGGTGTGCGTTAGCCGCTTCGGTGGCTTCAACTCGTATGTCTCCTTCTGCCCCTCGAACTCTTCGCTTCGAATACTGGCGGTCGACCCTCGACCACCTTTGGTATTGGCATCTTAAGGACGGGGACGACCAAAAGGTGGCACAAGGCGAGGCGTATGCGACGAAGTCCGGTTGTTTGTCGGCGATCGAGCGGGTGAAGGCCGCGAACGGCGCATCGGTTGTGAATCTCTCTCCGCGGGAGGGATGAGGAGGAAACGCGGGCCGTGGCGAACGGCGTGGGTGCGCGCGAGCGGTCGAGTGGTCCAGTCAGGATGTCGTCGGGTGGCCCCGTGCAGCAGACCGGAGGTGATTGGTCATCGCCGGCGGCGGTGTGCTCGGCACCGCGGCGTTTTATGGGCGGCTGGACGCTGAATCTCGCGGGGCGGTTCGGGGTTTATTGAACCTTCGTCGCAATCCACCACGTGGTCCCACCTGCGTCTTTCACGCCGCCGCGCTTATCGTCGTCGTCTTTCTTCGCCGGCGCCTGAACCGACGTGGCTCCTTTCTCGAGTGCCAACCGATAGGTGGCGTCGACGTCCGGCACATACACATGCACATGAGCAGGAGTGGGCGGCCAATTCTCGGTGCCGTCCGCGATCATCAACACGGTGTCGTCGATACGAACCTCCGCGTGCAGGATGCTATCAGACGGACCGGAAAACCGGCGCAATTCTTGTGCGCCGAAAACATCGACGAGGAAGGCGATGGTCTCGCTGGCACCGTTAACGACCAAGTAAGGCGCGACAGTGGTGTAGGTGGTAGGTTTATAGTGAGCGGACATATTTTTGGGGTGATCACGTTCTCGGAGTCCGACGTCAGCCGCGGGTGAAATGGGCGAACACTGTCGTTGATGCGTTGATGAAAGCCCAACGCTATTCGATGCGCCGAACCCTGCCGGCCGACGGCGTGCGTGGAATCAAAGTGCGAATGCGGCGTGCGATCTCAAGTTCACGTTTCGAATCGTTCGGAACCAACGCCGGGGCCACATGCACCTGGGAACGCGGGTCTCACCGAAAACGCGAAGCTCGTGGGCGCAACGGCCGGTTTTCGCGAGGCGTGCTGCCGAAGCGATGGCCTTAACTCAAGCGGGCGATCCGATCACGGTGAAGCCGCCGTCGAGTGACATCGGCCACGGATATCCCTCGGTAACCATGACGCTGAAGCGAGCGCGGGCGGGACGTCTTCGAGGATGCCGCCGCTGAAGCGAAGGGCGCCGGCCCGTGGAGCGAATCGCAAGTGGGCACCGAGATCGAAGTGCCCATTCTGAAGCCTCAGGAGCGACCAGTTTCTTCGCAGCTGGTGTTCGCTCGCGACTTCCGTAGCGCATGCGTCTATTTCATCTTGGGAACGGCGAACGAAAGGGCCGTGCCAAGGGCTACTCCGATGCAGATCCAGAGCGCCACATTCTTCGTGGCTGCACCAATCACAACGCCAACGCCAATGCCGATCGCGAGCCACGCGCCGTTGAAGACGCGATTCTCTTTCGGTGACCTTTCGTTCATATGGGGAGGTCTCCTTTTTTGCCCGCTTGGGAGTGTGAGCCATTAGGCGCCATAAGACTCAAGAATCTCCTCAAGTATAGTCTTGAGATGCGAATCAAGCGTGCGGAATCGAATGCAGCTCTTACCGACCGAATAATCCGATAACTCAGTTTCGAAACGGGCGACGATCACGGGATCAGCGTAGAACGAGAAATACTGCTTCTGCGCGTTGAAGGCGATCATGCGATCCCCAACTGAATACGTAGGCATCCCATACTTCATGTCCGCCACGGCAGACGGGACCTTCCTGCGGACAATGGCATCGAGCTCCTTCACTGTCGCGCGCTGAGCGACAGGAACCTCCGCGATATAGGCTTTAATCGTTTTAGCTTTCGACTGCATATCTCGCCGAACGTCAAAGATCAGAGGACATGAGGTGGTCGAGCGGAACGGCGCGAGGCAAGATCCGCCCGACCACCATTATGATCACGAACACCTGCAAGAATGTTCGCGAAAGCGTCCAAGTCGCGGGGC
>JAEZAD010000339.1 GCA_023430565.1 Verrucomicrobiota bacterium
AAAAGAAAAAGAAGGAACTGCTGACCTTCGAGACCGAGGACGTCCTCAAGCGCATCGAGAAATACGGCGACCTCTTCGCCCCCGTCCTCCAGCTCAAGCAAAAACTCCCCCCGATTCGCGCCCTCCAGTAGCGCCCGACCCGTAGCCGCGAGCACCCAGCGAGCGGCTCCTGAACGCCGCGCCGCGAGCGCCAGCAAGTGGCCCGCACCTCGCCGCCACGAGCACCAAGTCGCCCGTGCCCCCCGTAGCCGCCCCCCCTCGCCCAAACGCCCCCCGACAGATTGTCACTTATTAAGTGACAATCTCCGTTTTCCCCCCGGTCGCTGCGCGGTGAATTGTCACTTAATAGGTGACATTCTTCCGTCCTCGTGGCGACTCGGCGAGGGGATCGAGGCCTCGCACTTCCCGCGCCCACCCTCACCACGCTTGCCTCACCGACCCCCGCCGCATGCCATCTCCGCCATGCCGCCACTTCGCCTCCTGGCCTTGGCCCTTTCGCCCCTCACACTCGTCCTCGCTGCCGCCAACGCCGACTCGAGCACTTCCATTCCTCCCTCGCATCCGGAAATCCGCTACGAAGGTCGTTTCGACACCCGCGACCGCGACGACCACATCGCCATCATCTGGCAGGCCAGCCGGATTCATCTCGGCTTCGACGGCGACTCGCTCGAACTCCTGTTCTCCGACGCCAAAGGCCAGAACTTCTTCGACGCCACAATCGACGGCCACACCTCGATCGTCGAAGTCCGCGAAGGCTCGGCCCCGAAAAACGCGCGCTTCCAAAACCTCGGCCCCGGTCCGCACCGCCTCACACTGTTCAAACGCAGCGAAGCCGACGCCGGCCACGTCCGCTTCCTCGGCGTGAAGCTCGCCGCCGGCGGCAAACTTCTGCCCCTTCCAGCCGCGACGCCGCGCCTCCGTTTTCAATTCTTCGGCGATTCCATCACCGCCGGCGCCTGCAACGAAGACGGCGACACCGACCAGTGGGAAGACCGCCGCACGCACAACGCCGCCAACAGCTACGCCGCGATGACCGCCGCCGCCTTCGACGCCGATCATCGCAACATCTCCGTCAGCGGCATGGGCATCTCCATCGGTTGGGTCGAAAAACGCACCGGCGAAATCTGGGATCGCCTGTATCCGGAAATCGGATCGCCGCGCGCCGACCTCACCGACTGGATCCCTGACGCGATCTTTCTCAACTACGGCGAAAACGACGACTCGTTCACCAAGGCCCACGATCTCCCCTTCCCCGCCGATTTCACCGAACGCTACGTGGCCGTCGTCCGCGACATCCGCCGTGCCTTTCCGTCCGCGCATATCGTGATCCTCCGCGGCGGCATGGCCGGCGGCGCGCAGAGCGAACGCCTGCGCGACCCTTGGGAACGTGTCGTCACGCAACTCGAGGCCGGCGACGCCCGCCTCACTCATTTCGTTTTCAATCATTGGTCGCGCACCCACCCGCGCGTCGCCGACGCCCGCGCCATGGCCGACGAGCTCATTACCTGGCTCCGCCCGCAACCCTTCATCGACCGCAAATAGCACCGCGTTTCCTAGAGCTTGACCCACACAATTTGTCATTCTGAGCGAAGCGAAAAATCCAGGGCGGCGATCACCCTCAAGCACACCTGAATACGTCTTTCCGCTCAGAATAGCGGATGGCATGGATCACGACCGCGTCTTGCGGGTAATCCACTTGACCCTGGAGGCGCGGTGCCCTCACCGCGCTTCGCTCACTCCCCGCGCCACGCTTCCACCACCGCCTTCAATGTCTCCGCCGTCCAAGCTTTCGGCGCGACCGCCAGCCGGTAATTCAACCTCCACTCCCCGCCCGCCGGCAGCGTCACCACCTTCGGCGCGAGAATCGCCGCGCACGCAAAACGCATCTCCGACTGCACGAGATACCACGGCGCGTCGCCTTCGGTATTCTCGCGTGCGCTCAAAATCGCGATCGCGCCGACATCCCTGCCGTCTTCGGTGACATTTGCCGCCACCGCCGGCACAAACGGCCGCGCGCGATTCTGCCTAAACTCCGCGATCGGTCCTCCCGTCGTGACGAACGCCACCTCCGCCGGCGCCGACGCGAGCCGCACACTGAGCCCCGCATAGCCGCCGTTGAATCGTCCGTCCGGTTCGCCCGGCATCGGCGTGCGCGCAAGTTCCGCGCCCTCCGTTCCCGCGGTGAAACTCGAACGCCAGTCGATCGTGTAACCTCCCTCGACGTCCGGGGCCGAAATCGTGATCGCGCGCTGCTCCGTCAAATCCACGCGCCCGCTCGGGTGCACGTAAGTCACCTCCATCCGCACGTTCGCACTCCCATCCGCGCGCGTTTCGATTTCCGGCGCGCTCCAGCGCGTGGTGCCCTGCGCGCGGCCGGTCTGCCGGTTCTCCTCCCAGTAGTTCACGCCGTTGATGTATTTCCACGAGAACCACAGCCCGTAATGCCAGGGATGATCCTCCGGCTTGAAGTTCGTCAGGCTCGTGCCGCCTTTCACCGAAATCGGATGAAAGAACGGCTTCCCCTTTGCCGGATCGAACGAGAACTGCCACACCACCTTCCCGTCCTTTTCCCACGCCAGCGCCGTGTCGCCGCGCCGCCACTCGGCGCACGCAGCCGACACGACCATCGCGAATCCGAACGCCGCCGCGAACCGCGCGACGCTCATGCCTTCCTCACGCGTTGCATCCCATACGGCGCCCGCTCCGGCCGCGACAACAACGCGGTCGCTTCGGCGTCGTTCTCGAATTTCTCCGCCTTCGGATCCCAGCGCAACGGACGGCCCGTCTTCATCGCGATCCAACTCAGGATGCACGCGGTGTTCGCACTATGCGCGACCGTCGCCGGCGCGAGCGGCGTCTCGCGTGATTTCATGCAATCGAGCCAGTTCTGGTGATGGCTGCTGCTCTCGAGGAACTTCACCGTCACGCCGTTCGGATCGAGCAGCTTCGGATCGCTCGCATCGAGCGGCTTGAGATCGGTCGGGCGCATCGCCGGGTCGCTGGACGTCTGTGCCGCCTGCTGCTCGCGCGAGACGAAGATCCAGCCTTCTTCGCCGATGAACTTCACGCCGTTCGGCAGCTTGTCCGAAACGGTCATCTTGATGTCGCCTGGATACATCAACTCCACGTGATACTCGCCGTGCACGTTCCAGATCGAATTGGTCGGAAAGGTCGCGCGACCCTCGATCTTTACCGGCCCGCTCGATTCCATGTCCATCCCCCAATGCGCCGTGTCGAAGTGATGCGCGCCCCAGCCCGTGATCATGCCCAGGCAATAGGATTCGTTGCGCAGCCAGCCCGGCCGGTCGTAACCGGAATGTGGATGCACCCGCTGCTCCGTGTAATAGACCTTCGGCGTCGGCCCGAGCCACGCGTCGTAATTCAAATTCGCCGGAATCGGCTGCTCCGGGTCGTCGGGCTTCGTCGGATCGATCGGCAGGCCGATCTCGACGTGCTTCAGCCGGCCCACGCGTCCGCTACGCACAAACTCACAACCCTTGCGGAACTGCTGCGTGTCCCCCCACGAGCGCTGCTGGCTGCCCACCTGCAGGATGCGACCGCTCTTCACCACCGCATCGCGCAGGATGACGCTTTCCTCGTGCGTCATCGTGAACGGCTTTTGCAGATAAACGTCCTTGCCGGCTTTGATCGCCGCGAGCGCGATCTCGGCGTGCTGGTGATCCGGCAGGCTGAGCACGACGCCGTCGATGTCATCGCGCGTCAGCATCTCGCGATAATCCATGTAAGTCGCCATCGGCGGCGGCACCGCCGACGCGTCGCGATAGAACTTCTCCGCCAGATCCTTGCCCTCCGCCACG
>JAEZAD010000355.1 GCA_023430565.1 Verrucomicrobiota bacterium
TCAACCGCCGCACGCCCCGCACACTCGCATCCTCACTGGCCGCATCCACCACCGCACCTTTGCGAACCACGTTATCGACCACGATGGCCCCACCGGCGCGCGTCAGCCGCAGCGCCGATTCGAAATATTCCGCCAATGACGCCTTGTCCGCGTCGATGAAAACAAAATCGAACGCCTCCGTTTTCTCCTTCGCCAGCTCCGCGAGCGTGGTCAGCGCCGGCCCGACCCGTAGCTCGACCTTTCCGCTCACGCCCGCGCGCTCGCAGTTCGCCCGCGCCACCTCCGCGTGCTTCTCTTCCAGTTCAAGCGTCACGATTCGTCCTCCTGCCGGCAGCGCCCGCGCGAGCCAGATCGTGCTGTAACCGCCGAGCGTCCCCACTTCCAGGATACGGCGCGCTCCCATCATCCGCGCCATCAGTTGCAGCAGTTTCCCCTGCAGCGGCGACACAGCGATCGCCGGCAACCCCGCCGCCTCGCTCGCCGCCAGCGCCGCCTCGAGCCCCGGATCGCCCGTCAACACCCTCTCCGCCGCATACCGATCCACCGCCGCCCACATCTCGGGATTCATCCCCGAATGCTACTCATTCACCGCCGACGCGAAAGCGTCCTCCGCGACATAGCCCCTCCTCTCATCGCTTCCGCGCCGCTCCATCAGCCTCCTTGCGCTTTCTGCGCCTTTTTACGGCGATCCCGTCACCCCTATGGAAAACCCACCCCCGCCCCCGCCCATCGGATCCGTCATGTGGATGGATCTCACCGTCCCCAACGCCGACCAGGTCCGTGATTTCTACGCCAAGGTCGCCGGCTGGAAAGTCGAAGCCTTGGACATGGACGGCTACAGCGACTACGTCATGAAATCCGCCGCCGGCACCGCCGTCGCCGGCATCTGCCACGCCCGCGGCGAAAACGCCACCCAGCCCCCGCAGTGGCTCATCTACATCACCGTCGCCAACCTCGACGAAAGTCTCCGCGCCTGCACCGAACTCGGCGGGAAACTCCTCGTCGCTCCCCGCGAAGCCGGCCCGTCGAAATTCGCCGTGATCCAGGACCCCTCCGGCGCCGTCGCCACCCTCTTCCAATCCTCCTAGATGGAGCCCGGCGTCCCGCCGGGCTCGATCATCCCGCGACGTCCCCCGCGATCCCCGATCGCTCCGCGCGCCGCCGCCGCCTGGCGTTTGCACGCCGCCCGAAAACTTCCCCGCCAGCCTCGCGTCTTTCTTCCCATGCCCCGCCTCGCGCTCACGCTGTTCTTCACCCTCGCCACGTTCGCCGCGGCCGCCCAGCCCTCGCTCGAACTCAGCAACCGCGGCTACTTCACCTCGCGCGGCTTCGACCTCCTCGTTTTCAGCAACGTCTACGACGGTCTCTTCAGCGACGCGAAAATAGCCGGCATCGAGCTCATCCACCACGGCATCCGCACCGCCACCAACGGCGACGTCCGCCTCAGCCCCACCCCCGGTCAGTGGGACGCCGTCCCGCAACTCGTCGAACGCCGCGTCGATCCCGCCACCCGCCGCATCGAAGCGCACCTGCGGTATCCACAACACAACTTCGACTTCACCATCGTCGTCGAAGCCCGCGACACCGGCGCCGTCCTCGCCGTCGAACTCGCCCAACCGCTCCCACCCGCCCTCGCCCATCGCGCCGGCTTCAACCTCGAGTTCGTCCCCTCCGCCTACTTCCGCCGCACCTTCCTCATCGACGACCGCAGCGGCAACTTTCCCCTCCATCCCGCCGGCCCCATGACCCGCTCCCCCGAAGGCGAATTGCACCCCGCCCCGCTCGCCACCGGCCGCACCCTCACCCTCGCGCCCGAAGACCCCGAACGCCTCGTGCAAATCACCACCACGCGCGCCGACACCGAACTCGCCCTCTTCGACGGCCGCAACCTCGCCCAAAACGGCTGGTTCGTCGTCCGCACGCTCATCCCTCCCGGCCAAACCGGCCGCGTCGTCGAATGGACCCTCACCGCCAACACCCTCCCCAACTGGACCCGCCCGCCCGTCATCGGCCGCTCCCAAGTCGGCTACCACCCCGCCCAATCCAAAATCGCCGTCCTCGAACTCGACCGCCACGCGCCGCCTCAACCGCACGCCCCCGCCCGTCTCCTCCGCCTCCACGCCGACGGCTCCGCCACCGACGCCCTCGCCGCCCCCGTGAAATCCTGGGGCGAGTATCTGCGTTATCACTACGCCACCTTCGACTTCTCCGCCGCCCGTGAGCCCGGCCTCTACGCCATCGACTACGCCGGCACGCGCACCGCGCCCTTTCGCATCGCCGCCGACGCCTACGCCGACATCTGGCACCTCAGCAACGACGTCTACCTCCCGGTCCAGATGGACCACATGTTCGTCAACGAAGCCTACCGCGTCTGGCACGGCGATCCGCATCGCGACGACGCCCGCCAGGCTCCCATCGATCACGAACACTTCGATCTCTACCGCCAGGGCCCCACCACCGACACCCGCTTCGCCCCCGGCGAACATATCCCCGGCCTCGCCGTTGGCGGCTGGCTCGACGCCGGCGACTTCGATATCCGCACGCAAACCAACTACCTCGTCCTCCAAAAACTCGTCCTCACTTGGGAGCGTTTCGCGCCGCGCCGCGATCAAACCACCATCGACCAAACCCGCCGCTTCGTCGACCTCCACATCCCCGACGGCACCCCCGATTACCTCCAGCAAATCGAGCACGGCACGCTCCAACTCGTCGCCCAGTTCCACGCCGTCGGCCACGCCCTCAACGGCATCGTCGAACCCGACCTCGGTCAATACACCCACCTCGGCGACGCCGCCTCGAAAACCGACGGCCTCATCTTCGACCCCGCGCTCCCCGCCGGCACCGCCAACGGCACCCACAGCGCCACACCCGACGACCGCTGGGCCTTCACCAACAAAACCTCCGCGCTCAATTACGGCTCCATCGCCGCCCTCGCCGCCGCCAGCCGTGCCCTCCGCGGCCACCGCGACGAACTCGCCGCCGAATGCCTCGAAATCGCCACACGTGTCTGGGACGAAGAACACTCGCGCCCACCCCTCCTCTTCCGCCACGGCAACACCACCGGCGGCCGCCTCGAAGACGAAGAGTTTCACGCCGCCACCGAACTCCTCCTCACCACTCGCGATCGCCGCTACGCCGAACGCACCGAAGCCCTCTGGCCCTCCGTGCAGGACCGCCTCGTCCTCCACGCCGGCCACGCCATCCGCGCACTCCCACACCTGAGCCCCGCCTTCCGCGAACAACTCGCCGCCGCCGCCCGCGCCTTCGCCGACGAAGTCCGCGAACTGAAAAAACAAAACCCTTACGGCGTCCCCATCACCACCGGCGGCTGGGCCGGCAGCTCGCAAGTCATGCGCTTCGCCACCGCCGCCTACCTGCTGCATCGCGAGTTTCCCGATCTCGTCGACGCCCAACCCGTCTTCGACGGCCTCCATTATATCCTCGGCCGCCACCCCGGCCACGATCTCTCGCTCGCGTCCGGCGTCGGCACGCAGTCCAAGGAAGTCGCCTACGGCGCCAACCGCGCCGACTTCTCCTTCATCCCCGGCGGCGTCGTCCCCGGCATTCTTATCCTCAAACCCGACTTCCCCGAAAACCGCGAAGACTGGCCCTTCCTGTGGGGACAAAATGAATACGTCGTCAACAGCGGCCCCGACTTCACCTTCCTCGCCCTCGCCGCCCACGACCTCGTCACTTCATCGCCCTGACCTCCGGCCCCCGGCCCAAACCAACCCGCCCCCACTTCCACCGCGCACACGAACACCGCGCCCGCCCTCCGTGTCTCCTGCCTCCGTGGTCCAATCCAACTCGCGCCACCTTTCACCCACCCCCCTCCGCCCGAAAACAAATTGTCACTTAATAGGTGACATCGGCCCCCGCCTTCCCCCTGCGCCTGCTCAAATTGTCACCTATTAAGTGACATCTCCCACGTCCAAACCTCGCGCTTGCACGGCGGCCGCTCGAGGTCGCAGGATCGAATTCCCTCCACGCGCGTCCTGCGCCGCGAACACGTTTCCCACCATGCCCCTGCGTCCTCTCGCCATCACCCTGTTCGTCTCCCTCCTCGCCGGCGTCGTCTTCGCCGCCGACCCCGCGCCGGCGGCCTCCGCCGAACGCAAACCCGGCGACTACCCGCTCACCGCCGACTCGCTCGTCCAGGAAGGCGTCCCGCCAGGCAAGCTCGAAGGCCCGTTCGAATTCAAGAGCGCCAACTTCCCCGGCACCGTCCGCCGCTACTGGATCTTCATCCCCGCCCAATACACCGGCGAAACCGACGCCAACCTCCTCGTCTTCCACGACGGCCAGCGCGCCACCAATCCCAACGGTTCCCTGCGCATCCAAAACGTCCTCGCCAACCTCATTCACAAAAAGGAAATCCCCGTCACCCTCGGCCTTTTCATCACGCCCGGCCACATCGGCGACAGCTACCCCGACGACCTTGGGATGAGCAACCCCAACAACCGTGCCAACGAATACGACGCCCTCAACGACTCCTACGCCCGCATGATCTGCTGGGAATTCATCCCCATGCTCAAGAAGTCCTACAAGATCACCGACGACCCCGAACGCCGCGCCATCGGCGGCACCAGCAGCGGCGCCATCTGCGCCTTCACCACCGCCTGGGAATACCCGCACCAGTTTCACAACGTCATCAGCATGATCGGCAGCTACGTCTCCATCGGGTATCGCCCCGCCAAATACGGCGAACCGATGAAACCCGGCGGCGACCTCTACCCCACGCTCATTCGCAAGAATCCGATCAAACCCCTCCGCATCTTCCTCCAGGACGGCTCCAACGACCTCGATAACGACCACGGCAACTGGTTCCTCGCGAACCAGCAGATGCTCTCCGCCTTCGAGTTCGCCAACACCGCCGCCGACCGCCGCAAGATCGACGGCCCCCGCTACCGCGTAAAACACGTCTGGGGCGACGGTCACCACTCCGACGCCCACGGCGGCCAGCTCCTCCCCGACATCCTCCGCTGGATGTGGGGCCCGCAGGAGAGCGCCCAGAGTAACTAATCTGGAAAGCGGGAAATCAGGAACGAACCAGACCTCCCACGGCCATCCCCTCGCCCCCTTCCGTTCCAGAGTTCCTGAGTTCCAGATTCCTTCTTCTCCGTTCCCTTCCCCCGCTTCCCTGCTTTCCACATTCTATTTCGTCCCGCTCTCCTCGCGCTCCGCCGCCAGCGCCGCCCGAAACGCCCTCTCCTGCCCCTCCACCGCCGCCCGCCACCCCTCCGGGTCGACCAACACCTGCGCCGCCGGCTCGCCTTTCTCCAATCGCGCGAACTTCTCCGCCATCGCAAACTGCCCGCCATGCGGCGCGAGAAAGATGTCGCAGCGCATCGCCTTCAGCCGCCCAAACGTCCTCTCCAAGTCGTCCGCAATCCCCGGATACGCCGCGTCCCGCCCCGTCAACCGCGTGCCCGGATTGATCGACGCGCTGCTGAAGAACACCACGCGATAACTCCGCCCGCCATCCTCCACGTCCATCGTCCACGTCGTCGCTCCGCGCGTGTGCCCCGGCGTCACGTGCGCCGTCAGCCGCACCCCGCCCAGATCCACCGCCTCTCCGTCCTGCACCACGGCGTCCACGTTCACCGGTTCATACGCCACCAAATCTTTCGGCATCGGAATAAAATCCTCCGCCCCGCCCGACTCGAGCACCCGCGCATCCGCCGCGCTCGCCACCACCTTCGCCCCCGTCAGCCGCTGCAGCGCCGCATGCCCTCCCGTGTGATCGATGTGCGCATGACTGCTCAGGATCAGCTTCACGTCACCCATCTTGAACCCCAACTCCTCCACCCCGCGCGCGATGATCGGCACCGTCTCCTCGAAGCCTGAATCGAGAATCACATGCCCCTCCGGCGTCGTGATCAGATACGAGCTCACCCCGATCGCCCCAACGTAGTAAAGATTCCCGATCAAATGCCGCGGCGGCACCGGCGCCTTCCACGCGTCGAACATGTTCATCGTCGCCGACCGGTCCAACGGCTGCGCCGTCGCCGTCACACCCGCCATTGCCGCCGCCAACACCGCCATGATCCGAAGCTTCATCACCCGAACCGAACACCCGTTTCGTTCGAGTCAATCCTGCCGCTCACCCAAATCCCTTTCGGCGATTGCGCTCCGCTCTCCGCCCAATTCTCTTCCGCCCATGCTGCCCCGCCTCCGCCCCTTCCTCGTCGCGATCTTCGTTCTCGCCACGGCGCTTTTCTCCGCCGCCCCCGCCCACGCCCGCCTGAACTTCGGCGACACCCATGTCTGGCAACTCCAGGAAATCATCTTCGAAGCCTCCCGCGATTACCCCAACCCCTACGCCGACGTCGACCTCTGGATCGAACTCGAAGGCCCCAACTTCAAGAAACGCGTCTACGGCTTCTGGGACGGCGGCCGCACCTGGCGCGTCCGCTTCGTCGCCATCGCCCCCGGCGAATGGCAATGGCGCTCCGCCTCCAACCAGCCCGACGACACCGGCCTCAACAACGGCGGCGGCAAATTCAACGCGTTCCCCTGGTCCGAATCCGACATCGCCGAAAACCCAAACCGCCGCGGCTTCGTCCGCGTCTCCGAAAACGGCCGCGGCCTCCGCTACGCCGACGGCACCCCGTTCTTCCTCGTCGGCGACACCTGGCTCGCCGGCGCCACCTGGCGCCTCCCGTTCCGCGGCACCGCCTCCGCCGCCGATTACGTTCCCGCCTCCGGCATCTCCTGGGAAGACGCCGTCGCCTGGCGCAAACGCCAGGGCTTCAACTCCGTCTCCTTCATCTCCGCCTTCCCCAACTGGGCCGCCGATCACCGCGGCGCCACCTTCGCCAACAAGGACGGCATCTTCCTCCGCAACGCCTGGGAAAAATTCGGCCACTGGGCCCCCAACGCCAAAGTCTCCACCGCCGACGGCGCCACCACCACCGCGAAGGACATGCACGACGAACACGGCAACCGCCCCTTCGAAGTCTTCCATGACCGCGAAGGTCTCGCGAACTTCGACCGCATCGTCCCCGCCTACTTCCAGTCGCTCGATCGCAAGATGAAGCACCTCTCCGCCGAAGGCTTCGTCCCCTTCTTCGAGACCATCCGCCGAGACAACGCCCCGTCCTGGAAGGCTTACTTCGACTTCAACACGTCCTACGCGCGTTTCGTCCAGTATCTGATCGCCCGATACGGCGCCTTCAACCTCGTCTTCAGCGGCATCCACCTCGACTGGATCCCGAAGGACTACTCCCTCACCGCCGACGAGTTCAACGCCGCCCTCACGTATCATTTGGAAAAATACGGCCCGCTCCCCTTCGGCCAGCCCTACACCGCCCTCATCGACAGCTCCACGCTCAAGGCCTTCGGCCACGCCGACCATGCTCCATGGATCAACATGCACACCGTCGGTAACAAGCCCCGCAACCACGCCATCTACGCCTCCCTCGAAGACATCTTCCGCCTCACGCCCGCCTACCCCGCCGCCAACCTCGAGCCCTACTACACCGGCTGGAATCACATGATGAATCGCCCGGGCGGCGAAACCCCCGGGGAAAACTCCGACCGCGACAACTATTTCGCCCGCGCCATGATGTATGGCTCCGTCCTCTCCGGCGGCCTCGCCGGCCACGTCCACGGCACCGCCGCCTACGATATCACGACCACCGGCGAGCCCGCCGGCTGGCGCCCGCACATCTGGACCGCACTCCGCTACGAATCCGGCGCGCAGATGCAGCACCTCAAAACCTTCGTCCTCTCCGAAGGCGACCGCTACCAACAACTCGAGCTCGCCTCGCAAGACGTCTCGACGCGCCGCCACACCAACCCGCTCGACGAAGGCCTCGACGGCTGGTCCTTCCTCATGCGCACCGCCGCGCGCGACTTCGCCCTCGCCTATTTCGAAAACAAAGCCGAGCCCCCGCAGCTCCTCGGCTTCACGCCCAACGCCTCCTATACGTGGACGTGGTTTAATCCCCGCACCGGCGCCTGGCTCCCCGCGCAAAAGATCACCGCCGACGCCCAAGGCACCCTCGCCACCCCCTCCTTCCCCCGCGATCCTTCCACCACCCTTACCGACTGGTCCGCCAAAATCAAAAGATAGGGCGAGGCCTCCGGCCGAGCCGTTGCAGGTCCCAATCTCCGCTTTGCGCTTCTTCGCGTTCCGTCGCGTCTTCGCGCTTAATCCCGCCCCCGCCCGCCCACCCTCACCCGCCGCAACGCCTTCTCCAGCTCCGCCGCCCGGATCGGCTTCGGCAGGTAATCGTCCATCCCCTCGCCCAGGCAGCTCTCGCGATCGCCTTCCAGCGCGTTCGCCGTCAACGCCACGATCCACGGCTGCCGGTCCAGTTGCACCGTGCCGCGAATCCGCTGCGTCGCCTCGAAGCCGTTCATCACCGGCATCTGCACGTCCATGAACACCACATCGTAGTCCTTCCGCCGCACCGCCTCCACCGCCTCCTCGCCGTTCGCCGCCAGCTCGGGCTCGTATCCAAAATGCTCCAACATCCGCCGCGCCACCATCTGGTTCACCTTGTTGTCATCCACCACCAGCACGCGCAGTGGCAATCCCTCCCCTAGCTTCGCCGCCCCTTCGCCACTTCGATCCGCATCCCCCGCCGGCGCCACCGCCGTCCCCGCCACGCTCCCGCCCGCCGTCACTTCCTCGATCGCCTGCAACAGCGTCGCCGGTCGCACCGGCTTCTGCAGCACCACCGCCACCCCCTGCGCCAGCGCCACCGCCCGGATGTCCGCCCGCGTGATCGACGAAACCATGATGATCCGCGGCGCCACCATCGCCGACTCGCGGATCCGCCGGCACAGCTCCAGCCCGTCCATCCCCGGCATCTGCATATCCGTAATGAGAAGCTGATACGCCGGACTCTCGCGCAACAACCGCAGCGCCTGCACCGCCTCGTTCACGCCGAAACACGCGATCCCCCACTGCCGCAGATAACCCTGCCACACCGCCAGCGACGTCCCGCTCTCGCTCACCACCAGCGCGCGCAGATGCTGCAGCGACACCTTCGCCGCCGGCGTGCCCGCCCCCGCGCGCGGCGGCTCCGCCCGCGTCCGCACCGTGAAGCGAAAGGTCGACCCGGCCCCCGGCGCGCTCGTCACGCCCATCGTCCCGCCCATCAATTCCGTCAGCCGCTTCGCGATCGCGAGCCCCAGTCCCGTCCCGCCATACTTCCGCGCCGTCGACGAATCCACCTGGCTGAAACTCCTGAACAACCGGTCCTGCCGGTCCGCCGGAATTCCGATGCCCGTGTCGCGCACGCTCACCTCCAGCATGAACGTCTCCCCCACCGCCGGCCGCGCGCGTCCTTCGACATCGACCCGCACCTCCACCTCGCCCGCCGCCGTGAACTTCACCGCGTTGCCGATCAGGTTGCACAACACCTGCTTCAACCGCGTCACATCCCCGCGAATCGTCTCCGGACACTCCTCCGCCATCGAATAGACGAGGTTCAGCCCTTTCTCGCCCGCCCGCGCCGCAAACAGATCCAGGCAATCCTCCACGCACGCCCGCGGCTCGAACGGCTCGTTCTCCAGCTCCATCCCGCCCGACTCGATCTTCGAGAAATCCAGGATGTCGTTGATCACCACGATCAACATCTCGCCGCAATTGCGCACCGTCTCGACCATCTCGCGCGCCCGCGGCTCGAGCGGCGACTCGAGCAACAGATTCGTCATCCCGATCACCCCGTTCATCGGCGTCCGGATCTCATGGCTCACCGTCGCGAGAAACGCGCTCTTCGCCTTCGCCGCCGCCTCCGCCTGCTCCCGCGCCGCGATGATGCCCGCTTCGTATTCCCGCCGCTCCGTGATGTCGTTCGCCATCCATACCTCGCCCGGTCCATACCGGTGCGCCGTAAACTCGAGCCATCGCTCCGCGCCATCCTTCCGCCGCACATGCGTTTCGCGCGTCCGGTTGAATCCCGCCGTCCGCTCCTCCTCGTAGCCCGCCCGCGCCTCGGCCGCCCGCGCGCCAAACAGTTTTTCGAACCAAGCGTCCAGCGTCGCGATCTCCTCGCGCGTGTAACCCAGCACCTCCTGCAACGGCCCGTTCATCCACACCTCGCCGTCCTGCACGTGCGCCGCCGGCTTCGGCAGCGTCTCCACCATGATCCGCCATCGCTCGCGATTCCTCCGCGCCTCCTCGATCGCATGCCGCCGCGCGGCCTCCACCCGCTCCCGCCGCACCAGCGCGATGCCCGTCCCGATTCCCGACAAAAACCCGCTCGCGAGACACAGCACGATCTGCAGATACCACGCCCGCTGAATCCCCGCCAAACGCTTCGCATATGTCTCCGCCCGCCAGTCCACGCCCACCGCCCCCACCATCCTCCGCGCCGAATCGTAGAAGGGCGCATACCCGCTCACGAACACGCCCCACTCGTCCTCATACGGCTCCGGGTCCGCCGCCGCCACGCCCGTCCGCAGCACTTCGCGCAACGTGTCACTGGCATCCGGATACGGCTGCATCACGTGCGACTTCTGCTCCACCCCGTTCGACAGCAGCAGCCCCGGCGGCGTCGGATCCAGCACGAAGAACACCTCCTCGCCGCGCCGGATGCAGGTGTAGATGAACCCGTAATCGTTCCGCACGTCCTCTCCGTTCTTCCGCCAATACAACGCCCGCCGCAGCGGCTCCACCGCCCGCTCATACTCCGCCGTCTCCTCCTGCGCCGGATCGACCAGCGTCTGGTGCAGGTCCCCGTCGACCTCGATCGCCACCGCCATCGCCGCCCGCATCAACTTGTCCTGCACCTCCGCCTTCAACGCCGTCATCGCGCGGTGATGCAGCACCGCCGAACACACGATCGTCGCCACCAGCACGATGATCCCCACCACCATCCCCTTGAACCCCGCCGCCGCCGCACCCGCTTGCGTCGGCGCCGCCGTCGGTTCGCGGCCGCGCGCCGGCGGCTCCAAAACATCGCTCGTGGGAAGCTGGGACACTTCACCCGGGTTAAACGACAACCGCTTTCCCCCCGCAAGCGCAGACCTTCCGCGCCTCGTAGCCGCCTGATCGCCGGCGAATTCACCCGGCGATTTTCAGCTCCCTCCCCCGCTCCCCCCGTGCCCCTGCACCTACGCCAGTGTAAAAATATTACCCCGCCCCCTCGCCCGGCGCCGCCTCCACGCGAATTCGCCCGCCGTCCCTCTCCACGATCCGCTGCACCGGCGCGCAGATCGTGCCACACCGCCGACGAAAATGCCTCCTGCTCCGTCTAAACCTGCTTTCTCCGGTCATGAGCCGAAACGCTGCTCGTTTTCTAGCACGGTTTTCTCCCTCGATCCCGCGCCGCTGCTCAACGACCCCGCTCGCTCAAGCGCCGACACCCTCGTCCACCTCCCCCACCGCAAACACCACCCCGCCGCCCTCCACGCTAAACCGCCGCCGCCCCGCCGCCACCTTCACCTCCACCGCCGCGCACTCCGCCGGAATCGCCTTCGCGAACTTCACCCGCACCTTCGCCGGCCGCGCCTCCCCGCCGCCCGCAGCCAGCGCCGTCTGCACCAGATCGAGATAAGCCGCATTGTTCACGTGCCGGTTCACGTCGAAATCCGAATACCGCAGCGTCACGGGCACCACCCGCGCGCCTTCCACCGTCGGCGGCTCCACCTCCCAACGTTCCAACTCCGGACAAAACACGCCGTCGCTCCACACCGGAAATCCCTCCGCCACGTCCCGCGGCACCCGCACGATCCCTTTCGTCCTCACGCTCACATACACCCACAACGACGACCCTTCCACCACCGTCTCCCCCGCCGCATCGAACACCCGAAACTCGCGATAACCCTTGAACCCGCGAATCCCGCTCGACCACGTCTCCACCCGCAGCACGTCCTCGAAACGCGGATACCGCCTCACCCCCACCGCAATCCGGTTGAGCACCCACGTTTCCCCGCGCGTCGCCATCGCCCGCGTCCCCGTTTCGAACTGGTTCGCATGCCGGATCGCCGCCTCCTGCAGCAGCTTGAAAATCCGCGGCAGCAGCATCGCCTCGTCGCGATCCACATCCGCATACGTCACCGCCGTCTCGATCGTCAGTTTGTCCGTCATCGTATCCACCGCTCGCACACCCCCTTCTCATATCCATCCTGCTCCCACCCCCAACCGAATTCTCCCCGCCCCCAAATTTAATCCCCCCGCTTCCCTTCCTCCTAAATCCCGCGCGCTCCCCCCCAGCACATTGTCACTTAATAAGTGACATTGTCCTCTCTTCCCCTACGACCGCGGCCTCTATTGTCACTTAATAGGTGACACCTTCCCGCTCGCCCCGAGCCTGCCGTCCGACGGCTCTTCCTCCACTCGGCGCCTCTTGCGCCTTCTCGCGCCCGCCCCATAACAGCGCTCGCGCAACTCCCCCCACGACCCACCGCTCCCATGAAAATCCTCTTCCTCGGCGGCACCGGCATCATCTCCACCGCCTGCACCCAGCTCGCCCTCGCCCGCGGCCACGATGTCACTCTCCTCAACCGCTCCAACCGCGACTCCATCCCCGGCGCGCGCCCGCTGATCTCCGACATCAACGATCCCGCCCTCCCCGCCAAACTCGCCCGCGAACACTTCGACGCCGTCGTCGACTTCATCGCCTTCGATCCCGCCGCCATCGAGCAGCGCCTCGCCCTCTTCCGCGGCCGCACCGCCCAATACGTTTTCATCTCGTCCGCCAGCGCCTACCAGAAACCCCTCACGCACCCGTTCATCACCGAGTCCACCCCGCTCGCCAATCCGCTCTGGGACTACTCCCGCGACAAAATCGCCTGCGAAGACCGCCTCAACCGCGCCTACCGCGACGACGCCTTCCCCATCACCATCATCCGCCCCTCGCTCACCTACGGCGACCTCGTCATCCCGCTCGCCGTCAACTCGTGGCAGCAAAGCTACACCGCCATCGCCCGCCTCCGCGCCGGCAAACCACTCATCGTCCCCGGCGACGGCCTCACGCTCTGGACCATCACGCACAACACCGACTTCGCCAAAGGCCTCGTCGGCCTCCTCGGCCACGCCGGCGCCATCGGCCACACCTTTCACATCACCTCCGACGAAGCCCTCACCTGGAACCAGATCTATCAGCAAACCGCCGAAGCCGCCGGCATCCCGAATCCCCAACTCGTCCACATCGCCTCCGACTTCCTGACCACCTGCCTCCCCGACACCCTCGGCTCCCTCCTCGGCGACAAATCCCACTGCGCCCTCTTCGACAACACCAAGATCAAACGCTTCGTCCCCGACTTCGTCGCCACCACGCTCTACCGCGACGGCATCGCTCAAACCATCCGCGCCTTCGACGCCGACCCCCGTCGCCAAACCGTGGATACCGCCCTTGACGAAAAATGGGACCGCCTCCTCGCCGCTTACGACCGCGCCCTCGCCGCCGCCAAAGCATCCGTTGGGTAGCTCCCCATCAATTCGCGGCGCCCCCCACCCCACATTCGAATCCTTGGACCGCAACAGTCGCCCCCGACGCTGACACTCCCGATGCGCCGGCAACCACGATCGCCGCAAGCCCCCACACACCGTCCATGCCCCCCGCCCTTCCTCCACAACCTCCAACCCTTTTGTAACGTATTATATTACAAACTCACGTCCCACCCAGACCGGTTTGTAATACATTACGTTACATTCTCCTCTGGTGCGCCGCGCCCACCAGGTGCGGCACGCGCCCCCACCGCGCCCCCACCGCGCCCGCCACCACCCCCGCCACAAACCCCGTCACGTGCGCCAGCACATCCACCCGCTGCTCGCCCGCCCCGTAAAGTCCCAGCACCGCCACACCCGTCGCCAGCGGCAGCAATGCCGCCCGCCACCGCCGCGCCCGCTCCGCCCGCATCGCCACCCGCACCGACCGACCCACCAACACCCCGAGCGCGGCAAACACCGCCGTCGACGCCCCCACCGACCGATAGTCGCTCCCGGCGTTCATCCACGCCACCGCCAGATTCCCCACGATCGCCGCCACCCAGATCGCCACCCACCCGCGCACGATCCCCATCGTCGTCACCACCGCCGCAAACGCGAACACGCCGCTGATCAGATTCGACGTCAGATGCCCCGCGTCCGCGTGCAAAAACAACGCCGTCGCCGCCCGCCACCATTCGCCCCCCTCCACCACCGCGCGCGCCTCCAGCGCCCCGCGCTCCACCCACGCCGGCCACTCCCACTGCGCCCGAAACGACCCGATCGCCATCAGCGCCCAGCACAGCGGCGTGAACAACTCCAGCTTCCGTCGCGCCCCGGCATCCATCCACGCCCGCGGCGGCCAGCCCGCGCTCTCCCGGTCGAATTTCCGCAACTGCTCCCGCACGTCCTCCGCCACCGCCGCGTTCACCCACAATCCGAATCCTTCCGCTTTCGGCTGCAACCAGTAGGCATGCCCGCGCGCCAGCACAACCAGGCCATGCTGCGACGCGTCCTTGGAGTTCGAATACACGCCCACTTCCACGAGATCCTCGGGATCGCGCTCGCTCGCGTTTTCCGCGGAGACATCGCCGGTCGTCATCACCGCCCACCCATAGCCACTCCCTCCTTTTCCGCCACCGCGCATTCAACGGCATCAACACCTCCGGGCGTGACCTCCCTCGATTCGCCGCTACGGTCCGGCCACGCCCCATGCCCCCCTCGCCCGACTCGCCGGCGCGTCACGGCTCCGCCCACCCTTTTAAGGAATCCGTCGAACGCCCCTCCACCTACGGCCTTCGCCAGTGGTCCGGCTGGATCATCGGCCCCGCGCTTCTCCTATTCACCTGCCTCGTCGATCCTCCCACCGGCCTCAGCGAACCGGGCTGGCGCACCGCCGGTGCCGCCGCACTGATGGCCGTGCTCTGGATGACCGAAGCCATTCCCATTCCTGTCACCGCCCTGCTCCCGCTCGTCCTGTTTCCCGCCCTTAAACTCAGCGACATCCGCGCGTCCGCCGCTCCCTACGCCAACCCGCTGATCTTCCTCTTCCTCGGCGGCTTCATCATCGCCCTCGCCATGCAGCGCTGGAATCTCCACCGCCGCGTCGCCATCAATCTCATCGGCGCCATGGGCACCCAGCCCACCCGCATCGTCGCCGGCTTCCTCCTCGCCTCTTCGCTGGTGAGCATGTGGGTCAGCAATACCGCCACCGCGCTGATGATGCTCCCGATCGCGATGTCCGTCGTCCAACTTCTCCCCGACTCCTCACGCGACACCCCCGCGCTCCGTGGCTTTGGCACCGCCCTCATGCTGTCCGTCGCCTACGGCTCCACCACCGGCGGCATGGCCACCCTCATCGGCACGCCGCCCAACGCCCTTCTCGCCGGCTACCTCGACGACGTCTACCATTTCAAAATCGGCTTCGGCCAATGGATGCTCCTCGGCGTGCCCGTCATGCTCGTCACGCTTCCGGTGGTCTACTGGGTCCTCACCCGCGTTTCGTTTCGACTCGGCCGCGCCGAACTCCCCGGCATGCGCCAGCTCATCGCGAGCGAACGCTCCCGCCTCGGCCCCTTCAGCCGCGGCGAAACCAGCGTCGCCCTCGTTTTCGGTCTCACCGCCCTCGCCTGGGTTTTTCAACCTCTCATCGCCCGCTCCCTTCCACTCGTCTCCGACACCACCATCGCGATGACCGGCGCCATCGCGCTCTTCCTCATTCCCGTTTCCCCGCAGCGCGGCGAATTCGTGATGAACTGGGAAGCCACCAAAGGCCTCCCGTGGGAGGTCCTCCTCCTCTTCGGTGGCGGACTCAGCCTCGCCGGCAACATCGAACGACACGGCCTCGCCACCTACCTCGGCGAACTTTCCGCCGGACTCGACGGCCTTCCCGTCATCGCCGCCGTCGCGATCATCTGCTTCGGCATCCTGATGCTCACCGAACTCACGAGCAACACCGCCACCGCCGCCACCTTTCTCCCGATCGCCGCCTCGATCGCCATCGGCATGGGCGAGAACCCGCTGCTCTTCGTCATTCCCGCCGCGCTCGCCGCCAACTGCTCCTACATGCTCCCCGTCGGCACGCCGCCCAACGCCATCGTCTTCGGCAGCGGCCTCGTCCGCCTCCCCGCAATGGCCCGCGCCGGCCTGCTCCTTAACCTCCTCCTCGTGCCGATCATCGTCGCCCTCGTCTGGCTCATCGGCCGCTTCGTCTTCGACATCGAACTCGGCACCGTGCCCGCCTGGGTCAAATAGGAATAGGTGGGTGGAACCCGGCGTCTCCGCCGGGTTGTTTATCTTTCGACGGCGGACCACCCACCCCCGTCCACCCTACAACATTTCCGCCAGCTTCGCGTAATCCACCGACTCCGCGAACTTCCGCAGATCCGCGTCGCTCGTGTCCGACGCCTCGATCTGCACCAGCAACGCCCCGCCCACGACCACGTTCACCGAGCCGCTGCCGTCCTGATTCTTGAAAATCGCCTTCTGGCCCTTGATGCGCTCGAGCTTCCCGCCATCCGCATTCGCGAACATCGGATTCCCCATCATCATCATCACGCCCTGCATGATCGGAGAGTCCGTGATGAATTTCACCGACACGCTCGCGTCGCCCTTCGTGTAATTCCGCTCCGCCGTCACGCCGCCGCCAAACATCGCGGCGCCCGCCGACGACGAACTCGCCTCCTCCGCCTCCCAACCCGACGGCGCTTCCGGCAGCAGCTCCTTGAACAACTCCCCGCGCTTCTGCCGCACCAGCTGCGCCGCCGCATCCAGCGCCTGCGCCGCCATCGCGTAGTCCTTGTCTTTATACGCCTTCAACGCCTCGTCGACCGAGTCGGTCACATCGTCGGCGCGCAACGCCACATTCATGGAAAAAAACGCCGCGACACATACGCCGCAGCCCAGCACACGCAGATAACGTTTCATGGGGATCGCATTCACATTTTCACTACACCCGCCAACCGCGGCGGGCAAAATTCCGATCGGCCCGCCTTCCGCGGCGCCGCACCTCTCACCTCATCGCTCCGCCGGCCGCTTGTAAAGCGCCGCATCCAGGATCGACCAAAGGTGGATCACCCACCCCAGCAGGAACCACCACAACACCGCCGCCAGCACGAACATCACCAGCGCGCGAATCAGCTTTCCCTGCAGCAGCTGACCCAGCCCGGGAATGAAAAAACTCGCGAGCGCAGCGATCACATTTCCAGTCGATCCAGGAGCAGCCATGGCGCCCCCCGCGGACACGCCCCGCCGCCCTTTGTTGCGCACCGCCCGGTGCCCACGAGCTGAGCAAGTGGTTCCCCGTAACCGCGAACCACCAGCAAACGCTTCCCCCGT